>JAACDF010000052.1 GCA_009937065.1 Gammaproteobacteria bacterium | reverse complement strand
GTCGCCAGCTGCCGCGTCCATTCCTTCTATGACGGTCGAGAGTCATGTTTCACCAGCAAGCTCGTCGGCGAACAATGCCTCCAAGGGCTCTAATGGTGTGCGATCCTCAACCAGTCTTCCTGAGGGCGCTATTAGCAATCCGGCACGATCAGGCAGTGGCTTGGGTGCGTTTTCCGACACGCTCACCGAGAGCGCGGCGAAGAAAATGATGACGAAAAGCAGCGGCACCAAGACCGTAATGGCCTTACTAATACCTGCTAGGATGCGCCAAATTGCTCGGAGTAAATCCATATTCTAGTCCTCGAGGGTTTCAGCTATACGTCGTTCACGACCACGAAACCGAATGTAGGCGGTGCAGACGGAAAACAGCAGAACAACAATAACGAGTCCACTTACGACAATTAAGTTGTTGGGGCGAGCAAAGACATCTTCAACCGCGCTGACGAAATAAAATAGGAGTAGCAGGCAATACCAGATCATCCATTGCAAACTGTCTCGCGAAACGCCAAATAAAAACAGGATGATTGGCGTCACTGAAGCAAGCCATAAAGGCCAGCGTGCGCCCAGCTCGATCACCTCAAGTGCGCCCTGACCAATCAGGGCTCCGCTCAGGATCCACAGAGCGAGCCAGAGTTTGCCGGTCACCGAACCTCGTTTTACCGATGACTCACTCACGCCGGGAACGCCACAACCGCAAAACGAGCCAAACGACGCCCAAGCGCCTGACAGAGTGCGGCCTCGTGATCTGAAAGCTCACCATCCGCATTACCTCCATCAGCCCAATGACTGGGTCCATAAGGTGTCCCGCCCGTCCGCGTGGCCTGTAACTCATGCGCGGAATAAGGCAACCCCACATACACCATGCCGTGATGAATCAGTGGCAGTGCCATCGATAGGAGTGTGGCCTCCTGTCCTCCGTGTAACGATGCTGTCGAGGTAAATACACCGGCTGGTTTGTCTACCAATGCACCACTAATCCAAAGTGGCGAGGTGCCGTCGATGAAATATTTAAGGGGCGCCGCCATGTTGCCGAACCGCGTGGGACTGCCAAGTGCCAATGCAGCGCAATCGCGAAGGTCATCTTCATCACAGTACACCGGCCCCTCATCGGGCACATCGGGTATAACAGGGCGGTCCACTTCCGCACTCACCGGAGGGACCGTCCGCAACCGAGCCTCCACACCGCTGATCTTTGCCACACCTCGTGCAATTTGCCGAGCCATGGCCTCAGTGGACCCGTGACGGGAATAATACAAAATCAATACATAAGGGTCAGCCACCTGCCACCTCTCCAACGCTGTATCTAGCTGCAACATTAGCACGCTCACAGCCAGCTTCGGAGCGCGCTATACTGCGAGTCGCAATAAAGGTGGGGCAAAATGCGGTTAACGCTGATTCTTCTCTTAAGTCTGATGCTATTCGGCTGTTCGAGCGAGCGAACCGGCCTAGTAGCAGACCATTGGAACGTCATTAACTACTGGGCTATTTGGTGCAAACCCTGCCGAGAGGAAATACCCGAGCTAAATCAACTTAACCAAATCGATCATGTTGTTGTTCTGGGGGTTAACTTTGATCGAAAGGTGGGCACAGCATTAGCCGCAGATGCCGCCGAGCTCGGTATAGAGTTCAACATCATCGATGACCCAGCATCTATTTTGGATATAACGCGACCCTCCGTACTCCCGACCACACTGATTCTATCTCCCGAGGGCAATCTCGTAGCCACATTGGTGGGACCGCAAACAGCGGAATCGATATCTGCGCATATCGACGCGGACTAGACGCAAAAAAAACGCCGGCTAAAAAGCCGGCGAATTAAAGGAGCCACTCAAATCGGGAGATGATGATGTCTCATCTGACCCTCAGATGTTTCCCTCGCGCTACCCCCGCCGCAACGCCATCTGCTGGATACTTAATAAGAACCCAGCAAAAATGAAAAGTTCAAAAAAAAATGTAATTATTTTTGTTTTTTAAGTGACCGCCCAAATTGCGGAGCCCGCTTGCCCGCTGCCAGATGAAACCGTCAACTCGACTTCAACCAAATCCGGATCGTCTTCAGCTGCTAGCAGTTCCTTGAGTAATAGGTGGGATAGCTCTTCAACGGTCACATTGGTGACGGGCAATACCCGTGTTTCATCTGCACGAAACTTCAGCACCTTATCCGCAAAAGTAGCGTGAATTTCATCGCCCACCGTTTGAAGGGTTTGAAATGGGGAGAACTCGGGAAGCAGCATGTACTCATCGTATTTATCACAGAGTGCTTTTATCCGCCGTTTGTAGACATTGTAGTCGGCCGAAAATCCGTTAATGCCCATCTTGGCGACGATGCGTACCGAGACGAAGTAGTTGTGACCATGCAATCGTTCACGCTCTGTGGCAGAGAATATGGTGTAGTGCGCCGATGAAAATTTATGCGCCTCTTTCTCGATGTGGAGCGTCGTCAGTTGTGTCACTCAATTGTCCTTTGTTGAAAAACTCGCTAACTCATACGCGGCAGCGTCTTCGCCGGACTCCGCGCTAACATGCAATCCTAGCCGATCGATGCCGCGTAGGATAACCTGCGGCTAAACAAGAGGTCCCTGTCATCAGTATGCAAAAAACTGCCATCATTACGGGCGCAAGCTCTGGAATCGGTGCGGCAACTGCCGAACAATTTTTAGTTCGCGGGTACTCGGTAATCAATATCGCGCGACGACGCAGCCCCGTAGAGGGTGTGATTAATATCGCCGCAGATCTGGGCACCGATGGCGGCGCCGCAGCTGCGGTGCAGGCCTGCAAAGCGAACTTACCCGCGGAATCCACCGAGATAGCGCTGATACATAATGCATCGCTTATGCTCAAAGACACGGCGCAGTCTTGTGAAACCGAGGCGATGATGCGCGTACTCGCGGTCAATGTTGTTGCCGTCAACACCCTCAATCGTCTTTTGTTGCCCTTGATGGCCTCTGGATCCAGCGTTATTTTTGTAGGATCGACGCTCTCCGAAAAAGCCGTCGCGGGCGCTTACAGCTATGTTGTGAGCAAGCATGCACAACTGGGGCAAATGCGAGCTACCTGTCAGGACCTAATTGGATCGGGGATTCACACGGCCATGGTATGCCCAGGGTTCACTGACACCGAAATGCTAAAACAGCATTTGGGCGGCGATACCGAGTTGATGGTTGAAATTGGCTCACAGAACGGATTCGGCCGATTAGTTAAGCCAGAAGAGATTGCGGGCGCAATCACTTGGGCACACGAGAGTCCCGTGATGAATGGCTCGGTAATACATGCAAATTTAGGGCAGATAGAGCATTGAACACCATTACCGGTGCGGCACTCAGCGAGCGACGAGAGCGCGTATTTTTAGTTCTTGCCGGCGTTTTCTTGTCCGCAATGACACTACTTAATGTCATCGGCATCACAAAATTCATTCAACTCGGTCCGTTTGCTCTTGCCGTCGGTGTGCTGCCCTACCCCATCACTTTTTTGTGTACAGACTTGGTGAGTGAGCTCTATGGCAAGAAAAGAGCAAACTTTCTGGTAACCGTAGGGCTGTTTATCAACGGGTTTATTTTACTGGTGATGACCGCAGGACAATACATAGCGTCGGTCGATCCCAGCAATATGCCACCGTGGCAGATTTTGCAGCTCGCAGCACCATTAGCCCTACCCCAAGGCAGTAGCCTGGAAGGTAATGTTGAGCTCTTCACAGTGATGTACGCCATGACCAGTGGAGCAGTGACTGCCTCAATGGTCGCTTACATCACTGCACAATACTGCGACGTGCAGCTGTTCCATTTTTGGAAACGCGTTACCAAAGGTAAGCACCTATGGATTCGGAATAACTTCAGCACTCTGCTAAGTCAGCTTGTCGACTCTGTCATGGTGGTGACAGTAACCTTTGGCGCCGTTTTCTACAGGGGTGAGATTACACTCTCAACCCTGCTCATATTGGTGGCGAGCAACTACGGATTCAAAGCAACCGTGGCACTGCTAGATACGATCCCGCTTTACATTCTGGTTGCAAGACTTCGCAACTACCTACAACTCACTCCCGATGAAATTGCCGCGGCAGAGTAGCCCCCTCGGGCAGATCAGAGACCCAGAAGCTTTAAAAATGGGATGGTTGGCGACCGTTTTTCCACCAGGGTCGTCTCGTCAATCTTAGCGATAACGTTCATCGCATCGATGGGCCGACGCTGAATTCTTATTGTTAAATAACGAGCGACGTCGTCGCTCAGCGTTAAACCACGATCGCTCGCCAAATGACGTAGAAGTCTCTCAAAATCATCTAATTCCCAGGGTGGTAGTTTGAATGTAGTGAGCAATGAGAGCCTCGATTGGAGATCGGCAAGCAAACTAGTCAAGCCCGCCGGTGACTGAGTTGCAGATGCAATAAAAGGCGTGCCTAGTTCTGAACATCGATTGAAACAATGAAAGATGGCCTCCTGCCATGACTTATGTCCAATTGTAAGGTGGATATCGTCGATGACGACCATCGAATCGTTTTCGGCACTCTCTAAAATCGCATCAGGCGGGTAATCGAGTAGCGATTCAACGGGCACATAACGCGCCCCGGATTGAGAGGCACAGCAGGCCTGAAGAAAATGGCTCTTTCCTTGTCCCTCTGATGCCCAGAGAAAGAATCCGGATTCACTCTGATGAAGCACCCGTTGAGCAAAGCTTTCAACCTCGCCGGTTATTTCGCGCGAGACCCAATGGCTCCAAGTCGCCCCCGGATTGACGGATATGGGCAAGACCAACTGCGCTGATCGACCGCTCATAAGTCAGACTTAATCCGCGTTATAGACGTCGGTGGATAAATAAGCATCGACCAGCCGTCGACCAAACACCAGAAGCACGGCTGCAACGGGAAGTGCGACTAAAACGCCCGTAAAGCCAGCTAACTGGCCTCCCGCCATGAGTGCGAAAATCACAGCGACAGGATGCAGACCTATGCGGTCGCCAATCAAGATAGGGGTAAGGAGGAAGCTCTCCACCAGCTGGCCAACCATAAAAACAGAGGCAACTAGGCCCAGAGCGACAGGGTCGAGACCGAATTGAAAGTAGCCGACAATTATCGCACTCCCGATACCGATCACGGCGCCTGCATAGGGAACGAGGGCAGCGACTCCTGCTAATAAGCCCAAGAGGACGGCGTAGTTCAGGCCCACCAGCCAGAGACCAAAGCTATACATCAGAGCCTGAGCACCCATGACAACAAACTGTCCACGAACAAAGGCCTCCAGTACGCCATGGGCCTCAGAGACTGATTCGGTCACGCTACCAACCCAGACGCGAGGAACAAGTTTCAGTAAACCAGCCATCATGACATCCCAATCGCGCATTAGGTAAAAGGCCACCACCGGTATCAATGCGAGATTGAGGATCACCCCTATCAGCGAAAGGCTGGAGGTCGTTACTTTTTGGACAACGCCGCCAGTCACCTGCCCGACAGACTGCCAGTGGTCAGATAAGCTGGTTTGCCAGTCGACAGTGGGCAACGCGACAGGGCTCAGGCTCAATTGCGTCTGCAATGTTGGCACCGCCACCTCCGATACCCACCGATATGCATCGGGAATTGCCGCAGCCAGCTGGGATAGCTGCTGTATGAGGACCGGAACGACTACTGAAGTAACCACTACGAGG
>JAACDF010000051.1 GCA_009937065.1 Gammaproteobacteria bacterium | reverse complement strand
CTCCTGATCGAGGGCGGTGAATACATTGTGGTCGAGCTCCTGATCGAAGGGACACATACCGGTCCGATTAATGGCATGGATCCGACGGGTAAGACCGTGGCGTTTCGGGATGTGACCATTCTAAAACTTCGAAATGGAAAGATCGTCGAGCAGCGCGGGCTGTCGGACTACCTCACTATGTTCCAGCAGCTCGGTGTTATCCCTGAGCTGGGCTAAGCGGCGTTCATTAGCAACGACTTATCAAAATATGGCCGTTTAAAAAAAAGCCCAAAAGTTAGCAGAGCGCTCCGGACGAGTTTTTACTAGCAGAACGCTAGCGATCCCGTTTTACCGGTACCTCACACCACCTTTTATGACCGCGCTGGGCGCCTCGAGCAGCTCGATCTGCTCGATTGGGTTACCTTCCACGGCAATAAAGTCTGCCGCGTAACCGGCTTCAATCTTCCCAACTTCATAACCAAGGCCCATGACCTCTGCCGCAACCGTTGTGGCCGACTGCAACGCTTGCAACGTTGTCATACCAAAGCGCGTCATGCGGGAGAGTTGTTTGGCGTTTTGACCATGGGGGTAAACACCCGCATCCGTACCATAGACAATGGTTGCCCCTGCCTCGACGGCTTTCCTGAAGTTAGAGCGCTGCATTGCGCCAGTCATCCGCTCCTTCTCAAGCGACTCTTCAAGGATACCTGCGGTGGCACCTTCACCGAGGATGTATTCCGTGACGTAGATGTCCATCGAGAGTGCCGCATCATTCTCGATAGCAAGTCGAATACCCTCGTCATCAATAAAACTCGCATGCTCGATGGTGTCCGCGCCTGCAATCAGCGCATTGATAATTCCCTGTGCACCGTGTGCGTGCGACGCGACCCTGAGTCCGCGGCTGTGTGCCTCATCAACAAGGGCTGTCAGCTCTTCCACCGTGTACTGAGGAGCGCCGACCTTCGTACCCTTGGAAAGAACGCCGCCGGTTGAGCAGGTTTTGATGAGATCGGCCCCATACTTGATGTTGCGTCTAACGGCGGTGCGAGCAGCCCAGGGTCCGTCAGCCACACCGTCACCCGTAATACCATACTCAGGCGGTAGAAGATTATTATCAGAGCAGTGACCGCCGGTAATGCCGATCGGCGGACCTGAAACCAGCATGCGCGGTCCGGGGATGTCGCCATCGTTGATAGCGTCACGCAGCGCGACATCACCAAACGAGCCCGCGCCAACGTTTCTGACTGTGGTGAAGCCCGCCATCAAAGTTTGCTCCGCGTGCACGACACCTAGGATGGCACGCCGTTCATCAGTAAGCTTTAGTCTCTCATAGCCGTGGTAGCCGCCCCCTGACGTGAGGTGTACGTGCATGTCGATCAGTCCCGGAAGTAACGTGTGTCCCTGAAGGTCCAGAACCTCGATGCCTTTGGGAACGTCCACTGAACGGGCCGGTGCTACCGAGTCTATCCGTCCGTCTTTCACGATTACCACATGGTTTTTGATCATGTCGCCATTGGTTACGTCTAGGATGGTGGCACCTTTGATAACCATGGATTGTGAGTGAGCGGCCACTGAGCACAGGGTAAGGATTAGGCCGAATATAGGTTTAACGCCTCGGTGCCGCATAGGTAGCTCCACATTTCATATTAGATCGTTCGTTGGCTGGCTACTGTAATCAGTCGCCGTCTTTCAAGCGCTATTAACGATAGTTGGATTTGGTTAATCGAATCAACCTTTAAAACTGGTGAGAAATGCGACGTATGTGGCATTGCGAGCGAGCAGAACCCGCAGTCATCTAGACCTTCAACTGATGCAAGGCTACATTTAGTCGCAAGTGAGGAATGTGTGTCATCGGCGAGTAGGGTTCTGTAATGAAAAAAGCGATTGTATGTGGGGCCGGGGGATTTATCGGGTCCCATCTGGTGCGGCGGCTAAAAGCTGATGGCATGTGGGTGCGAGGCGTTGACCTCAAGTTTCCTGAATTTGCGGAAACGGAAGCTGATGACTTTATTGAAGGGGATCTTCGAGATGTCTCGGTTTGCGAGCGAGTGTTTGATCAGCCAGTCGAATAGGTATATCAGCTCGCTGCTGACATGGGTGGCGCGGGCTTTGTATTCACCGGGGACAACGATGCGGAGATCATGCACAACTCGGCAACCATTAATCTCAATGTGTTGGAGGTTTGCCGAAAAAGAAATAGTAAGAGAATCTTCTACAGTTCATCGGCTTGTATGTACCCGGAGCACAATCAGCTTGATCCCGATAACCCCCTTTGCTCCGAGGATTCGGCTTACCCCGCTAACCCCGATAGCGAATATGGTTGGGAAAAGCTGTTCAGTGAGCGCTTGTATCTAGCGTATGCGCGCAATCATGGCATGCAGGTTCGAGTGGCTCGCTATCACAATATTTTTGGTACTGAAGGCACTTGGGATGGTGGTCGTGAGAAGGCGCCTGCTGCTTTTTGTCGCAAAGTCGCTATGGCAGCAGACGGCGGCAGTATAGAAATGTGGGGTGATGGGGTTCAGACCCGCTCGTTTCTCTATGTGGACGAATGTGTCGAGGGAACCATCCGGCTCATGCGGTCTGACTGGCAAGGACCGGTAAATATTGGGTCCGAAGAGATGGTGTCAATTAATGATTTAGCTGCCATGGTCATGCGCATTGCGGGCAAAAATCAGTCGATAGAGCACATACCTGGACCGGTTGGTGTTCGCGGTCGAAACTCAGACAACCGTCTGATCAAAAAAATGCTGGGCTGGGAGCCTACGGAAACCTTAGAAGACGGTATTCGAAAAACGTATACGTGGATCGCGCGGGAAGTCGCAGCGAGGCAGAAGTCACCTAACTAGTTTCCGGATGTTCTAACTTTTAGGAAACCAAGGCACAAAGCCTGAAACCTTTGACATGTGCTCAGCATAAGCCGGCCGTCGCTCCATGCTGCGCTTATCGATCATTGGGATACTGGCCAGCAGGAACATGGCTAGCATTGCCACTGCACCCGGTAGTACCCACCACCACGCCTCAGGCACTGCTGCTACGCCAAAGAGCGCCAAACCAGACCAGAACAGCCACTCGCCGAAGTAATTAGGGTGCCTCGAGTAGGCCCACAAGCCTTTTCTCATAATCTCACCTTCTTTGCGCTCATTAATGAACCGATGCAGCTGAATGTCAGATACCAGCTCAATCAAAATAGCGATGGCTGTCGCCGTGGCTGCCACATAATCCAGCCAGTTGAGCGGCTGGGCGTCCACGGCAACCGCTGCGTAAATCGGTAGACAGGCGACAAACACAATGACTGTGGGGAAAAGATGAATGGCAGAGAAGTCGGCGAGCGCATCCCACTTACCCGCATTCGTTTTGATAGGGCCATAGCGCCAGTCCTCGTGCTCAAGTCCGGGCCAGAAGGTGGCCCAGTTGGCGGTCAGCCGAATGCCCCAGAGCCAGACCAATATCACCACCAGCCAAGCTCTCGTGGCATCCACGCCTGATGCAGTGGCTTGGAGCATCCAGTAAAGCGCGATTAACGGCGGTATGACACTCCAATAGGCGTCATAAAAGCTCGAGTTCTTGTACAGCCGACTGAAGACGAATATGGCGATGGTGGCAGCAATATCCGCCCAGAACATGTCCCAGATCGGGCTCTCACCCAGTGCCTGAAGTGTTGCCCAGGCAACACCCAAAGTAACGAGGTAGGCAATGGTGACGTGAAGTAGGCCTTTCAGCTTCATGGTATCTCTCTTTCTGGTTTACCTTGCGCTTAAGGGCGCAGGCTATTTTTATTGTTCTGATGTCTGCCCTAGTGGCTGGTCGAATAGCATGCTACCGACTGCCGCTCTGCGATGTATAGCGGTGCGATGAAAAGATGCTCATCACTGTATTGCCAAGGCCTTCTCGCACTGTCTCCTGACGAGTACCGCAACACGAACATTATCATGGCTTGCATCCAGCGCACCCCTCTATCCAGACGACGTAGCTGAATACGAAGATGCTATTTAGAAGATCCTATTTAAAGGGGCTCGAATTCTTGTTTGGGTAGGTTTTAGGTCTCTCTTGCCAATTAGGGCAGAGTCAGTAAGCTCGGGTCTCCAGAAAGATCATTGTGTGAGGTGCGTCGGATGACAGCACAGCAGCCGCCAAAAACTGTGAGAGCGCCATTGGGCGAGTTTCCCATTAGCGACAAATGCTTGGGCGCGACGCCACAGTTTGAGGATGCACCTGCCTGGATCTATAACCACGACAACCCCTATCTTCATGGCGTGTATGCGCCAACCAACCGCGAGCTCGATCAGGACAAGCTAGAGGTCATCGGCGAGTTGCCCAATGATCTGCGCGGCACGTTCTACCGCAATGGTGCGAATCCTGTGTTTGAGCCGAAGAATCGCTATCACCCCTTTGACGGCGACGGCATGGTGCATGCGCTTCATATCAGTGATGACGGTGCGCGCTATATCAATCGGTGGATTGATACCCCTGCATTCAAGGGGGAAGCCACCGCTGGCGAGTCGGTCTCTCCGGGCGTTATGGGGCCGTTTGATTACAGCGTGTCCGAGTTCGGGATCAAAGACACCTCTAACACCGATATTTTTGCGCTCAATGGCGATTTGGTGAGTCTCTGGTACAACGCGGGGAACCCGATTGCTTTGGATCCAGTTACCTTAGAGACGCGCAGAGCGTTTCATCTTGATGGTCGGGACAAGCCAAAGATGTCGGCGCACTCAAAAGTCGATTGGAATACGGGTGAGCTATTGTACTTCGATTACAACGATGCGCCTCCCTATATGACCTATGGCGTGGCCAATGCCAAGGGCGAAGTCATTCACGAGGTGCCCATTGATCTGCCCGGTGCGCGTTTACCGCACGATATCGGCTTTACTCAAAACTACACCGTCTTGCACGACTTACCGTTCTTCCATGACCTGGATGTTCTGAAGAATCACAAGCTACGGGTGGTGACCTTCCATACAAATATACCAACGCGTTTTGGCCTCATTCCCCGATTTGGTGAGAGCAATACGATTCGTTGGTTCGACTGTGAGCCTTGTTATGTCCTTCATGTATCGAACTGCTGGGAAGAGGGCGATTGGGTCGTCATGGACGGCTGTCGATCGGTAAACCCCATGCCCAAAGCTTATGGGGATGAGGGTGAGCTGTCGCACATGCTCGCCTACATGCGCCTTGAGTCGAATAATTATCGCTGGCGTTTCAATCTGGTTACTGGTGAGGTGCGAGAAGGCGACATCGATGATCTCAATACCGAGTTCAACAAGACGAATCCGCTCTACGGTGGGCAAAAGAGTCGCTATGCCTACCACCAACACATTCCCACGCATGATGAGGGTGGTTATACGCTCCGATTTACAGGTCTTGTGAAGTACGACAATGAGACGGGCAAAAGCTGGCGCTTTGACTATGGCCCTGGCGTTCTAGGTAGCGAGGCGGTCTATGCGCCCAAAGTGGGTGCTACCTGCCATGACGAAGAGGACGACGGTTACGTCGTTAACTTTTTGCACGACACCAATGACTGGAGTTCGTGGTTCTGTGTCTACGATGCCAAAGATATTGAGCAAGGGCCCATCGCAAAAGTCAGGTGCCCCGGGCGCGTACCTGCAGGTTTCCATGCGACTTGGGTGCCTCAGATTGAGAGACCGTAAGCTTGCAAAAATACGGAGCTGATTGACTCAGCCCCATATCCCCCAAAGCGCGAGTTACTTAGGCGCTGATTCAGGTTGGTATTGGTAATATCCCGGTACAGGAATCATCAAATGCGCATAGGGTGTTCCGGGGAACATGACGTAGGGCCCGCCTGTAGTGAAATCCGTGGGGTAGTTTGCCAATGTTGCAGGGTCTTTTGGCATGAGCATGAGGTGCGGTCCCGATTCAATCCATTGCCCTGGTTCGGCATCGGTCTCATTCAGTACACCCGCCTTGGTATTGTCTTCTCCCATGTCTCCGTGGAGCATCCACATGAACGTATCGCGCTCCATATCAGGCGCTTTGCCCGCCATATACCCCATCATCCATTTCATGCCTTCGCCATCGTGGCAGGCTGGCATGGCGTGATGAGCTGAACTCCAGCCTGTCGCGGGAACAGGTCGCGGATTGGCGGACTGACAAATCCAGCCATTCGTCCCCTCGCGAAGCACTGAGCCGTCAGATCCAATGACGGTCGCAAAATCGCCAAGAAAGTCAGGTGCGGCTGAGCTATAAGCCTTGATTTGCCATGCAGCAGAGTTGTGATCTGCTTTTTCGCCTTTTTCGTGGTGTCCCGCGATGGCAACTGATGCGCTGCAGGCAAGGGTGAGTACTAGAACTGCTTTATTAATCATGTTGTCGAGCTCCTTGGTTTTGGACGAGTAGCTTTCATCAGTGACGAAGCTTCCCTCTAAAAGCTAGGACAAACAACTCATAAATCCAATTTTTGGCGGCTGCTACCTGCAAAAAGTCCATGGAGGGCAAACGAAAAGTTTCATTTAAAAGACCAAAGCAAATCAGCAATCCCGGCAGAGTTATTTTCGTAAAAAACCGCGTTGTGAAAGGCGATAGGTCATAAGGCCGGCCCCTATGCCAACTACGTCGGCGAAGAAGTCGAATAACTCGCGCGCGCGATCTGTTGTAAAACCTTGAGCCACCTCAATAGCGCCGCCGAGAAACACCAAGAAGAGAGTAAGTACAAAGATACGGTAGGGATGCGCTAAGCATCCAATGAAGCTTAGGCCCGCGAATGCCATCAAGTGCAATAGTTTATCGGCCTCCGGGAATGCAATTGACGAAGAGTTATTCGGCAGGAGAGCCAGCACGAAAATAGCGAGACACATTACCCAAAAAACTACTTTGTAGAGCACCGAGTGGCGGGCCGATAAGCTCATCAGTGGTTCTTCCACCGGTCTTTCGTCTGACTCCAGACACAAAGCCGCACGTCGCTGAGGGATCCGGGAAGGTTGACGTACTCTCCGGGTGTTGAGCCCAGCCGCTCAGCGAGTTTTTGTGACATAACATTCTCATCCGCGATAAGGTGCGTCACGCTGTCCCAACCCAACTCATCAAAGGCGTAATCAAGAGAGGCGGCTGCGGCTTCGAAGGCATAGCCTTTGCCCCAATAGGCTTTTCTCAGCCCCCAGCCCACCTCGCGTGTTGGCCAATGCAGTGGGTGCCACGGGCCAATGCGACCAATCCATTCACCGGATGTCTTCTCTACCACGCCAAACATGGCTGCATCAGTTAATGACCAAAGCCCAATCCATTGCGCCAGCGTTCGCCATGCGTCGGACTCTTGCTGGTGACCTCCCAAGTGACGCATCGTGTCCTCGCACATCAAGAAGTCGCGTGCGAAGGGCCAGTCTTCAGCCTGCGTCGGGCGAAGAATAAGCCGGTCTGTCTCCAGTTGAATCGAATAAGAATCTGTCATGGATGGGTTAAGCGATCTCTGTGTTGAGTGAACTCAAAAAAACGTTGAAAGTCTGTCATTACAAGTACAGATCGGCAACGCGCGTTTTGCATCGAAGGTCGCAAAGATGTCATCTTTTGCGATCATAGTGCGCGCCAATAGAACAAATTACACGAGCTCCATGCCGACATCGTTTTTACAAAGGCAAATCAAACAGCCCAGAATCATGATCGCGATGATGATCTCCGCTTCTTTCGCCGCCTGTGGTGGGGGTGGTGGTTCATCTGCCGCACCCGAGGTGGCTAACCGTGCTCCGACATTTGGTCAGTCGAGTTATGACTTCAGTCTTCAGGAAAATAGCGGAACCGCAGTCGGGACAGTGTCGGCATCGGATCCTGACGGTGATGCCACATCTTTAAGCGTCAGTGGAGCCGACAGCGAGTCCTTCTCGATCACGAATTCCGGCGAGCTATCGTTCAAAGAGGCGCCAGATTACGAGGCACCGGCGGATGCCGGTTCAGATAACCGATATGAGCTGACGGTCAGGGCGTTTGACGGCGAGCTGACCCAGTCTATTCAAGTGGTCGTTGATGTCACAAACGATGCAAGTGATGACGAGGTGGCAGCGAGAACCCTCTTTGGCTTGGACGTCCTCGTTGGCGAGGTCTCAACGCCCGACTACGAACGGCCCAGTACCTGGGATGATGAAGATGGTGACTGTATTTCCGATCGCCATGAGGTGCTGATCGCGCAGCACTTGGATGGTGATGGGGCGTACCCTTTGGTGATGTCATCCAGTGGCTGCTTTGTGGAGACCGGTCGATGGCTAGATCCCTACGACGATATCCATTATTACTCGGCATCCAACGTACAGATTGATCATGTTGTTGCGCTCTATGAGTCGTGGGTGTCTGGCCTTGGCAACCTCAGTGCCTCGCTTCAGCGGCGCTATGCAAACACCGGCAGCCTCGCCGAGGGCGTACTGCCTGAAACTAGCCATAATTTTCTCGCTGTGGGCGCTTCGTCGAACGGTGAGAAAGGTAGCAGTGATCCAACGCAATGGATGCCGCGCAATGAGGCCTACCATTGCACTTATCTCAAAAAGTGGGTGCTAACCAAATCTCAGAACGAGCTGCTATTCGATCAGGACGAGTTCGATTTCATCCAAGCTCGAGAGTCCGATTGTGTTGATGCGCCGCTGCCAGATCTCCCAGCCAACCCTTAGCTGAGCGACGCGGCCCTTGATAAGCCTCCCCTCGGCGTTGGGTTTCGGCCGGAGGTCCAAGCCCGATTTAAGAAACCGACATTAAAACCTTCAAAAAACCGAAATTAAAAAAAGGGGCTTGAGCGCCCCTTCCAGATCGATGTCGAAGGACGAATCTATTTACTGCGCGGCATCCCACGCTGCTTGAATGGCAGGAATGGCTTGTCCAATGAAGAATCCGGGCGGTGCGCCAGAGTCAGCGTCATCGCCGTACTCATCGATGGCCATGTAGCCACCGATGCCGCGATTCACGTCGATGAAGCTAACCGCACCAAACGCTCCTGGGTCGGTTAGAACACCGGGGATCTCTGTTTGAATCCACCATCCCATGCCGTAAGGCGTTGCGTTCGTGGCAACCACACCACCGCGGTCAACCTGCATGCTCGCGATAGATTCCTCGCTCAAAACCTGCGTATCGCCGCAGAAGCCGCCATTTAAGTGCACCTGTAGAAGCTTGGCGTAATCTGCCATATTGGTAATCGCACCCCCCTCAATATTAGGGTTGGCGGTGCCGGCAAGACTGTCGACAGAGCCGGTGAATGAGGTGGGTGACTCCCATGGATTACCAAAGGTAAAGACCTCCAGACCGCAGGGTGTGCCCAGATACTGATCAACCAATTGGTTCCAGGTCGCGTTTGCCACGGTGCTGGCGGTAACACCCGCTATTTGCCACTGGCTACCGCCGTAGTCGTGAACGCTTCCAGCGGCTCGTGTGGTGGGCAATTCGTTCTGTACCAGTGTCTGACCACAGGCCTCAAACTCGAAGATGGGCTGAGCGCTAAATTGGCAGAGGTGATTGAAGTCCGCCCGTGTGGGTCCAGTTGGCGATCCATACCCCACCAGAAGCCTAAGACCGGGAATGCCTGATGTGTTGCTCACCATTTGCTCTACGGTACGGTCCGCATACGGGCCATCGTAGGCAAGGTAGGTACTTACTGGCTCACTTATCGAGAATTCGACGTTGGCATCTTCCTGCAATGCCATCAACGTCATGACGGCCGGCACCTTACTGGTCGACGCCAGAAGAACAACCGTGTCGTCTGAGTGATCACCAAAGACCTCTTGATGAATAATGCCGTCGGCATCCACCAATACATAGCTGATTCCATCAAAATCGGTAGTTCCATCGATGAAGGCTTGGAACGACGCGTCCACATCGGAAAAGTCGGGACCCGATGGCGCAGGTGGTGGTTCAACAACCACGGGGGGTGCTGGCGTACTGCCGCCACCGCCTCCGCCACCACAGGCGGCTAAGACCAATAAGCTGACGGCTAAAGCCCCACGGAGAGCTGCTGAAACGCTGATTTTTAACTGACCTCGCATTACATTTCCTTTTTTTATTTGTGATCACAGTCATACCGTAACGCCGTGAAATTTGAAAGCCGTTACTTTAGGCTCTATACATTAGATGTCTATGAAGAATTTTGAGACTGTTATCAAATGAAACGATTGTTCCTAGTTTTGGCTGCTGCATTGACTGCCTGTTCTTCGATGTATTTAAGTGCTGAAGAAACCGATACCCCTCTGAATCAGGAGTACGCACCGCTTGAAAAAAAGGCGCCCATCTACCCTTATGTCACGCAGTTCAATGGCATCGAGGGCTACTGCATTATCCAGTACACGGTCACCGAGCTGGGCAAGGTGCGTGATGCTTTCCCAGATTACTGCAGCCCCATTGGTTTGTTCGAGGGTGTCAGCGTCGATTCCGCGGAAAAGTTCATCTATCAGCCGCGCGTTGTTGATGGAGTTCCGCAGAGCGTTTCGGGTGTCCAGAACAAATTTACCTTCGACTTGACTGGGGGTGGGAAGCGGATGGATGTAGGTAGTGACCCAATCAAGTTCACGTTTCTCAAACCTAACGAGCAGCGCAGTATCGATAGGCGCATGAAGAAAGCCGACTGGGCGGGCCTAAAAAAATATGCATTGGGTCGACAGTCGAGTAACTACCGCATGCTGTTTTTCGCCGGATATGCCGAATTGATGATGGGCAACTCTGATGAAGCATACGCGTTTATTGAGCAGTACATTTTTCATGAAGAGGAGGAAGTGCCGTTCGAGTATGTAAGCTTCAGTGCCATCCAAACCCTCGTTGCTCATTACTATCAAAGCCAACAACATGAAAAGCTCATCGCCCTCGATGAGCATGTGGATATTTGGTGGTTTCGATTGATTGAACCCACAGAGGTTAATCGCATGGCTTTGATGATTGCGGATGCCTATGGCATTGCCGGAAATATGGAGGCCTCGAACAAACGCTTTAAGCAAATAGTCGATCGGGCACCTTCTGAAACGGAGAAAAAAGATCCATTTGTGGGAATGGCACGGACAGCGCTAGGGCTGTAACACTCACTCGTCGCGGCTCTTCTACTGCATCTTTATCCCATCTCTGTCCTATCAATATCACTTCAATGTATTGGCAGTCGCTATGCCGCCCGCTACTCTTAGGCCACAACTAACAACAATAGAGACCTAGGCATGAACTTCGAGTTTTCTGAAGAACAGCAAATGCTGCGGGATCAGGCGCGTAGCTACCTGACCCAGCATTGTCCCACCACACTCGTTCGTCGCGTGTTGAACAACCGCGAAACCCACGATGCTGACCTTTACCAAGGCATTGCTGAAATGGGCTGGACGGCAACCACCATTCCTGAAGAGTACGGCGGTTTAGGTATGTCGCACCTTGAGCTTGTCGTGATTGCAGAGGAGTTGGGCCGTGCCTGTGCGCCCGTGCCTTTCAGCTCAACTGTGTATCTCGCAGCCGAGGCGATCATGGCGCTGGGAACGGAAGCACAGAAGCAGGCTTGGCTACCCAAGTTGGCTGATGGGTCAGCCATTGGCTGTTTCGCGCTTGGCGAGGCAGGCGGTGCAGTGACGTCCGATCAGATCAGTACATCGATGGCCGATGGCGTGATCAATGGCACCAAGGTGCCGGTCGCTGATGGTGGCATTGCGGACGTCGCCATTGTGGTTTGCAAATCTGATGGTGGTGACGGCGCAACACTTGCGCTAGTTGACCTCAGTCAGGACGCGGTCGCGAAAGATAACGTGCAGATGATTGATTTCAGTCGTGGCCATGCTGAGCTGACATTCAACGGTGCGTGTGCGGAGATTTTGGGCGAAGAGGGCGCTGGCTGGGCATCGGTAGAGTCGCTCATGAACAGTGCCGCGATCTTGTTTGCCTGGGAACAAATTGGTCTGGCGGACAAGGCGCTCGAGCAGGCACGTGAGTACGCGCTGGGTCGTTTCGCCTTCGGTCGCTCAATTGCCTCCTACCAGGCTATAAAACACAAGTTGGCTAAAATGTACGTCAAGAACACGTTGGCGCGCAGTAATGCTTACTACGGTGCATGGGCACTTAATGCAGGCGCGAGCGATCTGGCGGTTGCGGCCGCGACGTCGCGTGTTGCGGCGATTCAGGCATCGCTGTTTGCGGCTGAGGAGAATATTCAGACGCACGGCGGCATGGGCTTCACCTGGGAGTTCGACTGCCAGTTCTATTACCGTCGCGCCAAGCTGTTGAGCCTTGCGGTTGGCAGCGAAAAACAGTGGCAAGGACGTCTAGTCGACGGCCTCGCAGCTTCAGCATAACGAAACGAAGAATAAGAGAGGTTAATCATGGATTTTAACGATACTCCCGAACAGGCAGCGTTTCGTGCATCAGCAGCCGATTGGCTTGCAGCAAACGTACCGACGAAAGAAGAGACTGCGGGTCTCAACCGCTTACAGATAGCGAAGCTCTGGCAGAAGCGAAAGTACGATGCGGGTTGGGCCTGTATTGGCTGGGATCCCGCCTATGGTGGCCGCGGCGCATCAGCGATTGAGCAGGTTATTTGGAAGCAGGAAGAGGCAAAGTATGAAGTACCCGCCGGCTTCTTTGTGATTGGTCAGGGCATGATGGCGCCAACACTCATGGCGTACGCTCAACCACAGCATCTCGAGCGATATCTGCCCAAACTCGCGAGTGGTGAAGAGATCTGGTGTCAGCTGTTCTCAGAGCCTGCAGGCGGTTCTGACCTGGCGGCGCTTCGCACGAAGGCCGAAAAAGACGGTGATGAGTGGGTGATCAATGGTCAGAAAATCTGGACCTCCGGTGCTCATTACTCGGACTACGGATGTGTGGTTGTTCGCACCGACCCTACGGTTCCTAAGCACAAGGGTCTGAGCTATTTCTTTATCGACATGAAGGCGCCCGGCATCGAGATCAAGCCGATTAAGCAGCTAACCGGTGAATCAGACTTCAACGAGGTGTACTTTACCGATGTTCGCGTTCCCGATTCACAGCGTTTGGGTGAAGTGGGTCAGGGCTGGCAAGTGTCACTGACCACGCTCATGAACGAGCGTGCAGCCATTGGCGCCGGAAGCAGCGGTGTGAACGTCAAGTTGGCCATTCAGCTCGCCAAAGAGGTGATGATTGATGGCAAACCTGCCATTGAAGACAGTGCGGTCAAGGCGCGTCTTGCCAACTTCTATGTCGAGGAAGCCGGGCTCAAGTTCACCAGCTACCGAACTCTTTCGGCGCTATCACGCGGTGATATCCCGGGACCCGAAAACTCGATTGGCAAGTTGGTGGGTGCGCCTAAGATGCAGCAGTTGGCATCATTCTGTATGGATCTGCTAGAGACGTCAGGTGCCATTTGGGATACCAGTCGCTCTAAGTTGGCCGATAACATCATTGGTTCCTACATGGGTGCGCCGGGCCTTCGTATCGCGGGTGGTACCGATGAGATCATGACCAACATCATTGCGGAGCGTGTTCTCGGACTACCGCAGGAGCCGCGAATGGACAAAGGTATTCCTTTCACGGATGTGCCGACGGGTTAAAGGCATTCAGTAAAAACGCAAATAAAAGGGCGCTCATGCGCCCTTTTTTGTTCGAGGCCAAGAATTCAAGCCTCGCGTTTTTGCCTAATCGCTGAATAAATAGAATCCATCATGTCGTCGGGCTTAAGTGGCTTGGGAATAAACCCAATCATGCCGGCACTAACCGTTTGAGTTTCAAACTCCGGACCGACGTTTGCTGTCATTGGAATGATTGGGCACTCCGCGCTTAAGCTCTCCAGATCCTGAATTTTGAGGGCCGCGGTTATGCCATCCATCCCGGGCATTTGCAGGTCCATCAAAATAGCATCGAAGGTTTCCTGTGAAGCGATTTCTATGGCAGCAAGGCCACTTTCAACGGCAGTGACCCGAAGTCCTCGCTGCTCAAGCATGGTCTTAGCAATCAGTTGATTGACATGACTGTCTTCGACTAACAACACATGCAGCGGATGATCTTTTTTCTTGGGTGAACCACTACCTTTGGCAGCCAGTGAGCGTCCGCCTCCTCCGAGTTCAGTTGGAGCTTCTACAGGAGCACAGGGCAGTTCGATGTGAAAAATGGAGCCCTTATTGATCTGACTCTCAACCCCGCAGGTTCCTTCCATTGCCTCAGCTAAGCGACGGCTTATCGACAAACCTAAACCAACGCCACCCGCATTTCGATCTAGATTGCTTTCTACCTGGTTAAAGGGCTCAAAAATAGTTTTCTTGTGCTCTGGAGATATGCCGGGTCCCCCGTCGCTCAAGGAAAAGCGAACCAGATTGGCTATGTCACCTTCAACAGGAGAGGCGCTAAGCAGCAGTGGTGTGCCCGGCGCAAACTTACAGGCGTTTCCAATAAAGTTGATTAGCACTTGCTTAAGTCGGTTGCGATCGATCATTACCCAACCTGCGAGGTCATCTCCAACACTGATAGACCATGCGCAGTCGGCTGATTCCACTTGGACTGAGACTTGTCGCCCCAGTTGCTCCAAGAAAGGTCTAATTTCGGTGGGCGTTCGATCTATTTCTACGCCATCGCTGTCAATTTTTGAGATGTCCAGCACATCGGTCAGCAAGTTAACTAGGAAATCGCCAGCGTCATTTGCTGTATCAACAAGCCTCTTCTGATTCTCAGTTAGCGGCTCCGCCTTAATGATATGGAGTGCGCCCATTACCGCGTTCATTGGGGTTCGTAATTCATGACTCATCACAGAGAGAAACGCAGTTTTTGCTGCGGAGGCGTTGCGTGATTCTTCCAGTGCCACTTGAAGATCGGCTTCTACGCGACGGCGTCGAAAGTTCTCACTGATTAACTTTTCAGTTGTTGCTTCCAGCTGAGCCGTTCGCTCTTTAACGCGCAGAGAGAGATTATTTGCGAAGCGCGCGAAAGAATCCGCAACTTGAGCGATTTCATTCGGAGCTGTCGTGATATCAGGATTGCTCACATTCAGGTCCTGATCCTCCTTTGCAGCGATGCCGAGAAGTTCAAGAGGGCGGACTATGCGTCGTGTAAGGTAGTTAGATGCAAGAAGGCTTAAAAATAGGAATAGGAAGCTAGCTGAACCCATAATAAGAATCAAAAATCTAGCATTATCGCCTCGCACCTGCTCTGCTGACTCGACACGCATCACTGTATATTCGAGCGCGTCGTTTGCGGTAGTCACCAATATCCTGGCGATCTCGTCGTATTCACTGAGGGTCTTGTTGAGATCCTGATCGGAGCTAGGCTCCAACACAATCATTTGCGCCAGTCGCTCGAGCTTATCAATGACACCGCGTTGCTCGAATGCAGGCCAATAAGAAGCATTGGTTGCTTTAAATTCGGAGATGTTACCCGCAAGCTCTCTGGCTCGAGACGCAGCCCATTGTGCCGTGTAGGTTTCCCCACCATTTAACGTAAGATCAGCGGCCGTCAGGATCACGTCTAGCCGGTCGACCATTTGCTCAATCTCTGCGGCGCGTATTCGCTCGTTGGATAAACTGATTTCTAGTGCGTCGATTCGAACCGCGGTCCAAGCAAACCCTCCCGCTAGCGTTATGCCCATGACAACAATGGCGGTGATCGTTGCTTGCTGAACTGTCCTAATCGATGTCGCCACGATCGCGCTGTTATCCGCTTCTTACCGCGACTGAGTCGCCCCAGACAAATTCAGTAACCAGAATCGTTTTGATTGCGCTCCGAATTGCGGTGACAGCTAATGGCTCGGCGCTCTCAGGAACAAAACTAGGGCGCGATACTAGGTGTGCACCGTCATCGGTAATAAGGCGCGTGAGATCGTCTCGGCCCTTGCCTTTTAGCCAATTGACAAAGTCTGCGCTTTCGATGACTGCAGAGTGACGCGAGCGAGTCCGCTGATAGCGAAAGTCATGAATCGCGAGATCAGGAGTCAATGACCACACTAGCTCATCCAAACCATAATCACCTTTTTCTGTGCGCGCGTGCACAAAACCGGCTGACCCCGCTAAATCGTAGACAGCGTAAAGCGTATGTGTTCCGAATTCGTCAAAATGTAAGTTGGACAGCTGCGCTGTCAAGTGATCTCTAACAGACTCATCAACAGTTCCATCGAGCGCTTCGTATTTAATGAGCTGGGGATAAAAGTGATGTAGAGCGTCAGTAGGATCGCGAAGCGCACAGTAGGCAACCGCGACTGTTTGCTGAGAGATCAAACAAAATAGGGATGCGGTGAGTACACGAGCAATTACTTTCTTCATTATTACTCCAGTCTGAGTCGCAACTGCAGATCGAATACAGTTTGCTCTGGTTGATCAAAGAACTTTTTGGGCTCACGCGCTATTTGCGCACTCCCTATGATTTTTGGCGTGAGATGAGTTCGAATTCCAACAGCCCAGGTCTGACTTCTCTCCCAGCCTGTCGCAAATTCTTCGTTAAACGATTTTATTTGTGCGTAAGAAACCCAGCGTTCGTCAGGGCTGTTCGTATTAATTTCAAGGAAGGCGTTGGTGACGTCTCTATCATCGATTTTGCCGTGGCTAAGTTGGATCATGTAACCGAGAGCGCCGCGATAGCCAATACGATCATAGGCGATTCTCCACCGCTCGCTAAGACCACCTTGAGGATTCAGCACCTCTCCTTTGAACACAGAGACACCGTGACCCGAAGAGGGTAAAAATGCCTGCCGATCAGTCGCCGTACCCACTCTGCCTGCGAAAGCCCAGGGGGAGCGCTTATCCACCGATTCACTTTCCCATTCGAAGCCAGAGCCTCGTGTTAGCGTGAACTCGTATGCAACACCGTCGATCGTGCCGTTCACTCCGGTGCCCCAGTCGAGTTTCAGTCCGGTATCTCTTGGAGTGAGTAACGACCGCAACGTCTCGTTGGTTGCAACAGGCACCTCAAGACCAAAAGGAAGCTCGGTATGGCCGATCATGATGTTGAACTTACCGTCACCAGAGGCCAGAAAATTAAGTTTGCTTACTTTGGAGACGAGTGTGCAGTCGCTGGTTCCTTTCAGGACGCCGGGTTTCCGCAGCCGGTCTTCAACGCACCATTCGTACAGCTGAACTGTCGCCGTAGCAAAGGATCTCCCGTTGAGATTGAACGTGCGGTAAGCATCGATACCGGCACTCGCCCAGTAACCAGGTGAGGGCTCGGCACTACTCAACCATTGGCTCTTAAAGATTAGATCGGGCGCGACGCGCCACTGTGTATCCGCATGAGACTGGCTGGCAAGTAAACTTATGAGGGTAATAACCCAAATGGTCACTAGATCAAGAATCGACCCTCGTCTAACTAGGTAATTCATAGCGTGCCCTCAAGTGTTGCGTAGCTTACGCATCGCTGTGCTACCTCACAGTAGCAACGAGTGTAATCCCATACCGAGGAAAGCGACAATAAATTGACGCTGATTTATGAGCGTAATCACGTTACGGTGGAGACACTAGCTATAGAGGTATGCACGTGGCACACAATGCTGTCTTGATGCGATATATCAAATTACTGTTCTTGATCATGGCGGGCGGTGCGATCTATCCGCTCCTGTACCTTCGCCAAAACTTCGAGTTGACCTTGCTTTCGACCTTCGGGATGACGCTCTCCGAACTCAGCGTTGCCTACAGCATTCTTGGGGCCTCTTTTGTCATCAGTTATGTGCCTAGTGGTTGGCTGGCAGACCGCTTCTCTCCACGGGCGCTTCTCACCTTCTCTGTCGGAATGACGGGTGTCATCGGTTTTTGGTACGCGACCCTGCCGTCAGCGTTCTGGGTCACGGTTATCTTCGCTCTTTGGGGAATCACTACAGGTCTGACATTTTGGGCAGCATTAATCAAAGGCTGCGCGCTGCTCGCACCTGAGCATTTGCAGGCTCGCTACTTCGGACTACTGGAAGGGGGGCGTGGATTATTCGAGGCGCTTCTTGCCACCATCGCGGTCGCTTGGTTCGCCTATGCTGTCGCCTCTTTAGGTTCGGCTGATGAAGAAGCTATGGTGCAGGTGATATATTTTTATAGCTTCGTCTGTCTCGTTATTGCTGTTTTTTTGTGGCTCGTTTTGAAAGAAAGTCATACCAGTGAAGGTGCAAATTCCCCAGAAGCCGATGAGAGTTCGGGAACGCTACGAGAGACACTGAGTGACCTCCGAAGCCTCCTCACCAATGTGCGCGTTTGGTTGGTCGCACTCTGCATTCTCGTCGGGTATCAAGCGTTTTGGGCGACGTATTCGTATTCAGCATTCTTGCAGACCCAATTTGGACTTGATGCCGTGGCGGTTGCAGCGTTGACCACCGTGCGTTTGTGGATGCGCCCTGTAGGGGCCGTACTAGCGGGCTTTATCGGTGACCGTTTTCACCCGGTGCGCTCTCTCGGGATTGCGATTGCATTGGCGGGGACCTCACTGATAGGTCTATTGGTGTTGCCCGCGGATTCTCCCTATACCATTCTTTATTTCGCGGTAGCGACCTCATCTGTTCTGATCTACGGCGTACGCGGCATTTATTGGGCATCTTTCAATACCACGCGCATTGAGCCGCGACGAGCAGGTCTTGCCATTGGCATGGTGTCGATGATTGGGTACACGCCCGATATCTACATGCCCATGCTAAACACCTATCTCATCGATACTTATGGGGACAGTGTTGGCTACCAGCTTTACTTTGGCGGCGTGGGTTTAACGGCATTTTTCGGCACCGCTTGTGCGTTTTACCTCTTACACTTGAGTCGTGACGACGGATAGTTATGCTGTCCAGATTCGCGACAAAACCTAGACAAATACGATAGCTAGGTTAATCTCGACTAGGCTGGAAGGGTTGTTATAAAAGAAATAAAAACAAGTTAATTCTGGGGGAAGCATGCAACCTGGCGAAAAGACCAGGGCGCCGATGCGATCACGGGAGTCAGATCAGGGCCACGCGCCAGCACATCTTCGGCTGACGGTGGTGTTTCATCCTGATCTGACCCGCATCGGTGCATCCATGAAGCTGGGGACGGTAGACTCCTCCGGAAGCTTGCGTCTTGTCACTTCGGTCATCGGTAGAAACGCTCCTGTACTCAGTGATGATTTGCCTCTGAATGAGCCGCACGTTAGCCGTCGCGCATTAACAGTCAGCCACCATACACGTGGTGTACTGCTGGCTGATGCATCTGGGGTATCGCACTGCCAAATTGGTCCCGATAAGTCCGCCTCGATGGCCGTGACCTTTGACGAGCTCAAACGCGGCCTTTCCATTCGTTTTGGTCACGGAGTGGTCTGCTGGCTTCGATTGGCACAATTCCAAACAGATACCGAAGCGGATGACCCAGATGCATCTAACAGCTTCGTCGGTGTCTCACCTGAGGCCTTCGCAGTCTGTCGCCTCATCGATGTTGCTGCTCAATGTGATTTACCTACGCTAATTTGCGGCGAGACAGGCGTTGGCAAAGAAATTGTCGCTTATTCCATTCATGCGAAGAGTAAACGAGCCCAATCGCCGCTTGTGGCGGTCAACATGGCCGCTTTGCCGGAAACTCTGGCTGATGCGGAGTTATTTGGTGCAGCTAAAGGGGCCTTCACCGGAGCGGAGACGCGAAACGGTTACTTCCAAGCAGCGCATTGTGGCACTTTATTTCTCGATGAGATTGGGGAGGCGCCATTGTCACTGCAGCCAAAGCTCTTGAGAGCGTTGCAGCAAGGTGAAGTTCCCGTTGTGGGCGGTAGAACGCAGCAGGTTGATATTCGTATTATTGCGGCGACTGACGCCAATCTGTCGGATTCATCGTTGTTCAAACAACCGCTACTACATCGTTTGGCGGGCATAACGATCGAAATTCCTTCGCTTTCTGCCCGGCGAGAAGACATGGGCGTACTCCTGCTGACCCAAAGCTCAAGTGGCGACAATGCCCTCAGGTCGGTACCGCTGGCTTTAGACTTGGCGATCAGGGCCCCCACCATCGCGGCTGCCTGGGCGCAATTCATTTACGACGCCCTGAATGCTGACTGGCCCGGAAATGTTAGGGCGTTCCTTCTTGCAGCGCAGCGCTTTGCCTTAAACCTATCAGAGCATGAGCGACAATTTATCCCGTCATTGAACGGCAACACCGAGAAGAGCTTGGTCAATGATGCGGCACTAAAGCGCGAGCACGAGGCCGCTCATTATGAAATAGCGGAGACGGCACGCCGGCTCGGCATGTCGCGGCAAGCGGTATATCGCCGACTGCAGCAGATACCCGAGCTTAGGCTAGCCGGTCAATTGCCTGATCGGGAATTTTTGGTGGCAATCAAGCACGTGGGTGATGACCTCGATGCACTAAGCCAGCACCTGAAACTATCAAGAGTGGCAATCGCTCAGCGCCTCAAGCAGCTTGGAGCCCGTAAGTGAGTTGGTTGAGCCGCTTCAAAGGCCCCTGGGGTCCTCTGGGTTCACTGCGACGCATGGCGTTTTTGGAATACCTTGGTCTCGGGGGCCAGGGGGAGGTTTGGCTGGCCAGAGACCGCTTGTTGAGTCGCTTGGTCACCGTTAAAAAAGTGGACGCATCGGACGCCTCGTCACACGGTACGCTAAGAAGCCTTCAGGCAAGGGTGGATGTAGCTCATCCCGCGATTCCCACGGTGTTTGCAGTCATCCCCGATGGTCGTAAAACCTGGCTTGTGGGTGAGTTCGTCAAGGGGCTACCTCTGTCCGAGATTGTCGCTGAGCTGAGTCCAGAGAGCATTTATCTTATTGCGCGAGACTTGCTGAGTGCCATTGGCTGTCTCGAGCGGTTAGGCTTGGTGCATGGGGACTTGTCGCCAAATAACGTCGTCGTCGACGTCAACGGTCAGGTAAGGCTTCTGGATTTTGAATCCTGCAGTCGGGTAGGGCAGCCGCTCTCCGCCACGGCAACCATCGGATTTTCCGCTCCCGAACGTCACTCACGTAAGGTCAGTCTTCCCACGATCGACACGTGGTCAGTGGGTGCACTGATTATTTGGCTCATCACGCAGGCAGCGCCATCTGTTGTCTACGACGATGCGAGAAAACCTGTATCAGTGGAGTTCAATGAGGGGCGCAATCGCGCCGATATGTTATCCGATTTACTTAATTTGGCCGTCGCCGCAACACGGATCGATCCCGATCTCCGTCCTTCTGCCACTGACCTGCAACAAAAACTTAAGCTCAGTTACCGTTGGCTGGAACCACTCAGTCGAACAAATTTGGCCACGGTGGTTCAAACTCGAACGCCCCGCGCACCGCTCCCTAAAACGGTTTTCGACTTCCCTGAGTGGCAGGGCGAGCGACAGGCCTGGTCATCGCTCAAATGGTCTTTACCCATAGCGGCGTTGACCGTGCTGAGTTTGGCGGCGTATCAGCCGGTTCACAGCTACTCGTTGAGTGTGGACACATCGGATGTCTCACCTGCAACGGCCTTACCATCGAGCTTCGATGATCATTGGGTTCGGGGTGCGTTCAACACCTCATTGCCGAGTGCTTGGACTCAAACACAGGCCGCTAACTCTGAAGAGATTTCCATGGCTATCAATTGTGATCGAGGTGTTTGTGAATTGCTCCTCGAGCATTTCCCTGAGGAATCCGTCTGCTTGCATCACTCGGTGGTCATTAATACTGATGATGAGCGCGTCTGGCGGGCTGCATTCACTGATTTGGCTCGAGCGCTCTCAATTGAGTAGCGAGGGCGTTTAAGGCAGGTAGCTCTCGTTTCGTCTGCCTCAGTAACCAACCAATAATCGCGTCTGCCTCAGTGCGCCGACCTGCCACCACATCATTGAGCATCGACGAGCGGTTTTGAGCGGTATCAGTCATGACATCATGAACCCGCTGGCGAAGCTCAATGGAGAGTGTCTGATACCCCAAATCCTCGAGCACCAAAGACACCTCACCAATGACGGTGTTTGATTGCTTTAGGTGAGTCTTCGAAAGAAGCTCACCGTTGCTAACACGATGAATGGCGGTGAGCGGGTTAATGCAGCAGTTTATAGCGACCTTTTCGACGAGTCGTGCGGTCATATCCGTTTGCCAGGATAGGTTGGAGACACCGCGTTGCCAGCAGCCAAGCCATGGCGGCGCGGAGTGATCTGCATCGGTGCCGATAATCGTTTTCCCGGTGCCGGCGGGCACCCATACATCACCCGAGCGGTGGCACCCGGCTGTTGTCGAAGCAAGGAATAGCTGGGTTTCGGGCACCAGGTCTCTTAAATCATCCACGTGCTGCATGCCATTCATCATGGCCACGACTACAGTGTAATCAGTCAAACGATGTTGAATACGCATCAGCGCGTCGCGAGCAGCCCAGCTCTTGGTGGTTATCAGTACCTGCTCAATAGCAGAGGTGTTATCGACCGAATCACAGTCAAATACTCGTACTACAGGGCTCTGCTCAGCGTCTAATGTCAGCTTGCGATGCGTTTCAGTAGCGTCTCGGGTGAGCAACCTGACATCCGCTCCCCCCGCGCTGAGGCGATGCGCAAACAGACCGCCAATACTGCCGACGCCGAGAATGTGCCAGCGATCACTCATATTGGATAATGCTCTTCAATGACGGCTCTGAGTGATAAGGCAGTGTCGTGATCCTCCGTTGCCAGCGCCCACAAGTAGTTAATTAGAGGCGCCACACGGCAAGCGATGGACCACATGTTCTTGTCGAATGTATTTTCTAACACCCGCATGGCGAATTCGTGTCTCTCATTGTGCTTCATACCTTCGCTGGCGGAGGCCACATCATAATGAGGGCTTCCCATCGCGGCATATTCCCAGTCAATCGCCAAAAGCTGGTCTCCGAGCCACCCGACGTTATGTGACGATAAGTCATTGTGGCAAAAAACGGGTGATTCGCTATCCAGTTGCGACAAATCCTGTCTGATGGACTGTCGGTCTGTTTCTGACGCAGTGTGCGATGACTTCTCATTCGCCGCCTCGCGGTACGTGGCCGCAACCTCAGTGAGTCTGAGTCGTGACCCCTTGGGTCGGAGATGATGAATCTGTCTACACAGCTCTGCATGCGCCTCAAGGGAGACATCACTGAATGACAAGCGATCGGTAATCACAACATCACCATTGTCAGAGTGGTAATACACGGTGGGTGCCAGTCCTTCATTCGCGACCAGCTTCCAAAGTGCTATTTCTTGCAGCGAGCGGTTAACGCTTAGCTCATGCGATTTGTGTGCGAACCGAAGCACCTGTTGCTGCATAGGGAGTAACTCATAGACACGATTTGCCGAGCCTTCACCGAGTAACTCTCCGAGTGCAGGGCGATCGTTGGTATCTCCGGACGTCCAGTGGCGCCACTGATCGAGCGCGGCCTTTATCGACGGATCATGACTAGTGCAGATCGCCATATCATGTTTGCTGAATTAAGGATCGACGCCAAGTGAAGTAGCCAACGACAGAGAGCACGGCGTAAAGAACGAAAAGTCCGGACGTGAGGTCTAAGCCGCGATCCATGAAGAGCCACACCGACACAGAGTTGATCACGATCCAGTAGAGCCAGTTTTCCAGAATTTTTCGTGTCACCATCCATGTGCAGATGATCGCTGCCACCGTCGTCGTCGAGTCGACGTAAGGCCTAGCTGCATCAGTGAAGTGTGACAGTAGAAATCCGGCGCAGGCCGCCGCTATTAATATGCCGACGATGGCGATGAGGTGAAACTGCAACGGGCGCGTTGTCACCGAGAGTGCTTCGTCGCTGTCATCTTTACCCCAGAAAATCCAGCCCACCACCGCCATGGCGATGTAGACCAGTTGAAGACCCGCCTCCATGTAGAGCTTCACCTTGGCGAAGATCGCGATGTAAATGACTGCGCTGACAACCGCAGCCACCCAGCACAACCGACTCTGACGCATAGCGAGCACGATGTAGGCGAGTGCCAGACCCACCGCTGTCGTCTCTAGCAGACTCATTGGGCGGCCGGGGGCTCTACATCAGTATGGTGCTCGGGGATGAATTTAGCGACGAGCACCTGTCGTCCAAACGTTTCATAGCTCGCCTCGAGAGCCTGCCTAACCGAATCGAAGACATCGGAACTGTCGCCTGTGATCTGAGTGCTCATTGAGTTGGTCGCGACACTGCAACTATTGGAGGCGATAATGTGTTCGATGAAGGCCCAAACGGGTGCCTCAACATCGCCCGCCAACGGGTACAAACTAAGCTCTGCCGTGACTCTCATTGTTTACTCTCCGAAGCGATAACTAACCGTCGCGCCTACTGTACGCGGCTCACCGAATTGATAGTAGGGTTCCAATGCATACTCTTTTCGCGGGTCATTACCAAAGGTGCCAAAACCCCGTGTCACGGTGAGCTCATCGGATAGATTGCGGCCCCACACGTTGAGCGACCAGGCTCCATTCGCCCAGAGGATATTGGCATTCAGCATCTCAGCTTTTGGTGACTGCAGATCGTGTCGATCGGACAAATAAAATGCGTCTCGTCCTGTGGTTTCTATACTTGCCATTAGATTGGTCGACAGCTTCCAACTGGCGTTCATACGGTATTGCCAGGCAGGTGCTTGAGGTTGATCTCTCCCAGACAAGCGAGTGCCATCGACATTGATGTAGTTATCGAAATTGGCGTCAAGCCTGCCTAGCGCTAGGTTCAGCGTGAGTTTCTCTGATGTTAGCCAATCAACCGTGAGCTCAAGACCACGATTCGTACCGGTAGCGGCGTTGTCGGTAAAGTCCGTGAAGGAGGTGCTTCCGTCGGCACGTGGAATGACCAGCGATCCTTTGACTTGTTGATCGTTGCGATCCATGGTGAAGACCGCGAGCGCAGCGCGTAGGCGGCCGTCCGAACTGCGAAGGCGCCAACCGAACTCCTTGTTCAAGACGGTCTCTTCATTGAAGCGCGTCCTGCTGGCGTAGGGGGTGACATCAATTTCGCTTGAAAGAGCGAGCAGGGTGGATGACAGTGATGCGTTGACGCCGCCTGCTCTAACGCCTCTTGCGAGGGTGGCATAAAACGACTGCTCAGTGCTCATGCGCCATTCAAGAGACGCATTGCCGGTCCAGTATTGATCTGAGAACTGCTCAGCGACATTGGCAGAGTCTCGGTAATCGACCTCTCGCCGCTCAAAGCGCCCACCGATAGTGACGTTGATAGTTGAGCTCACGGGAGTGGACACTTGGCCAAAGGCTGCCCAAGTATCCGAGTCGTTTTTGCTATCGAACGGACTCTCTAAGTAGGTGTAATCTCGAGCCAGTGACTCGCTGTCTTCGCGCCCATAGAGGCCGACGATCCAGTCGGCCTTATTGCTCTCTGATGGGCTCAAACGCCACTCGATCGTGGTGCGTTCGATGTCTCGCTCGTAGGCGTCAAAGGAGCTGTACTCCCAAAATGGGCGAATACCAATGAAGCTCCAGTCCTCGTCGTAACTGTAAATCGAATCGGCATCGACACTGCTGAGTTGGAGTTGCGAATCGATTGACTCACCGCTGTGTCGCCATCGGAGAAAAGCCGAGGTGAGCTCCAAGCTGTCCTCGCCGGGCTCGTCACTCAACGTTTGCCGCGTGTTATCCAATGAAAAAGCGTCGTACCCGTTATCAATATCGAGCCGGGTCACACCCACATCGATGATGTCATTGCCATAGTCGTGTCGCATTGAGAATCGACTGGTGTTTTCATCACGATGATTCGTGTCGTTGGCGCCGAGGAATGTATTGTCGATCCAGCCATTCGATTCATAGTGTTGATGAGCGACACGAACAGACAAAGTCTGGGTGAGGCCTGTGTTGGCAACAATATTAGCGCGGCTACCGCCGTAGTTTTCGATACCAAAGCCCACCAAGGCTTCTGTTTTATTGGTGGGAGTGCTTGTGGTCACGTTGATGAGTCCAGCCAGTGCGCCCGCGCCCATCAAAGAACCCTGAGGACCACGCAACACGTCGATCTGAGCAACATCAAATGTGGTGAGCGCCGCACCCAAACCACTGATATCAATGCCATCCTGCAAAATGACGACAGACGGGTTGATGGGTTCAATGAATTGCGAGCGTTCACCAATCCCTCGAATCTGGAAGAATCGCTGACGTGACGCGCCAGCGCTGGCAGAGATGTTAGGAATAGCCGTTAACAAGTCCTCGAAATGTATCGCCTCTCTGAGCGTCTTTTCGGCGTCGCCGAGCGTGCTGGTACTGACCCTGTAAGTATCAGACGCCATTAGAGCGGCTGTGATGATCACTTCCTCTAAAGCTGGCGCTGAAGCTTGTGCATGACTCAAGGGTGACGCGGTGACGATGATCAGTGCGCAAGCGCACTGATGTTTCAACGATGAGATCGATTTCAATGTGACAATTCCTTTGTCTAAAACAAAATTTTTTCAGCTGGTATAAAGCGGAGGAATCATCGGGGGGATCGGGCGCTGAACGCTCGAAAGTCCTGTTCCTACGCCGGTACTAGCCGGTTCAGGTTCAACGGGTTTGCTCTTTGAGCATCTCAGGCGACGCCACCCCGCAGGATCGATGTATTGTATCAGACCGATGTCCACAGTAGTGTTAAATTATGGGAGATTGTGAACACCCAGAGCCACAGACTTAGGTGTGCAACAGCAAGGTGGATGCGATGAGTTCAGTTAGCGATTCGAGTCAGGTAGAAGACGCCCAGGCGCCGCTGTCCGTTGCGGAATTTGCCAAACGCCAAGTCGCTATGATTGAGCGGCAAATGTTGTTGGCTACCGATCTCGCTGATTTAATCGACCTGTCGATGATGGGCATCCGACAACTTTCGGGCGGGTCTCAGGTAGAAATCTGGCTTCACGACCCAGTAAATGAGCTGGATCGACATCTCGATGTCATCAGTGTCTTATCTGGAACCGTGAGACTTTTGGAGGATAGCTACGATTTCGTATCGCTTTACAGCGAAGAACCTCAATGGAATCGGACAGCGTCCGCCGTATTTAATGAAACTCCGTTGTTCAAATCTGACTCGGGCGTAGAACAAACGTTGTTGCTGCCGGTCATGGATCACGACTTGCTGGTGGGCAGCGTCCATATCGCCAATCCTCGCAGCTCGGTCATGATGGATGATGATCAGATGACAGCGTTACTCGATTTTGTAGCTAAAGTGCCATTGCTCATCAATCGGGTGGTCGAGATGGATCGGATTCGGGATTTTGTCTTGCTCGACCCCGCAACAAACGTGGCGAATCGCGCTGGCTTGCTCAGAGATCTGGAGCGTGAGCTCAATCGAGCCCGTCGCAACAAGCGCGCCCCTCTGATGGTGGTGCTAAAGCTTGTAGGTCTCGAGAATATGAACAACCTGTCTCAGCGACACATCCAGAGCCGGATACTGCGAGCAGTCGGCAGTCGGATTGCCGCGGGCTTACGTGATACCGATTCTGTGGGCAGGATTTCAGAGGACAGCTTTGGGGTGATGGTCGTTGATGCCCCAGAGGGCAGTGGAGCAAGTATTGTGGCTCGCTGGGAGTCCGAATTACTGGGTCAGTTGATCGATGACGGTGCTGGTGGCATGGTCGAAATGAACCTCGACAGTAGCTTCCATCATTGCCAGTTGAGCGAGCTCGAAGACGCAGATTCATCCGAAATTGCCATGCGGTTGGTGGCTTCGGTCGAGCAGTCGCTGGCAAAACCGAGCTAGTTCGAGTTCAAGCTAAGCTTTTGAGCGATGGTAGTCACTTTTTCGTCAACTTTTCGATCCCGACCTCGGCTACACTAGACGCACAATAAATCTGGCACATCGCATGAACAACCCGGCCTCGTTGCTAACTCGACTCGACATAGACGCGCGATTTCGCGGAGTTTATCGCTGGGTGGCGGATGAGCATCGTTTGCCCAAGCTTCAGCGAGCCTTGATAGCGGTGTTTGTTGTATGGGCGGTTAATAGTGTGGCGAATACCGTTTGGGCGCTCATGCCGAGCTCGACAATAGAAATCTCAAAGGCAGTGGTTATCAATCCTCCACCATCGACAGCGAATACGTCGGGTGGTGCTGAGACGATTGACGTGTCATCGATTCTAGGAATGAGTGTCTTTGGCGCGGTCGAACCCTCCGAGGTTGAGGATCTAGCCCCAGTGGCTGCCGTCGCAAGTCCACGTGAGGGGATTGAGAACGGGGCTAGGGAGACGAGTCTCGCACTCACCCTGACCGGAATTGTGGCCTCGACGGCGGATGGTTTGGGCAGCGCTATGATTGAAGCGCGCAAGGAGCAGGAGCTCTATTCGGTTGGCGATGACCTGCCGGCTAACGGCAAGGTGACTCTGGCGAAAATATTGCCAAAGCAGGTAGTGATTGATAACAACGGTACTTACGAGCTCATTACCTTATTTGGTGATAACGGCATCATCGGTATCGTCCAATCGGCGTCACCAACGCCCGCATCTGAGTCATCCGAGCGAGCATCGTCGGCCGCTCAAGGAGAGCGACAGCGTCTTGCCGCTAATTATCGCGAACAGCTATACAGCGACCCTCAATCGTTGGCAGGTCTTGTATCGATAAGTGCAGTTCAGGCGGACGGCGGACTCAAGGGGTATCGATTAGCGCCTGGGCGGGACGCGGCACAATTTACAGCGCTTGGATTCAAAGCCGGTGATATTGTCACAGCGGTGAATGGTTACGCGCTGAGCGATCCCACAAATACGGTACGCTTGTATCAATTGATGCGAGATGCCACTGATGCAACCTTTGACATCGAACGGGACGGATCCCCTTTGTCCATCAGCGTCAGCCTGAGCAGTCTTCAGTAGGAGTAACAAATAACATGCACGCCATGCTTAGCAATGCAAAAGGTTTCGTTATCACACTCGTGGTGAGCCTGCTGTTGTTTGCCAAACCGGTTTTGGGTCAGGAATTTACAGTCAATCTGAAAGATACAGATATTCAGGAGTTTATTGAGTTTGTGGCCGATGTGACCGGGACGACTATCGTTATAGACCCATCCGTCAAAGGTAAAGTGAAAGTGGTGTCAAGTAAGCCGGTCTCGCGCGCCGAGCTGTACGATCTATTCCTCTCAATATTGGACGTTCATGGCTACACAGCCGTGAGAAGTGGTGAAGTGATCCGCGTCATACCCAATAAGAATGCTCGGTCGGCCCCCGTAGATGTTATTTCTGGCACCTCCATAATCAACGACGAATACGTTACACAGGTGATTCGACTCGACAACGTGTCTGCAGCGAAGTTAATTCCGGTGTTGCGGCCTTTGGTGCCGCAGCAGGCGCACATGGCGGCTTACGCACCAAGCAATGCCATCATCATCTCTGATATTCGGGCCAATATTGATCGTATTTCCAAGATCATCGATCGCATGGACCAATCGGCAGTTAAAAAGACTGAAATTGTGAAGTTGCGCTACGGCGTTGCGACCGATGTTGTGGAAATGCTGAAAACGTTAGAGAAATCACGTGCGGGCGAGGGTGCTGACGCAAATGATGAGGCGAGCCTTGTCGCCGATAAACGCACAAACAGCGTCATTGTAACTGCCGATGAGATGAGCATTGAACGCATCAAGACGCTCATAGACTATCTCGATATACCGCTTGAGCAGAGTGGAAATGTCAGAGTCATGTATTTGGAATACGCGGACGCGACTGAAGTCGCAGAGGTACTAACCCGGGTAATGCAGAACCTCTCAAGACTCGATGACGAGAGCTCAGGCCGGACGCGTGCTGCCAACGCGGCTAAATCAACGATCGAGGCAGACGAGGGCACGAACAGCCTAATTATCACTGCCGATACCGATGAGATGGCGGCTCTCGAGTCCGTCATTGCGAGGCTCGATATCCGTCGCGCGCAAGTGCTGGTGGAAGCCATCATCGTGGAAATGGAAATTGTTGAGGGTAGAGAATTTGGTCTGCAGTGGCTGTTCGCCAACGACTCGGGTCTTTTCGGCAGTAATATCAGTACAAGCCAGGCACAGCAGGGCCGCAACGCAGGTATTGCTCAAGCCATCCTGCCAGAGGATGCGGCATCAACGGACATTGGGGTTCGTGATCTCGCAGGTGCTTTGGCACAGGTCCCTGGAACGACCTTCGGTTGGGGTGTGGTCGATCAAAGTCTGACGATGACAACGATCCTGAATGCGCTCGATTCACAAGGCAATGCCAATATTTTGTCCACGCCGAGTCTGCTGACTCTGGATAACGAAGAAGCCTTTATTACCGTGGGCCAGCAGGTTCCGTTTGTCACGGGTAGCTATACCAACACGGGTGCGGCCAATGGCGTGGCGAATCCGTTTCAGACCATTCAGCGTGAAAATGTCGGCGTAACGTTGACGGTGACGCCCCAAATTAACGAGGGTGACTCGGTTGTGATGGACATTGTTCAAGAGGTCTCGAGTATCTCTCAGCAGGTTCTATCCGCGTCAGATGTCATCACCAACGAGCGCAAAATTGAAACCAAAGTGTTGGCGAAAGACGGTGACATTATTGTGTTAGGTGGTCTAGTGAAAGACGATATCCAAGACTCACGGCAAGGTGTGCCCATCCTCTCTGACATTCCAGTGCTAGGACGGCTCTTCCGAAGTGACGTCGTCTCGGTAACGAAGTCAAACCTATTAGTGTTTATTCGATCGACCATCATTCGCGATGACGATGACCTCGCGGGTGCCACGGCAGAGAAGTATCGTTACATCCGCGATCAGCAGCGACAGCGACGTGATCAGGGGCTGATGTTCCTGGATGATAACGTGATGCCTGTTCTGCCAACGTGGGAAGATCGAGTACGGTCACTACCTGAGGTATCTGAGGAGCCAATCGATCCGTGAATACAGTGGCCGACAGCCTGGAAGTTAGCGAGGTGCTCGAGACAGACGCCTTGCATGATAGTGCTTCCAACGCCCGCTCAGGTCTCTTGCCCTTCGGATTCTCTCAGGCCAAACAAGTGGTTCTCGAGTCAAAAGAGAATGGCTTAACTCTCAGCTATGTCGGGCGACTTGACACAGAGACATTACTCGAGGTTCGACGCATTGCTGGCGCCAATTTTTCATTAGAGCAAGTCGATGAGGTGATCTTTCAAGTGCGTCTCAGCGGCGCTTATCAACGTAATCAAAGCCAGGCGGCACAGATGGCGGAAGATTTATCCACCGATGTTGACTTGGCGAAATTGGTGGATGAGATTCCGGATCTTGGTGACTTGATGGATGCAGAGGATGATGCG
>JAACDF010000050.1 GCA_009937065.1 Gammaproteobacteria bacterium | reverse complement strand
TCTGATTTCAGCGATTCGGTCTTATCGAGAACACACGGCAGATATACGTGAGGCCGTAACACAAGCTGCCTGCCAACGCCTGCGTCCTGTGCTCGCAACGGCTTTAACTTCGGCTGCAGGATTCTTGCCGATGGCTATATCAACCGGCGTCGGCTCGGAGATTCAGCGACCATTGGCCTCCGTCGTCGTCGGTGGTATCATGACCTCGACTCTATTAACGCTTTTGGTGTTACCACTGCTCTATGAGTTGTTTGGTGGTCGCGACAGTTCCAAAGCCGAAGAGCCACATGAATAACTCACACAATGTCCCTGTTCAAATCAAGTTACTACATCAAGGAAATGGACTGTCCTTCCGAGGAGCAGATGGTTCGCCTCAAAATCGAACCATTGGAGTGCGTTCTTTGCCTGTCGGTTGATATCCCGCGACGACGGGTGCATGTCGTCCATCGAGGCGATGCAGAGGTTATCACTGAAGCACTCTCCGAACTGAACTTGGGTGCCCGCTTCGAGGCGACGGAAGATGTCGAAGGGGAAATCGGCGACGAGGACAAAATCACGCAACGACGCATCCTGTGGTGGGTGCTCGGCATCAATGCCGTCTTCTTTGCGCTCGAAATGTCTTTCGGCTTGCTCTCGAATTCCATGGGGCTGGTCGCAGACTCACTCGACATGCTGGCCGACACCATCGTCTATGCCCTGAGTCTGATGGCCGTGGGCACGGCAGTGGCGACCAAGAAAAAGGTCGCTAAAATCAGCGGTGTTTTCCAGATGCTGCTGGCGCTGCTCGGCTTTTCGGAGGTGATCCGTAGGTTCTTCTTTTCGGAAGCTATGCCTGACTTCAAGACGATGATCGTCGTCGCCTCCCTCGCTATGGTCGCGAATGGGGTCTGTCTCTGGTTGATTCAGAAAGCCCGGTCGGAGGAGGCGCACATGCAAGCCTCTTCGATCTTCACTTCGAACGACATCATCGTCAACGGCGGCGTAATTTCAGCAGGCCTGCTCGTATACTGGCTCGATAGCTCCTGGCCTGACTTACTCGTGGGTGGCATCGTCTTCGGATTCGTCATGCGCGGTGCGGTTCGCATCTTGAAACTGGCTAAGTAATGGTAGCTTTGATCTTGCGTGAATTTATGCTCCGTCGTCACTCAATGCGTATCGTAATTATAATGGGGTTGCGTTCTCGTTCGCCGGATCATCGGTTTTCGGCGTGGTTCAGACGGTGCATTTTGTTTGTCTGACAATGAACATGTCGTGCTATTGAGTAGGCATAAAAGTGCTCTGTATCCGACGTTTAAGTTTCTCGATACCATCGCGTGAGCAATCTCGAGTTCTCAAAAAAATTAATGGTAAGCTACGATGGCCTCTAGTGTTATGCATGAACACTAGAGGCCACTTTTTTCCTAGGATTAGTGGGAATGCTCGGAATGCCCTTCACTTCCGGCGATTTTCTTTTTAACGCTGCCACAACGTAGCATCATCGATCCGTAGTATGGGTTGGATACGGTCTTGTCGGACTGGATCCATTGACCGCCCTTGTTATCGAATGCCATTGGGCAGAATGCGGTGTAAAGCGGTGTGTGGGCGGTAGTGCCGACATGTTGAATCAGCGAGGTCATCTGCTGGGACAGATCCAAAAAGGCAGTGCGTGCCACTTTGATGTATTCCGCTCCTGAGATTGTATTCGCTGGCTTGCTCAGATCCATGGCTTCTTCGTGTGCCCCGCTCTCGTGGGGCGCATGTTTCATCGCTTTCAGAAAAGCGGCAGCGCCTACTTGAGCAGCTTGCAGATCGTCAGCCGCCAAGCCTTTTTGCATGGAGAGGTATGGATCGACTAATGTATCGACGAACGTAGGTTTGAAGGCGTCACTGTGCGCTTGAAGCACAGAAATGCTGAGTAGTAGGCCCAGAGCCATGTGTAGTATGTTTTTCATATTTCTATCTTTATTTTTGTATTACTATTTTTTGGGTGAAGTGAACCGGTGTGCGATTTCCGCTAGTCCGCAGTAAAGCACGGGCACCACGAAGATGGTAAGGATGGCGAGTAGCATGCCGCCGAAGGATGGAATGGCCATCGGGAGCATAATGTCAGATCCACGCCCGGTAGAGGTGAGCACTGGCAGTAACGCCAGAATCGTAGTGGCACTCGTCATCAAAGCAGGACGCACGCGACGCGACGCGGCTTCGATCACCCGCTGGTGAATCTCGTCCCGGTTCTTCGGAGGTAATTCTCTGAAGCGTTGTTCAAGATAGGTCGACATGATGACGCCGTCGTCGGTCGCGATGCCGAACAGAGCGAGAAAACCGACCCAAACGGCGACACTGAGATTGATCACATCCATCTGGAAAAGTTCACGCAAATTATGTCCGAACAAATTCAGATCGAAGAACCACGGCTGTGCATAGAGCCAGAGCATGATGAACCCACCCGACCAAGCGAACGCGATCCCGGAGAAGACAAGCATGGTGGTGGCAAAGCGCTTGAACTGGAAATAGAGGATCAACCAAATGGCGAAGAGCGCAATCGGCAGAACCACACGTAGCCGCTTCTCTGCACGCACTTGGTTCTCGTAGCTACCCGTGAATTTATAGCTAACTCCGGCTGGTATGTTGAGTTCGCCACTATCGATTTTTTGCTGAAGAAACTCGCTAGCCTGCTCGACGACTTCGACCTCCGCGTAGCCATCACGCTTATCAAAGATGACGTAGCCGACAAGAAAGGTGTCCTCACTCTTAATAACTTGTGGTCCTCTGACGTAGTTGATTGAAGCCAGCTCGCGCAGTGGAACTTGAGTGCCATCGGGTGCAGCGACCAAGACCTGCTCAATCGATTCGATACTATCGCGCCGCTCACGCATGTAGCGCACGCGGACGGGATAGCGTTCACGGCCTTCAACCGTCATCGTAATCGGTTTTCCGCCAACGGCGACTTCGATCACGTCCTGCACCATTTGGATGCGGATTCCGTAGCGGGCGATGGCATCGCGATCGATGTCGATTTCCAGATAAGGCTTACCGACGATGCGGTCTGCCAAAACGGCTTCGGCTTTGATCGAAGGCACCTGCTTGAGAGAGTCCTCGATGTCCAACGCGACTTGCTCGAGTGTTTCCAAATCCGGGCCGTAGACTTTCAGGCCCATCGGTGCCCGCATACCACTTTGCAGCATGACGATGCGTGCGGCAATAGGCTGAAGCTTAGGTGCGGAGGTCGTTCCGGGGATCGTGGCTGCCTTTACGATTTCATCCCAGATATC
>JAACDF010000008.1 GCA_009937065.1 Gammaproteobacteria bacterium | reverse complement strand
GAGTGCTGTGCATTAGAAAAGATGTCCACGGGGGCGCCTTGCTCAACGACCAGACCCTTCTCCATAACGACAATATGATCGGCAATATCAGACACGACGGCGAGATCGTGACTGATAAACAAAACGCCGATATCACGTTTTTCCTGCAGCGATTTAATCAAGCGTAAAATCTGAGCTTGGATAGTGACGTCCAATGCCGTAGTCGGCTCATCGGCAATCAGAAGTTTGGGTTCCGCGATGAGTGCCATGGCGATCATGACCCGCTGGCGCATGCCACCGGAAAACTCGAATGGATAGGCTCGCATGGCGGCTTCAGGATTTTGAATGCCGACTTCATCGAGTAGTTCTATTGCTCGCAGGGTTGCTGTTTCCTTATCGTTGACACCATGCACCAGAAGCGGTTCGACCAGTTGCTCGCCAATACGCATGTAGGGGTTTAGACAGGTCATCGGATCCTGAAAGATCATCGCAATATCAGAGCCTCGAATGGCGCGAAGTTCGCGCTCGGACAGTCTCAGTAGGTCCTGTCCTTTGAATTCAGCGGTCCCAGTATCAATCCGTCCGGGGGGCTGTGGTATGAGGCCCAAAAGGGCGTAACACGAGACCGATTTACCCGAACCGCTCTCTCCAATGATGGCTGTAATGGCCTTTGGTTCGACCGAGAAACTGACATTCTTAACGGCTTCCGTCGTTCCGTTTCGAGTAACAAAGCTGACGCTTAAATCATTAACCTTTAGCAGACTCATGGATTAATCCTTGGAACCACGAACATCGAGCGCGTCACGAAGACCATCGCCCAGGAAGTTGAGAGAAAACAGCGTAATGGTTAGCGCCATGCCTGGGAAAATGAGTAGCCAGGGGTACTCCTCCATGGTTTCGGCGCCGTAGCTGATCAGCAGTCCCCAGCTGGTTTGTGGTGGCTGGATACCAAGCCCTAGGAAGCTGAGAAAGGCCTCAAGCAACATCACGCTCGGAATAGTCAGTGTGGTGTAGACAATGATTGGACCGAGCGCATTTGGGATGATGTGCTTGAAAATGATGGCTGAGGGGGGTAGTCCTAAAGATACCGCCGCTTCTACAAACTCCTGCTGGCGCAAGGATTGCACCTGCGTCCGCATAATCCGCGCCATGGTCAGCCACTCAACCGCACCAATCGCTAGGAAGAGAAGCAGAATATTTCGGCCGAAGACCACCATTAGCAGGATGATGAAGATCATAAAGGGTAGGGCGTAGAGGATGTCGACAAACCGCATCATGAATGAGTCGACACGGCCACCGACATAGCCGGCAACGGCTCCCCAGGTGACACCGATGATCAGTGCTACGGCTGTCGCTATGAAACCAACAGCCAATGAGATTTGACCACCGTAGAGAATCTGTGTGAGCAGGTCCCTTCCAAAAATATCTGTACCCAGCCAGTGGGCAGCGGAGGGCGGCGTGGCGCCGAGATCCAGGTTCTGAGCTTCGTAACTGTAAGGTGCGATCCAAGGCGTTAAAATTGCCAGAATCACCATAATGCAGAGTACAACCCCACCGGTTACTGCGGCGCGGTTCTTTTTAAGTCGAAGCCAGGCATCGTGCCAGAGCGATGCGCCGTCCTCTGCCTCTGTCAGAAGTGCCGTTTGTTCAGTATTCATGAGGCACCCCCTTTGAACTGCGCTCGCAGACGTGGGTTAAGCCACGCAGCGATTACGTCACTGATCAAGTTAAAGAAGACGATCAGTGTCGAGAGAAAGACTGTGGTGCCAAGGATCATTGTGTAGTCACGGTTAAAAGCCGCCTGTACGTAGAAACGGCCGAGACCGGGTATCTGGAAGATAGTTTCCACAACAAAAGAGCCAGCAAGTAAGCCCGCAAAGGCCGGCCCCAAAAATGCTATGACGGGAATCAGGCCACCTCGCAGTGCGTGCTGTGTCACCACCCGCCATTCGGGTAAGCCTTTCGCCCTAGCTGTCCGAATGTAGTCCTGCGATAAGATTTCGAGCATTCCGGCTCGACTGAGGCGGGCAATGTAAGCGGCGTAGGCACTGCCGAGCGTAATCGATGGCAGTATCTTATCGCCCGGTAGGTCGCCCCATCCGGCGATGGGTAACCAATCAAGATAGATACCAAAAATGAGCACTAGTAAGGGCCCCAATAGGAATGACGGCATACAGATGCCGATCATCGCCATACCCATCGGTATGTAATCCTGTCGTGTATTGGGCTTGAGGGCCGCAAAAACACCGGCTAAAACACCGATTAGAAGCGCAAAACTTAGGGCGTAAAATCCCAGTTCTGCTGTAACTGGGAGTCCACTGCCTAAAATTTCGTTGACGCTGCGTCCCGGGTATTTGAATGAGGGGCCCAGATCACCATGACTCAGGTCACCTAAATAGGTGATGTACTGCTCATGCAGCGGCAAATCGAGTTTGTACTGCGCCTCAAGCGCACGCTTCACCTCGGGTAGTACTGCTTTCTCGCTATCGAATGGGCCACCGGGTGCGGAGCGCACAAGGAAAAAGGTCGCTGTAATAACGACGAAAATGACCGGGATTGCCTGAAGCAATCGCCATAAGATAAATCTCAGCATGTCAGTTCGCCTCCCCGCTGAGACTGCGACCCGGGTGCAGCTTCACGTATTTCAAATTAAGCGAGTCCATGAGGTTCGGGTAGATGCCTTCAACGCTAGGGTGAATCAAATGTTTACTGGTGTAGGTGTAGATCGGGATGATGGGCATCTCGTTCATCATCATGGTCTCGGCCTTGTAGAAAAGACCATAACGCTCGTCACGTGTCTTAGCTTTTGGTGCCAAGTTGAGGATGATGTCGTCGAACTCGTCACTGGCGTAGCCCGTATTATTGTTGCCCCCATCAGTAATGAAGAGGTCGAGGAAGTTATTGGCATCGACGTAGTCGCCGATCCAGCCACGACGAGCAACCTGAAATTCCCGTTGCGATACTGAGTTCAGATACACCTTCCATTCCTGATTCGAGATGGTGATATCGATATTTAGCTCACGCTTCCACATTTGTTGAACGGCCACAGCAATTTTTCGATGCGCTTCTTGGGTGTTGTAGATAATTTCCAAGCCAGGCCATCCCTCACCATTGGGGTAGCCCGCTTCGGCCAAAAGCTCGCGAGCTTTAGCCGGGTCGTAATCAAAAAGTTGGGGCGGGTTGTACCCTAAGGTGTCAGGCGGTGTGATGCTGTAGGCTGGAATCGCCGTGTTTTGTAAGACGGTGCGCGTTAGCGTGTCGCGATCAAGCGCATACGAAAGCGCCCGGCGCACCAATACATTATCCACCGGCGGTCGCTCGGTGTTGACCAGGTAGTAGTAGGTCCCTAAGTAGGCGGCTTGTACATAGGGCGAATCGGGTCGCTCCCGGTAATCCGGAATTTTATCGAGAGGCACCACGGCCGTGTAATGCAATTGCTCGGCACGGAACATTCTTTCTTCACTGATGACATTCTCAGTGGGGTAGAAGTACACGCCGTTAAGTGCAACGTTGTCCCGGTCCCAGTAATGCTCACTCTTCTTGATGATGATTCGGCGGTTCAGCGACCACTCCTCCAATGTAAAGGGGCCATTACTGACGATATTGCCAACTCGGGTCCACGGCGTGAAACGATCCGTCATTTTACCGTGCTTGAGTAAGGTTTCTGGGTGAACCGCGAAGGTGCTGTAGTGATCCATTAACTGCAGAAAATAGGGGGTTGGTGCATTCAACCTGACCTGTAACGTATGGTCGTCGAGGGCTTTCACTCCAACTTCGCCGAAGTCCGTAATTTCCCTTTTCGAGTAGGCTTCTGAGTTGACGATCGGGTAGAGCATGTAGGCATAGAGCGAACCTGTGTCAGGGTGCAATGCTCTGTTCCATGACCAAACGTAATCAGAGGCTGTCATGGTTTCCCCATTGCTCCAGCGCGCATTGGGGTTCAGGTAAAAGGTATAAACAGTGCCGTCTTCCGAGATGTCCCACCGTTCAGCCACACCGGGTTCCGGCTCCAGTGTCTCGGGGTTTTTGACCGCTAACCCCTCAAAAAGTGCGCGTACGATGTGGTTCTCGGGAACACCTGTAACCACATGAGGATCGAGTCCTTGAGGCTCTGCACCATTTCCATAATGCAGAATACCGTTTGCATTTCCCGATTCGACATTGCTCTCGCCACTACCACAGGCAGTTAGCATCCCTGCGATAACGCAGGCAGGTAAAAATAAACGAAACAAACGCATGATTCTTCTTGCCGTTGGGTTTGACGCATCGTATCCAATTTTCATCGCGCGTTGTATGCAAAGTACCGAATAGTGACGCTTAAATCGCAAGTTTCTCCCACTGTCGTAATTTGTCTTCTGGTAAACTCCTGCGCTCCAACTAGTTGGCGAATAAGAGCATCCAATGACCGTAAGAACTCGCGTCGCACCATCACGCACTGGCGATCCACATGTTGGCTCCGCTTACATGGCGCTGTTCAATCGATGTTTTGCTCACGCGCATGGTGGTCAATTCATTTTGCGTATCGAAGATACGGATCAAGTACGAAGCACGGCTGCCGCGGAGCAGATGATTCTCGACTCTTTGCGATGGCTGGGGCTCGACTGGGATGAGGGCCCCGATATTGGTGGCGAGCATGGACCTTATCGGCAGAGTGAACGTCGCGATATTTACGGAAAGTACGCTTGGCAGTTAGTCGAGCAGGACGACGCCTTCATTTGTTACCGCACGCCTCAGGAACTTGACGCGTTGCGTGAAGCTCGACGCGAGGCCGGAAAGTCTACAGCCCTAAAGCCCGCGGATTTAGAATTATCTGCTGAGGAGCAAGCCGCTCGAAAAGCCGCTGATGCCCCGTTCGTAATTCGCATGCGTGTCCCAGATGAGACGGGCGCTTGTGTTGTGAAGGACCGTTTACGAGGCGATATCGAGCTCGACTGGGGCATGGTTGACGCCCAGATTCTTCAGAAGTCCGACGGGATGCCGACCTATCACTTGGCTAATGTGGTCGATGATCACCTCATGGGAATTACCCATGTCATCCGGGGCGAGGAGTGGCTAAATTCAGCGCCCAAACACCAACTGCTGTATCAGTATTTTGGGTGGGAGATGCCAGAGCTTTGCCATATGCCGCTGTTGAGAAACCCTGATAAATCAAAGCTCAGTAAGCGTAAGAACCCTACGAGCATCCTGTACTACGAGCGCATGGGTTTTCTGCCTGAGGCCTTGGTGAATTACTTGGGTCGAATGGGCTGGTCTATGCCCGATGAGCGAGAGAAGTTTTCGCTCGCTGATATGCAGAATGCCTTCGATATTGATCGCGTGTCGCTTGGCGGGCCTATCTTTGATGTCGAGAAGCTGAAATGGCTCAACGGACTCTGGCTTCGAGAAAACTTCGATACTGCGCAGCTTAAAGAACGTCTTAAAGCATGGTTTTGGAATGATGAAACCCTCGAAAAGATATTGCCTCACGCACAGGGCCGTATGGAGGTATTGTCAGATTTTGTACCCATGTCATCCTATCTTCTGTCAGGGGAGGTCGCAGTCGATCCTGAGGCTTTTGAGGGTACCGCGGAAACAAATGAAGAAATCGTCAGACGACTGCAGTTTGTACTTTGGCGTCTAGAGGCTCAGCAGGATTGGGAGCGTGGCGCGTTGTTTGAGAGTCTGAAACATCTCGCCGAGTCACTGGAACTCAAGCCAAAAGCCTTGTTTGCGCCGCTGTTTGTTGCTGTTTCGGGTAAGACCAGTGCCTACTCGATCCCCGATTCTATGTCGATTCTGGGACCTGATTTGACTCGGGCGCGCTTGCGCGCGGCCATCGGTATATTGGGTGGTGTCTCGAAGAAAGCGGCCAAGCGGCTCGAGAAAGAGTATGCGGCGCTGAGTTAAATTCAGCGCGGTCTGTTGAGCAGAGCAATCAGCGCCAAAACGGATACAACGACCTCAAAGCCCAAGACACCCCAGGTGTAGCTGGTAAAGCTTGAGGTCATCTCGATGTCTACTTGGCTTCCCGCGACCTCAAATTTTGAATCGAGTTCACGGAGCACTGTGAAGGCACGTGCCGCGCCGATGTAGCTAATGATCACAAACAGTAGCCAAAGCCCTGCCTTGAGGTATTCCTTAATGAAGGCTGAGGCGAGAAGAATGGAGCCTATAGCGATTTCGAGGCCGCCATACATCGCCGCAATTTCTGCATAAGCGTCCTGCGAAGCGATGAAAATGCCCGACCACCCTGCAGGTATTTCAGGGTCGTAGACGCTGACAACACCCAGTCCAAAAAAGATAGCGCCTGTGACACCAAGCAGTAATTGACCAAACATAAAAAGCTCCTAGAGTTACTTGCGACACCATAGCAAACCTGATTCTACCTTGACACCAGAGGCGCTTACTCGTAACGTTCGCCATCTTCGATTTGGGGCCATAGCTCAGCTGGGAGAGCGCAACACTGGCAGTGTTGAGGTCGGCGGTTCGATCCCGCCTGGCTCCACCAAATCGAGGCTTCCCCTGCCTATCACTTCAGTTTCGATTATCCCCATTCTGGAATGGATACAGTCTGTCGATGGGTGCATGTTGGTAGTCCAACGAATCGAGACGGGTCGTCCCAAACCAGTCTCCTGGCGCATCGACCACCATGATGGTTTTTGCATAACCCGTCTCGTCAAACCCACGTCGAAAATGGACGCGAGACTTTACGACAAATACGTCGTAGTCGTCGGGATTCAGGCCTTCAATTCGCAGTGGCGACAGTGTTCTTATCTGAGTATAGGTGGGAACAAGGAACAGTAAATTATTGTCCCCGAATTCGATTATTGCGATCTCATCGTAACCCCAGCCCTCGCCAAAATAATTCACCGTTCCTTTGATGCGGACAGGCTTGCCAGCTTGCTCACCTGTGAAGCCACCGACCGACATATCGAAGGGATCACCTGGTTTAGCCTTCCTTGCACTCAATGCGGCAAGGGCACGCTCATCGCGTAATGCCGCATACATCATGTTGCTGACGCCCTCATCTATCAGTGCTTTGAGAATCCAAGTGGCATCCCCGGGTCGATCCGAATAGTCACCTAGGACAACTGGCATTGCGCCTTTTGCCATTGCTTCCGTCGTCCGCTTTGCAGCCTCCTCAGGCATAGGGAATACACCGTTTGCAAAGGGCTCACGGACACGCCATATGAACTCTGACATGTCATCGGCAATTGCGTCGGCCAGCGCTTTATCATCATTAGTCATAACGTGTACGGTCGCGCCGACGTCTGGAACGTCTGACCAGGGAAACCCATAGAATACGCTGACAAAGGCATCAGGCTCACGCGCTTCCCAACGTCGGGCACGCTCCATAATATCCATCGACGGAGACTGTCCCGTCCATTGGAGAACGCTGGCGGTAATGATGGGTGGTTTTCTCGTGGCCGTCGTCGCGTTGTAGAGACCCTTCAAACTTCGATAGAGGAACCGCGCTGATCGCTCGCCTTGTAATGACGCATCGTAATGCGGGTATCGTTTGGTGACGAAGGCAGCATTGGCCCACTGCAGAAATTGCTCGTCCTCATTGCCATGCAAGTCGAAAGAACCGGCAATGGGGGTATCGGGTCCCACGATTTGTCGAATGCGCCGTGCTATCTCGGCTTCAGGCCGCGGAATATCTCGCACCGCCAGGGCACCGTGCAGCGCAAGATACACGCCGTCAACGGGCATATTAGCTTTGAGGTCTTCAGTGATGATCGACATGAAATGCTCGAAGCTTTCTCTGCTTTCCCAGCTTCGCGAGGAGCCACCGTAAACTCCATCAGGCGAGTTGATGCCGATGACCTGAACATCGGGGTATTCGCGTGCGGCATGCACAAAGCCACCAATAAACCCTCGTTTGCGGTCAATGAGATCATCGCCCATTACAAAGGGAACCCGCCAGGCTCGGTCTTCAATTTGGGTGTCACCCCCGGGGCAGAACGTACAGGTTTCCTGCATATATGTGATCACTGCGAGCTTATGGGGCTCCGCGCTCGATGCGGGTAGAGCGAGACTGAAAAGTGTGAGTGAGAACGCGGCGAATGAGCAGCATAAGGCTGCGTGGCATCGATTCATCATAACGGCGCTCCTTGTATTGAGTGCGGCCCTCGTATGTTTTCCGCGTGCTCGCCTGTACTAACTTACCCTGTAGCTCTGAGAGTAGCTCAGTTGCCTTATTGCGTTCCTAACCGGATGTCTCCAGTTTCGGCGAGATCACGTCTATTAGTATCCACCCGCCGTGTTGTGGCGACTAGTCCGCCGCTGGAATATGCCATATGGGGGATCCCCACGCGCGTTCCTGCAAGGTGGCGTCCATCTGTGGGAACTCATCGCATCTGCCTGCCGCGGCGCACTGTACAGCGCTCCAGCGCGGTGTCGTGCGCTCTTTGACTCGGGGGTACCAGAGCGTGGCTGATGCGCTATCGAATTGCTCATCTGTCCACTGAATACAAGCTAAGGCCGCTCCTTCTGGTTTATGCCATAGGAGAATGACCTCCTCATGCGCTCGATTGTCTCTGTAGGTCAATTTGATGATTTCAATGCTTGTAATTGGCGTGATGTCAGCTTGAACCTGCACGGTAAACATCGGTTTACTTGTGATTTGAGTGACTTCTCCCATCGTGGCTCGCGGCATCCAGCCGTCCGCAGTACACAGCTCCGCGTCATCCTCATTAAGTCCGAAGCGCAATCCGATACGAGGCCCGGATGTGGCGTATACCTCACGCTTGGCTAGCGCATCAAAAATGGCCTCGCGGGTATTCTCTTCAGCCCACACACCGACCAGTCCACCGGCGCTCCAAGCGTTGCTCCTGATGGACGCATCAAAGCCAGTGCCCGCCAATGCACTACCTGACCAGGATGCCTCGTCGACGTATCCGGGGGTTGCAGCGTGGGTATCGGTCGATCCGATGAACCCCATGCGAAGTGGTGCCTCATCGGGTGCAAAGGCAAGACCTTTGCCCACCAGCGAGCGCGCGTAGGTCGAACGCATTTGCTGCCATTCCTGCTCGGTAAAGGCGTCTGGGTCGGTAGGGCGAGACTGGCGAGTAAGAAAGAGTTCAAATTCACAGTCCTCCGAGAGATTTTCGGCACGCGAGGGCAGGCACTCACTCGTCCCTTTCTCCTGCGTAATCTCAATGAGACGTTCGTATTGAGCCCGTTGCTGCAATGACTTTGGGCTTGCCTGAGTCAGTTCAAAGCTAATGCCATTACCCATATTGGTGTTATGAGGAATCGTTAGGGCCTCGCACTGATCATCACGCCTACAGGTTGCATCAAGTTCATCCCACAGTGCTTCCACCGTGGGGAAACGAATGTAATCGATGGCTTCTTTCGTTACCGAATCTGAGCGGAAAATAACGTTGCGGTGCGCGTGTCGGAAATTAGGGGTATGACTCCACTCATACCCATGCAGGGTGGAAAATGTACAAGGGTCGTAGGCCGCTTCGGTTTGCTCTTGAACGGACTGCCATCGAGAGAGGGCATTGGCCTCGCACAGTTCGGGGTCATCGACGCAGAGTGAGAGTGGTTGAGGTTCAGCCCCCGTGATCGTGGTGACTACGTATTCTCCAAAAAGTGCTGATCCGTTTTGGGGTGAGCGCTTGGTAAGCAAATTGTCGCAGTCGGCGACACCCTCGGCGCTCGGGCTATCGCAGATGGAGGTAAAGTCCAGCCACTCCGCGTGCTCTGTCACAGCGACAAAGTCCAGCGGCCGGTCTAACTGGACCGTAGAGCCATCAGTTCGGGTTAGCGGGTCACCCTTTGCAAAACGGTAAGCGTCCGCCGGTGTGGCCAGCGTGCCAAATACACTGGCGTCCAGCGAGTAGCTTGTATGCACATGTAAATCACCCCATAGCAGCGCCTTCTCATCGCTGGGGCGATCACAGGTAGCGCTAGCCGACGGGGTAAACCAGTAAGCACCCAGCATACAGACTCCCAATAGCAGTTGACTGATATCGGATTTTTTACAGGCCTTTGTAGACGGCTTTGGCATGCTGTTTTCCCGCCTTACCCTGAACTTTCAACCTAAATACTATTCTGAAAAGGTGACTGATGGTGAGGTAATCAATAGCAATGATGCTCTGTGTCATGCGCCATTTTCGGATCCCACTACAAATGGGACGAGAGTTTTCTACCTCGAAACGCCAATAGTACGCAGAGCAGCGTTCCAATGGGGAATAACCATGGCCAGGCTAATAGCGACGTGGCTGCCGTCGTCGGAAGTAGCCAATGAAATAACTCGGGCTCATTAATGACGAGTACGCCCAGCATGCT
>JAACDF010000049.1 GCA_009937065.1 Gammaproteobacteria bacterium | reverse complement strand
CTGCAGACAGCCATCAACGGAAAATTACGCCCTGCTCGTGTAGCCTTGTTCACGGGTCATCGCATTGATGCGCCGGATCGCATCGAGCCACGGTTTCCACCAGAGACTGTGCCTACCTGTGCGGACGTGCTGAACACCTTCGTCGAAAAAGAGAACATCGACATTGGCTATGCCTCAGCGGCAAACGGGGGTGATCTTTTGTTTGTCGATGCCCTCCTCGACAACGCGCGAACCGCCAACATCGTCATGCCCTACGCCGAGGATCAGTTCCGCGACACAAGCCTTGCCGTGGCCGGCTATGGTGAGGACGAGTGGACTGATCGCTTCAATCGGTTGATCAACGGTGAGCGCGACGGTGCCGTGCTGTGGCATGCAAGCCAAAGCACGGTCGATAGCGAGGGCATGGACCCCTACTACGCGCACTGCAATCAGGTCATTCTGGGCATGGGGCGTCTCAAGGCACAGGAGCTCGACGGAGAGCTGGTGGGCGTTGCTGTAATGGAACCCGGGGACGATCTCTCCATTGGCGGGACGCACGCCGCCGTGAAAGCCTGGCAATGCGCTGGCATCTCGACTGCGCTTTGGTCACCACAAAGTCAGCAGTGGGAAAAACTTCCGCCAAATCCAGAAAATACCGCCGAAGACGCCACACCCGACGCCAATACGGTCAGCAGAACACTCTTATTTGCTGACGTACTGGGCTTCAGTCAACTCAGCGACTCGCAGGTCGCGAGCTACTGCGAAGTGTTACTCGGAGAAGTCGAAAAGCTGGTAGCTAACACCCAGAGCAAACCGCTCGAGCTCAATACCTGGGGTGATGGTCTGTTCATGGTCTTTGACGAGGCAGGACACGGCGCCGACTTCGCCCTAGAACTGTGCGAACTCATGAAACGCGGCAATCGTGAATTGCTGTGGGGTAATGCGGGGCTCCCGAAAGAGCTCGCCATGCGCGTTTCGCTTCACTCATCGCCGGTTAAACAGCTCACTAACCCACTGACCCAAAAGCTCAGCCACTGGGGGCATAACGTAAGTGTCGCGGCCCGCATTGAGCCCATTACGCCGGCAAACCAGGTCTATGGCTCGGCCTCTACCGCAGCCCTGATTGCGGCCGAGGGCAGAGCTGACCTTTCGGCTGATTTTGTGGGAATGGTGCCGCTGGCAAAGAGCTTTGGTACGCTGGAGCTGTTCCGTATCTACAAATCCTACTAGCCTAAGTCCTCGAAAAGATGATCCTTTTTTGGAGTAAGCCCATGAGAAAACTCGTAGCCGCATTATCGACCCTTGCCTCGCTGTGTATCGGTTCGGTGACGCTGGCCGATGACCATCAGCCAATGGCGAAAGCAGCCGCGGTGCTTGACCAAACCATTGCTGCAGGCAAGCTCAACTTTGCTGTAGCTGCGGTGGGTGATGCCGAGGGACAGGCGTGGTCATATGCCGCGGGATATCAGGACGCGGAGAAAACCAAGCCCGCGAGTCCCGACAATATTATCCAGATTGCCTCGATGACCAAGCTTGTCACCACCGTTGCGGCACTCCAGCTCATGGAGCAAGGCAAGCTCGATCTCGACACCCCTATCTCTGCCCACGCTCCTGAACTCAATGAATTGCAGGTGCTCAAAGGGTTCGCGGCGGACGACAACCCTATCTTCGAGAAAGCCAACCGGGCACCGACAGCACGAGAGCTCATGACCCATACCGCGGGCTATGTATACGAGTTTTGGAATGCAAATGCGCTCAAAGGCAGTCAACTCGGTGTTACTCCCGGCCTCTTTGGTGAGGGCAATTACCTCGAAGCGCCGCTCGCCTTCCAGCCAGGCACTGCCTGGGAGTACGGCATCAATACGGACTGGCTCGGTGTTTTAGTCGAACGACTCTCAGGTCAGCGCCTCGCCGAGTACTTTGATGACAACATCTTCATACCATTGGGCATGGAGGACACATTCTATGAATTGCCTGCAGGCAAGCTCGATCGATCGGTGACAATGATGGCCCGCGCTGCGGAGGGCCTTGTGAAGCTACCCGGCTTTCAACCCACCCCCATGAAGAAAGGTAGCATGCCCCACTATTCAGGCGGTGGTGGTCTGTCCTCGACAGTCAAAGACTATGGTCGGGTTCTTCAGATGCTGCTGAACAGTGGCTCGCTCGAAGGGAGAACGCTGCTCAAATCTGAAACCGTCGACAGCATGTTTCAAAACAACATTGGCGACATTCAGCCAGCAGCACTTGCCACCGCAATACCGACCATTAGCAACACCGCCGACTTGAGCTTTGGCAACGAGGCAAGGTTTGGTCTGGGATTACTCATCCATACAGACGGCATCGATGGCGGGCGAAGAGCGAATGCTGGCTCGTGGGCAGGACTGTTTAACTCGTATTACTGGGTCGACCCACAGGCAGGCACTTACGGCATCTTCGGTACCCAGGTGCTGCCGTTCTATGACACCGTCTCGATTCAAACTCTTCTAGAGTTTGAGCAGGCGGCGTACCGAAAAGACTGAAACAAAAAAAAGGCGCCAGCGGCGCCTTTTCATAAGTTCCGTTTAGTAGGGGAATCCACCACCACTACCGCCGTTATTCCGAATCAGTGGATCGTAGTACACATTGAATGCATCATCACCAGAACCGCACTCCGCCTGCACACGGTAGTTGAAGGTATCGGCACTGAAGTTACGGTTCTCCAGAATCAACGTGCGCTCATCGACCAGGTCCGCTGCGACAAATCCAGGCCGCCCTTCTTCATCACGCTTGGTGATATAGGCGAAGTTGGCCTGATCAAATGACGCTCCGCCCTGGCTAAATCGCTCATAATCGTTACCCCAAGGAATGATGTCTTTTTGAGACTCATCGTAGTTTCCACGAGCAATCTGAACACCGCTCATTTTCAACTCTCCCGGGTAAAACTCTTCTGCCAGGGTGGTCACCTCACACTGAGCGTTTACAATTTCACCGGAGTCACTGGATACGGTGACCAGCTCAAAGGCACTCTCAGGTGGCAAACAAATGGGTGAATTGGCTTGGCTGTTTCGCGTATCTCCGTTCTCGCCACCCGCTAGCCGACAGTCGCGTTTGGAAATTTTATCTCGACCTTGACCGGCACTCTCACAGAAGCCGCCCACATG
>JAACDF010000048.1 GCA_009937065.1 Gammaproteobacteria bacterium | reverse complement strand
TTCACTTCCGTCGCGAAGCCGAACCCCTGAGCTTCAGCGCCGGAGAACATTTCATTCGTGTACACGAGCTTGCGGAGAATATCGTCGCGAACATTCCCTCGCCACAGCGGGTAACCCGACATATCCGGTACCAGACCCCAACGCATTTCCATGACCGCACAACGCGTGTCTGGGTGGATAATTTTGATATCCGAGCCTGCCATGAGCTGCATGCCCCCCCCCAAACAAACCCCATGCACTGCTGAAATTACTGGGACAGGTAGCTGTCGCCAACCCCAACCCAGGTGCTGAACCCCGTTCGCCTTACCATGAGTTCGAGGCACCAAGTCAGTAGGGGCGTCGTCACTCAGCCCAAAACTCCCGAGATCCAGCCCTGCACAGAACGCCTTCCCCTCGCCGCTCAAGACAATAACTCGAATACTCGTGTCATCTGCAAGCTCGGCGAGCGCCGCTGTGATGCCCTCAAACATGGCTGGATCAAGCGCATTCATCTTGTCGGGCCGATTCAAACGGACGTGACACACACCCTCTTCGGTAGATATCACTACTCGGTCGTTCATCCTGAAGCTCTCTTTGGTTGTTTTTGTCAAAGCATAGCGACCTCATCTCAGCCCGGCAATGACAAGGCGGCGGTACTCCCGATACAGGCTAGAAGAGCCGGTTAACGTTCGCGAGAACCGCGTTCAACCGCCCGCGATAGAACATCAAAAGTACATTGCATTGGTGTCGCCGCAGCGTTACTGTTTTTAGTTAATCAAACAATAACGAGACCACAATGAACTCGATCGCAGAAATTAATCCGTCCATCGCCGAATCCGTCGAACAAGCCGAGGCCATCCGCACGTCGATGCAGATGAAGCTAGACGAGATGCGTCGCGCTTATCACAAAGCACCTTATCCAAGCTGTGACGAGCGTAAGCATGACCTTAAACAACTCAAACGTCTCATCGGTGAAAATACTGAAGCGATTTCAAAAGCGATCTCGCAGGATTACGGGCACCGTTCCGAACACGAAACGATGTTTGCGGAATTTATTGGCACCGGCGGATCTATCGACGACATCGTCAAAAACCTCCGAAAGTAGATGAAAGAAGAGAAGCGTCATATCGATGCAATGATGTTTCCGTTTGCGAAAAACACCGTAAAGCCGCAACCGCTTGGCGTAATGGGTCTCATTGTTCCCTGGAACTTCCCCGTATTTCTGGCCGTTTCTCAAATTGCAATCGCCTTCGCTGCGGGCAATCGCGCGATGGTAAAGATGTCGGAAAACAGTCGGCACCTCACCCGATTACTCAAAGAGCTGTCACCCAACTACCTACCGGAAGATAAGCTGTTCTTCATTGAGGAGACAGGTGGCGTTGGCATCGAGTTTTCAAAACTGGCCTTTGATCTCATTATTTTCACTGGCTCTGGTGCAACCGGCAAAAAGGTCATGGCGTCCGCGGCAGAGAACCTCACTCCAGTCATTCTAGAGCTGGGTGGCAAATCGCCCGCGATTATTGACCCCAACTACGACTTAGCCAAAGCGGTTGAGCGAATCATGTTTGCCAAGCAATTCAACGCGGGGCAAATCTGCGTGAACGTTGACTACGTGATGGTGCACAAATCACAGGTAGACGAATTCATTGAGCTTTGTGGTGACTGGCTGAAAGCCAATGTGCCAACGATCGATAGCGAAGACTACACATCCATGATCGATCAGCGTGCCTATGATCGGATGATGGCGACACTTGAGGACGCAAAAAGTTACGGTGCAAAGGTCATCAATCCGACCGGTGAAGAACCTAATCCGCATACGCGCAAGGTTCCGGTGCAGTTGGTAGTGGATACATCACCCGAAATGATCATTCGAAATCGTGAGACCTTCGGTCCTCTGCTGACGATCATCACCTACGAGACGCCGGAAGATGTGATTGAGCATGTGAACTCGGGAGACCGCCCGCTCGCTATGTACCCGTTCACACGGAACAAGAAGCTATCTGATCTGTACATCAACCAAATTATGTCGGGTGGTGTATCGATCAACGATGCGTTGCTACACGTGTCCCAGCACGACCTGCCTTTCGGCGGCGTCGGTGGCAGCGGAATGGGTCATTATCATGGCAAGGAAGGCTTCAACTCCTGCTCGAAAATGCGTCCGGTATTTCATCAGGCGAACTTCACGATGAACAAGTATCTAGCCCCACCGTACACAGGCTGGAAAGATAAAGTGTATCGCGCACTGACGAAAAAGAGCTTGAAGTAAGCTGCGCGAAAAACATAAAGCGAGAAACAAAAAAAAGGCCCCATGCGGGGCCTTTTTTTTTGCCAAATTCCATCTCTACCAAAACGCGGCATAGATCAGAACGAGAATAAGTCCTACCGCGATAGCCGCGACATTAAAGCCTTGCGTTGTACCAAACCCAATATCGCTGAGCAGCACTGGCTGCCCTGCCTCGGGCTCTCGTGTCAACTGAGCGACAAGGACACCCAAGGCGATATTAGCGAGAAAAACGAGCCAAATACGCAGAACAAATGGCATATCAGGCATCATCACCTTAAGCGCAAGACTCGCGACTACCGACCCGATCAGAACTGCGTAGGCACTGGCCTCATTGGCTCTCTGATAAAAGAAGCCGAGCAGGAAGATCGTTACGACACCTGGGGCGATAAATCCCGTGTACTCCTGAATAGTTTGGAATGCACTCTCCATGCCGCCCAAAAACGGTCTCGCGAGCACCAGAGCGATCAACATAGCGACAAATGCCACTACTCGCCCAACCATCACGTAATGCGACTCACCACGTTCGCTACCTACATATTGACGATAGATGTCCATGGTGAAGATGGTGGCAATCGAATTCATCATCGATGCCAGTGAGGATACAATCGCTGCGATCAGAGCCGCAAACACAAGACCTCTTAAGCCCGCAGGTGCCAGCTTCATCAACTCACCATAGGTTCGGTCAGATTTATCATTGAGTACCTCCGCTGCCAACGCGCCGTCC
>JAACDF010000047.1 GCA_009937065.1 Gammaproteobacteria bacterium | reverse complement strand
GGCGTTTTTCCAAGCGCCTACTGTTGGCGTCTATTTATTTTGCTCGAACGGTGCTTTTTGCCTGGTTTATTTTGACACCGATGACCCCAGTCACGGTCATCATCTTTTCGATCTTCATTGGTTCACTCTGGCTTGCAACAGTCCCTCTGACGTCCGGGCTGGTCGCGTATATCTACGGCTTAAAATATATGGGAACCCTCTATGGCCTCGTATTCTTGTCGCACCAAATCGGCGGTTTTGTGGGTGTCTGGCTTGGTGGCGATTTCTATGATCGATTTGGCTCATACGAGATCGTCTGGTGGGTCGGTGTGGGTACGGGGTTATTATCCGCTATTGTTCATCTACCAATTAATGAGAAACCGATTGACGATCGATCGATCGTGACCACTTAGGAGTCTCATCAGTATGGCCATTTTGGGTAGTGGTCAGTGACGCTTCTGCCCGAATCACGAACGTGTTTTCGCGCCTAGACATCAGGATGCCCGTTTTGATTTCTTCTGGGCCCGAATGGGTAGTATGTTTAGTTGTTGACCCAGCGCTTCTTCATTTGCCCGGGCTCAGAATTTATTCAGGCAACCGTCAAAAAAATTGTTGAGCTCAGGGTATTGGTTTAAGGGCAATACTGCTGCTACATATTGGTCAGGACGAACGATAATCAGACATCCCTCATCTCGATTGATGCCGCGCATGTCATAAATATCACGGCCAGCTCGATGATCGACACAAAATACCTTCTCATAATCCCGAAGACCGAGGATACCTTTTTCGGGTGTTAGGAATGGGTGGAGATCAAGCCGTTCAAGTTTTCGATGTGGAGTTTGGAAAATAGCCCTGAAGTCTATTACTGAATCAGTATCGGCCCCAGGTGGGGTATGCTTCTTTATCGGCGAGGCGGGATCATTCCCGAGGTAGTGAGCTAATTTTCGTAGGCGACATGAATCGGACGCTGGGCTATCGGAGCCGGCGAATGCATAGACGCGCCACGCGCCATTGGCTGTGTGGCAGTGCCCTAGCTGGACAGGCTTCGCATCACCGTGCCGGATCACTGGCGCTGAATGGAAGCGTTGCCCTATGGGTTGGCCCGTCGCCAGGTGCTGGTGAATACTGTCGCCCACGACGATCGATGGTTTGTATTCAATGCCTACCCCTGCGGTGAATCGGGCGAACAGCTCGAAATATTTTTGGAACTCGGCTGGATCAACTCCGCCTGGGTTGTCTTCAGTCTTAGGCTTTGAACTGAACATCTTTGACCACTCACGGTCAAAATCGATCAGCTGTTTCGCTATATCGGCCCGCTCCGCGGAGTAGGTCGGGAGCAGTTCCTTCGGTGCCCTCCCTGTTAGCACGTGGGCCAGCTTCCAACCAAGGTTCCATGTGTCCATCACCGAGGTATTTAAACCTTGTCCTGCCTTTGGGCTATGGGTATGACATGCGTCCCCAGCCAAGAAGACATGCGGGTTTTGATCATCTCGAGAATCATCGAAGGCAGTAGTTAAACGTTGACCGATTTCGTAAACGCTCCACCACGGGACTTCCTTCACTTCAAGAGTGTAGGGCGCCATGATGCGATTAGCTGCTCTGATCAGAACATCGACAGTCATATCCTCTCGATCGACTCGCTGATCTTCCTTGAGCTTATCGAGCTCGATATAGATTCTGACCATATACCCGCCCTCGCGAGGTATGATCAAAATGTTACCTTCGTTAGTGGATTGAATAGCTGCCTTTAACCGAATATCAGGGAAGTCAGTCACCGCCAGAACATCCATCACGCCCCAGGCCTGATTCAATGCGTCACCGATTAACTCATGACCGATCGATTTTCTTACCTGGCTGCGTGCCCCATCACAGCCGACTGCATATTTGCATCTAACGGTCTCTACTTCTCGGTTAAATCGTGAGTGCGTCACCGCCCGTTCGAAAGTCAGGGTGACTGGATACTCTTCGTTGACATGGTCGACTTTAAGGTCGGTCAATTTCCTCGAATAATATGGCTCATTCTCAGCGGCGGAATGTTCCATCACGTTTAAAAAATGATCGTGAATCCTCGCCTGATTGATGATGACGTGAGGCATCTCGGATAGATCCTCTTCGACATCGTCAATCTTACTGCTTCGTGCGATGCGTGAGAGGTTGCTCGGATCTGGTTTCCAGAAAGCGACCTCGTTGACACCATATGCCTCTTGTATCACCTGCTCGGCGAAGCCATAAGCCTGGAACATTTCTAGAGTCCGGCAGGCCATCCCGTCAGCCTGGCCAACGGTAAGTCGATCATCTTTGAGGTCAGTAATTACGGCGTGGATATCATGAAATTGTGAGAGTTGCGCGGCCAGATTTAGGCCTGCAGGGCCGCATCCGACGATCATGACGTCACAGTGCGACGGGAGCGGTCGTTTGATCGGCGGCGCCACGATTCGATTTTGCGGGTTATGAATGCGGGGATCGCCGGGGTAAAAACCATTTAAATGAAACTGCATGCCTTTTTCCTCCTGAATCCTAGGTTATCTGAGAGACCGCGCGTCGTCAGTATAGCTCCTGAATCTGTCTATGATGCCTCTACATTTATTGAGGTTCAGAGCCTCATTTGAGGCTCTTTCTGAAAACTCTCGATTAGCGGTGGGCAACAACGATATCGACAAGCGCGGGTTTACCTGACTTGACGACTTTGATGGCCCGCTTTAAGGCACCGGCTATCTCCGACGGGTCTGTGATCGTGCCTTCTCCATGCATTCCCATTGATTTCGCAAGCATTGCGAAATCAGGTTCCGGATCAAAGATGTCCATTCCTATATGAGCTTTCTCGACATCTGTACCCCTTAAATGAGCCATCCGTTCTTGGTGTTCCCAGTCATTATAGTAGGCGCGGTTGTTACACATAATGATTAGAATAGGAATCTCATGTTTGGCCGCTGTCCATAACGCTCCTGCGTCGTACAACAGGTCACCATCTGGTTGGAAAGTCAGTACGAGCTTGTCAGTGCCGCGGTACGCGAGACCGACACCCAAAGACATCCCGATTTGCGTTGAGGTACCCAGCGAGCGCCCCGCATGCCGATAGGGTTTATCAAAATTCCAGAGCTTTCGAACCCATTCACGAGCGGTACCAGTAGCGAGAACCCAGTCTTCATCCTTAATGACCTCACCAGTAATCATGACTAGCTCGGCATAGCTAATGGGGTCAGAGCCGCACTTAGATTCTGCAGACGCTTTCCATTCTGCAAAGATCTGATGATGTCTGTCGCTAAACTCTTGAACGCGGGCATCGCGCGCGCCCACCAAATCAGGAGTTACATCTAGCTTGCCCTGAGCAATTTTCGCTAGCTCAGGCATGGCGAGTCGAGGATCACCTAGCGCGACGTGTTGTTTTGGCTGATAACGGCCGTAGTCGAATGCCCACGCCGACATCTCAAGCTCTGCGAACCCAATCTCCATCCAAACGCAGTCGTCTGGGACGTAAGAGGTTACCTCGCGAGTGGTGGAGACAAGCTTGTGGGTAGGCTTTTCCCAGTCACGTACATCGATTCCGAGAATCACATCTGCTTTTTTCAGAGACTCATGGTCCAGTGAAATGCAGAGCGGGTGCTGGTTTGGGAATGCGAGGGAGTTGTTGATATCCCACACACCGCAGCCCAGGGTCTCTGCCAATGCGACCAGCTTCTCGAAGTTTCCTGGCTGTCGACCGATGAAGTCAACCAATATGACTGGGTGTTTGGCGTTCAGGATTACGTCGGCCATTGCCCCGAGAGTCTCGGGGTCCGCCCCCATAGGGGCGGGGGCCTTCTGCATATTCTCTGGTGGCATCTCGAGATCTTCGCAGGTCAGCTTCTCTTCCTGTAGCCAGGCGTCATAGCACATGTAGATCGGACCAGCAGGTTCAGTGACCATTGTGCTATAGGCGCGCATAAAACTCTCGGGCACTCCCTCGATTGCGTGTGGCTGATAGTCCCACTTGGTATAGTTACGCATCGCCTCACCTTGCACTAGCGCGGAGTGAGACCAGTCAATGTGTGGCCGCCGCTTGCCTTCGTGCATTGGTCCGGTGGCACCCATAATAAAAATAGGTGCCCTATCGATGTAGGCGTAGTAAACAGCCATTTGGGCATGAAGCATGCCGACCAGGTTATGTAGGATAACGCCCATGGGTTTCCCCGTCGCTCTGGCGTACCCATGAGCTATCTGTACCGCGATTTCTTCGTGCTGACAGACCATCAGCTCTGGGTCATTGTCGCCGTAGTTAATTATCGAGTCGTGGAGTCCGCGGAAGCTTGCACCCGGATTCATTGAAATGTGCTTGATATCGTATTGCTTGAGCAGATCAACGATGACGTCGGATTGATATTTTTCGTACTTATTTCTATCCATTGGAGAGCTCCTAGTCTTTCGTCTCCATAATATCGCAGTCTTCCCAGCTAACTAGGACAAGCAATTTGAAATGCCCGTTCTATCGATTTTAATTTACTGAAGCTGCTGCAGTCTGGACGACCACCAGGCTGAGATCAACGAACAAAAACTAATGACGAGCAATGTGAGGATTCCCACATTTGTATCCTGGTCGGCACCTAACCAAATGGCTACCGTGCCAGCGATGCCTCCCGCACCCATCTGCATTGCTCCTACAAGCCCGGTCGCCGACCCTCTGAGTCTCGGAATGGCTGAGGAGGCTATGATTATTGAGTTGGCGATGATTACTCCGTTCGATAGCCCAACCAGGAGCATTGGGATTGCCAATCCCATCGGTGAATTTGGGGCCGTGGTGTGCCAGATTTCCATCAGTAGGAGACACATAAGAGATGCTATTGCACCTACAAAGGTAATGATTTCAATTCGGTATCGTTTAAGAAGACGCTTGTTGGCGAGGTTTCCGATCACGTAGCCGACCGACGTGGTCGCCATCCATACTCCAAACTCCTTGGGGCTAATACTCATTCTCTCGAACGAGTAGGCAATAAAACCCATCATTGCGAAGAAGACCGCGGTCTGGAACGCTGTTGTGAGCGCGCTTGCAATGAATCGATCGGTAGCCAAAAGCTCTCGGTAACCCATCAGCGCGTCTTTAAAAGTAAAAACATGCTCAGGCTGATGAGTTTCTTGGATCTGAGTCCGTACAAAGATGGCGAGTACCAAGCCCGTGATGGCAAGCATGAAAAAGGACCCTTGCCAACCGACAATATCAGAGAGAATGCCTCCTAGTGAGGTGCCGAATATAGGAATGATTGCCATCATGGCTATGATCGTTGACATAACACCCGCGGCACGGTCTCGCCCGTAGAAGTCGACCACGATTGATCTAGACATCGCGACGGCGGCGGCGGCGCCAAATCCTTGAATCACTCTGAAAAAAATGATTCCCTCGATGGTGTTTGAAAGTACCGCGCCAAACCCAGCGACGCAGTAGGCTATGGCTCCCCCTAGGAATATAGATTTTCGGCCGAATCGGTCAGAGAGAGGTCCTGCGATCAATTGTCCCACAGCGATTGAGAGCAACAGCGTGGTTAACACAAGCTGTGCGGTGTTTGGGTCAGCTTTGAGGTCGATCGCCATGGCGGGGATGGCGGGGGCGACCAAAGTCACAGCAAACGGGGCCAGTCCTGCACCCAGCGACAGCACCCAGATTGGGGGTGACCAATGATCGTCGTGTTTATTCAAATTGGGATCCTCTAGGATTTGATGATACGCAACCTTTGCTTCAGGCTCGAAATGTTTTCGGGGTGACCTAGAGCTAAAATCGGTCTGATTCACCTCATATTTTTCCGCGAGCTCGAGTTATCATTGGTCGC
>JAACDF010000046.1 GCA_009937065.1 Gammaproteobacteria bacterium | reverse complement strand
GTTTGTCCTGACCTTTGGGCAGAGCGACAAAAATTACTTTAGATCCGACTCTATGGAGTGGGGCAGCTATTTGAACGAGGTAGTAGACCGTGCCGGTATCTACGGGCCTCTTTCCATTTGGTCAATGGCATATAAGACAGGACAGTGGAATGGCCCGACTGCCGGTCTTGCAACACTCTTTGGGCCAACCGCTGAATCAGTTGAAGCTGCCTTGCGAGGTGATGCAGACCGTCTGCTGCCCGTAGCCGCAGTTCTATAGGAGGATCGATGAGTATCGTCGCACAGCTAGTCGGCCCTGTTACTGGGCTACTTGATAAGTTCATTGAGGATAAGGATCAGAAGAACCTCCTTGCTCATGAAATCTCAACGCTTGCTGAGAAACAAGCTGCGGCCAACGCCCTTGCTCAAATCGAAGTCAACAAGATCGAAGCCAAAGGTAATTGGTTTCAAAGTTCATGGCGTCCTCTTGTGGGCTGGGTTTGTGCGATAGCTTTTGCTTGGCATTTTGTGATTCAGAGCCTATTGGTTTTCGCCTTTACTTACGCGGGTGCAGAGGTGCCGGATTTACCTGAGTTTGATATGTCTGCGCTCCTGACAGTACTGGGCGGACTATTGGGTTTGGGTTCGCTACGCACGTTTGAAAAGACTAAGGGTTTGAATAAGTAAATGGTGACATTCATGGGTCAGTTGATAGAGACACTGAAACGGCATGAGGGCGTGCGTAGTCATGCGTATAAATGCTCAGAAAATATGATCACTGTAGGTGTCGGGCGCAATTTGGACGAGAACGGCGGTATTGGTCTATCTGACGATGAGATTGAATACCTGTTGCTAAACGACATAGAGCGTTGTGACGAAGAGTTGGAGAACGCCTACGGCTGGTATCGATCTCTGAGCAAGCCGCGCCGCGATGCGATGATTAATCTGTGCTTTAACTTGGGGCTGACCAAACTAAGGGGCTTTGTGAAGGCGCTAGAGGCGATGTCCCGTGGGCAGTACGACGTTGCAGCTGACGAGTTTATGGATAGCAGGTGGGCAACACAGGTCGGTGACCGCGCTGTTGAAGTTACTGAATTGATACGCACAGGTGATTACCCCTAATTTTGCTTGCGTTTAGGAATCGTACAAGTGGTACTATTCTGTATGAAAGGATATAAGTTATGGCTTACAGCGATACTTTGAATTTAGTGGTTGGCGATACCTTGCCGCAGTTGAATCTGACGCTGAAAGATTCTAACGCAGCTGCGGCGGGTCTTACGCTTGACCCCGATAACAGCGCGACGTGGGCACCCATAGACATAACGGGGGCCACTGTGCGGATGCGTATCAGAGAGCTAGGGTCTACTACGGTCAAATCCACGCTGACTTGCACGATCACCAGTAACACTGGCGGTACTGTCCATACAAATTTCCCAGCTGGGACACTGGATACAGCAGGCACGTTTGAAGCTGAAGTTGAGATTACTTTTGCGTCGGGCGGCATACAGACGGTCAATGATCTCATTAAGCTGAAAGTCCGTGAGGATTTTGACTGATGAGTGCTAAGGCGCTTGTACAGTACTCTGACCTTAGAGTTGTTGCGTCGGTAAGCCAGCTGCAGGTGACGGATGTTGCTGTTGTAGGTTCGCAGCTGACAGTCGGCACTACTGCACCCAGAGCCACAGCGCAGATAGCTTTGCCCAAAGTCGCAGTGAGCTACTCGACGCTGCGCAGCGTCGTTGCGTATTTACAGGCGAGCGTTACCGAAGTGTTCTTGGACGCTGATCCAAAGGTCATTTTTCCAGAAGATGGCATCACGATTGGCGAGCTTCTGACGCTCTTAGTCAACAAGAACCCATCGGACAGTATTGCGCTGCAAGAGCTAGTGGGTAAGTCCCTAGCTGCCGCCAAAGCAGACGCGGTATCCGTGACAGAAAGCATCGATATTTTTCTTACTACTCTGCGTAACGTCGATGAAACGATTACGCTTTCAGAGGTAGTGGGCAAATCGCTATCCCGACCAGTAACTCCTGACTCAATGACCATGAGTGAGCAGGCTCAGATTGAGTCTGCTCCTTCTGTTGCCGATTCAATCGGCTTCGTTGATGTGATTGTCCGTAGCCTGGGGGTTTCGCTCGCAGATGCGTCATCGCTGGCAGATGTTTTGAGTCTGCAAACCCAGCCGAACTTTCAAGATTCCGCTTCCCTCTCGGAGGCACCAGCGCTGCTCGTTGGAAGGTCACTTGCGGATGCAACGGACGGGTTTACGGATACACAGACGCTAGCAACTGGTCTAGCCAAAGCCGACTCGGTTTCAGTTGCCGATGTATTTAGTCGTGCAGTCAATTTCAATTTTCTTTTTTCCGATGCTTTCGCAATAGATGATTTAGCAAACGTAGATGCGTTTGACGTTGATTCTGGTCTGACGAAAGGCAACGTCCTATCGATGTCGGACTCATTGAGTTCGTCTTTAGTGGCAATTAACTCGACGGTCTTAAACGCTTCACCCCTCAACATAGGTACTTTCAATGATTAACGAAGACTTAACCCTAAAGGGCCATCTGTCTATTCGCCTGAACGGTGAGGTTGTGCAGGACGTCCCGAACTTAGTAGTGACTGCCGGTAAGAATTTCGTCGCTTCACGTATTAAAGATACGACTGATGCAGCGATGTCTCATATGGCGATAGGCACAGGTACGGCTGCTGCAGCGGCAGGTCAGACCACCCTTTCAGCAGAGGCAGATCGAAACACCTTAACAAGCACTACGGTCAGTAGTAACACGGTCACTTATGTAGCGACTTTTGGCGCTGGTGAAGGCACTGGAGCAATCGTCGAAGCTGGCCTGTTTAACGCTTCTAGCTCTGGAACGATGTTTTGTAGGACGGTCTTCTCTGTGGTCAATAAGGGAGCCTCGGACTCCATGACTATAACGTGGGTAATAACCGTTAGCTAAAGGCGCGACATGGCAGTTCTATTTTCTAATAATGCTGCGACTAACCTGTCAGCAGGGATCAATGCTTCTGTAACAAGCATAACGGTGTCTGACGCCTCGGAATTCCCAACGCTTGGGGCTTCTGATCATACCTTTGCCACACTATCTAATCTTACTGAGACCACGATAGAAGTCGTAAAAGTTACGGCGATCTCCGGTAACACGTTGACCGTCGTGCGCGGACAAGACAACACCACCGCTGCTTCGTTTGTGTCAGGCGATAAGTGTGAGTTGCGCATGACCGCTGCATTGTTAACCGATGTAGTTAGTGAGGCCCTAGCGCTTACTGGTGGCACGATGTCTGGTGCCCTCAACATGGGTTCTCAAAACATCACAAATGCCGGAACCATAGGCTCTGGTGCGATTACCAGTAGCGGTCTTACTCTGTCTAACGGTGGCGACAGAAGTATTACTGGGCCGCAAAATCAAAGTTTAATAATTGATGCAAGACCGAATGATGCTTCAGAAGGCTTAAAATTCTCAATAAATGGGACAGATAAGCTATCTATATTACAAGATGGCAACGCCACCTTTGCGGGCACCATCTCTAGTGGCGCTATCGTAGCCACAGGCACCGGCACGACAAGCTCAACAAACACTGTCGAGTTCAAAAGAAATG
>JAACDF010000045.1 GCA_009937065.1 Gammaproteobacteria bacterium | reverse complement strand
GTACTCGCGGATGAGGTGGTTTCTGAGTACCTCGAGCAAGTCGGCTGGGATGCAGGGCCTGACGGTGACTTTCTAACCTTTACTGCGAATGCCAATATCGATTTTGTCGGTGAGTGCCTGGCCTGGGACATTTTGGATGTGTCTTGCAGTTTCACTAGACTTGGTAATTCCAGCTGTACGTTAGAGTTTGAAATGCTGAATACGACAACCAATGAAATCGCCACCCGTGGCAGTTTTGTTTACGTCTTTGTCGATAAGGAGACGCGTAAAAGCCGACCCATCCCGCAGCAGGTCAGAGACTCCATCGTTGCAGCACAACCTGAACTGGCTGACTGACACGCATGAACGATACGGTGAATCCACAAGGCAACCCACAAGGTAAGGGCCTAGTAATGGTGCTCCAGCAGATGGCTGCTGCAGCGCCCGCTGAGATTCGTCCTAAATCTGGAGACGAGGCACTGTTGGACTACTGGTGCTCAAGCCTTGTCTTGTCTGCAGCGTTTAAGTTTCGTGTCGTGCCCGATAACACTTACTACCTGTACCGCGTTGAACGCGAGTGGCAACTGTCGCTGATATCACCTCAAGAGTGGGGTAGACGGTTGCCCGGCGATTACGTGGCAGATTGTCAGCTCAGCCGAGATATGACCTGGAAACTGAAATTTGATTCAGACCTCAGCCAGTCTGTGAGAGACGCACTGGTGCAGTTTCTTGAGGGTTTTCAGGAGCAGGCCGCTCGGTCGCAAAGCTTTGATGAGTTACTGCCCGACTATGTGGAGAGTCTTCCTTATCAGCAGCGCGTACTGGCCTCTGCGCTTAAGCGGTCACTCAAACACTCACTCCGTCTCGCTGGCGATAACGGTGTCGGATTATTAGCGGCGGTAGCCGAGCGGCGGCTCTCTATCTCCTAAAAGCGCTTCGTACTGGAAGTTAGCCCCGCGCCTAAGATTAAACTCTGCGTTCGCTTCCATCAAAATTCCAGGATTTTCGAACAGCTCCACGGCAGTGAGCGCCATCGCCTTGGCGGCGACGATCATGCCTTTATGTCCGATCGGCGTGCCGCCCGCGGCAACCGCTTGCCATGTATGGGCACCAGTGCCTGGAACCCAGGTGGCGGTGCTCATACCAACGGTGGGCACTGTCCAACTGACGTCACCCACATCAGTGGATCCGTTGCCCCGTTGACCCGTTTCAAAGGGCTTTATCTGAGCCGCACGTCCCTCGATGTAGGCCCCAGTGGGTAATGTTTTTGAAATTTCAGCAGCAAAGACCTTATCCGCTTCGCTGTATTCGACACCACCAACGGATGACAACTTGGCGTGCATGATCTTGGCTAAGGTGTCGTTGGGAAGCACACTGTAATTACCATGAATAATCTCGTAATTCATTGAGGTGCCTGTGCCCACGGCGGCAGCCTCCGCGGTCGCCATGACACGATCCCAAATCTCCCGCAGGGTCGTCTCGTTAGGGTGCCTGACGTAGTAGAACGATTGGGCCGTATTAGGCACAACGTTTGGCGCTGAGCCGCCGTTAGTAATGACATAGTGAATACGGGTCGTGGTTGGCACATGCTCTCGCAGTAAATTGACCATGAAGTTCATGGACTCTACGGCATCGAGTGCCGATCGTCCTCGGTCAGGTGCTGAGGCAGCATGCGATGACACACCCGAGAAGGTGAACTTGGCGGAGCGATTGGCCAGGGTGCTGGCAGAATCCGCTGAGTTAACGGACGAGGGGTGCCAGTGAATCACGGTATCAACATCGTCAAATAGACCCGCACGCACCATGTATACCTTGCCCGAGCCGCCTTCTTCAGCCGGCGTGCCAAAGAACTGGATGGTGCCGGAGGCGCCCGTGCGCTCCAGCCACTCTTTAACTGCAATAGCTGCGCCTGCTGAACCTGCGCCAAACAGGTGATGGCCGCAGGCCTGAGCCGCATGTTTCCCCTCGATTTTTTGCTCGAAAGGCACTGCAGCCTGGCTAATACCCGGTAATGCGTCGAATTCGCCCATGACCGCGATCACAGGCTCGCCCGATCCGTAACTAGCAACAAACGCGGTAGGGATATCAGCCACGCCACTCTCAATACTGAAACCTTCCGCAGACAAGGCATTTTTCAATGCCTCGCTCGAGCGAGTTTCCTGGTAGCCAACCTCCGCAAGATCCCAGATTAGATCGCTGAGATCGGTAAGTTTTTGGGTGCGACTGTCGATACTGGTGAGTACTCGCTCATTTGCGGTTATTGCGAGTGATGACAGCGCTAGTAGCAATGAGGCGATAGTAATTGGAGCTTTTATGGCAGGCATCTTGGAGGCTCTTATCTGCAGTAGGTTTTCAGTCCATATTAATACGTTAAGAATAGTAGCAAAGCATCCGATACTCACGTCTAGGTGGGATAGCTGGATGACCAGGCTTTGTTCTGTACCTGCAACTAAAAGCCGCGAGAAGCGGTGGCAGTCTGCGCATCGACGCCAGTTCTAACGCAATATGGTGGTCGATATATCTACAGACATAGGGTGCAATGCCAAATCGACATCTTAGGGTGTACAGAGATCAATAGTGTCGGTGTAAACTAAAAGCCTCAAACAACGCACGCCTCAGTCAGAGGACAAGGCTCAATGGCAGACGGTATCACAGTAGTTTCGGTTGATGGGCGACGGCAGCGTGGTGAACGCACGCGCCAGGCCATTATCGAAGCAGCACTCTCGCTTCAAGAGGAGGGAGTGCTTGTACCGACAGCGCAACAAATATCTGATCGTGCTGGCGTGTTGATCCGGTCTTTTTTCCGCCACTTCGAAGATATGGAAACCTTGTTCAAGGCGGCAGATGACCAATTGCGAGACTCCTATGAAGCTCTATTTATTGGTGGGGACAGAGATGGTTTTCTTGAGGAGCGAGTCAATCGCGCCGTAGAGCGGCGAAGTGCGGCTTTCGAGAAATTGAAAAACATTTTTTTAGGCACCAAGGCGCAGTTGTGGCGCTACGAAATGCTTCGCAAAAATTACGCACGCAATCAGAGAGGGTTGAGAAAGGACCTCGAGGCCTGGTTGCCCGAGTTAACGGGTCTGCCAGAGGTTGAGTGCGAGTCCATACATGCCATTGCCTCTTTCGAGATGTGGAATAGACTCCGAAGCGAGCAAGGTTTGTCTGAGACGGCGAGTATTTCGGTCGTTAAGTCAACGCTCATCAGTCTTTTAAGCTCCCATTAATCTATAACTCCATCTGCAGCTAGATTTTTGAACCATCACATTGCGCTCCCGACATAAATTGACATAATCTATGACTAAATAATTGGCGGTGGCAGATGGCAATGTTCAGTCAAACAGAGTTGGAGACGGATACGTGAAAAAATACTTACTTGTCGTCGCTGGATTAGTGGTTATCGCGGGCGCACTCGCTTATCAACATCAAACGAAGCTCTTGCTGGCACTTATGAAGTATCAGTCGGCAAACGAATACGTCATCGGTCCGCCACGTGATATTCCGTGGAACCAAGGACCTGATGAGCCCGCCACTCCGCTCACAGAGCGTCCACCCAACATTATCCTGATTGTTGCTGACGATCTCGGCTACAACGACATCTCCACTTTTGGTGGTGGACTGGCTGATGGGCGCGTAAAAACGCCTCACATTGATGAGTTAGCCGCGGACGGGGTGGTCTTTACGCAGTCCTACTCTGGCGCGGGCACCTGCGCGCCGTCGCGTGCCATGTTAATGACAGGACGTTATCCGACACGCACGGGATTCGAGTTTACACCTACGCCGTCCGGCATGGCGCCAATGATGTCCAGGATTTCAGCAGAGATGAATCGAGGCGCACCGCCCATACTGTATGACGCTGAACTTGATGAATCTAAGCCGCCCTATGAAGAACAGGGTCTTCCACCCGAGGAAGTAACGATCGCTGAGGTGCTTAAGGAGAAGGGGTATGCCACCTACCATATTGGGAAGTGGCACCTAGGGCGGAAAAACGGCATGGCGCCGCACGAGCAGGGCTTCGATCAGAGCTTGCTGATGGCCAGTGCGCTCTACCTTCCAGAGAATGACCCGAATGTCGTCAACGCAAAGCTCGATTTTGACCCCATTGATCAGTTTCTGTGGGCGCGCATGATGTTTGCGAATAGCTTCAATTCAGGTGACGAGGATCGATTTGAGCCGCGAGGTTACCTCACCGACTACTGGACTGATGAGTCCATCAACATCATCAACGCCAATAAGCATCAGCCTTTCTTCTTGTATTTGGGTCACTGGGGAGTTCACACGCCCTTGCAGGCGACGCGAGAGGATTACGAGGCAGTGGGCGACATCACGCCACACCGCGCGCGGGTTTACGCCGCAATGATTCGATCGCTGGATCGGAGTGTGGGTCGTATCAACGCCGCGTTAGAGGAAGCTGGTTTGGCCGATAACACCCTGGTTGTCTTCACAAACGATAACGGGGGTCCCGGATACATTGGCTTACCTGACATCAATAAGCCGTTTCGTGGCTGGAAGATCAGCCAGTTTGAGGGTGGTATCCGTGTACCCCTCATGATGAAGTGGCCAGCAAAGATTGCGGCGGGTACCGTCGCGGAAGAGCCAGTTGCGCATATTGACGTCATGCCGACGTTGACTGCGGCTGCCAGCGCAGAACGGCCTCAAAATGTGATCATCGATGGTAAAAACCTGTTACCACTGGCGACGGGGAGCGGCGATGAAGCATGGACCCGCGATACCTTGTTTTGGCAGAGCGGACATTACCGAGTAGTGCGCCACAAAGACTGGAAGCTTCAGGTGACAGCGAACCCCGATATGCAGTGGCTGTTTAATCTTGCCGATGACCCCAACGAGCAAAACAATCTAGCGATGAGCGAGCGCGGAAAGGTCTCCGAGTTGATGGCGTTGCTTGATGAGCACGCAGCAAATGGGCGATCCCCTCTGTATCCCGCGGTGATGGAAAGTGCCATCGCTATAGACAAGACGTTAGTAGAGGGTTTCGAGGAAGGCGACGATTATATTTATTGGCCGAATTAGATTCCGCCGACCCCTAGATTCATAGTCAATGTTTTGAACGACGCGTCAAAAGGTGCAACCACGATGAAAGTAGAGAACAGTTTGATCCCAACGCAGGAGCAGATGGCAGGGTTTCTGGCTCCTGGTCCTGATGGTCCCATTAGTATGGTTAACTTGCTGAAATTTAAAGAAAAAGCGAGTTATGAAGACGGCCGTGAGACTGAACTGACGGGTGCAGAGGCCTACGCTGTTTATTCGAGAGGCGTCGTGAAAACGCTCGCCAAGGTCGGTGCCAAGTTGGTCTTTTCGGGTGAGGTCAGCCGACTGATGCTCGGCGAGGTTGAGGAACTCTGGGACTCCGTAGCTATTGCTCAGTATCCATCGCGGGCCGCCATGTTGGAGATGATGCAGTTACCAGAGTATCAAGAGATAGCCGTTCACCGAGCCGCAGGATTGGCGGGTCAGCTCAATATTGAGACCATCCGTTCGATCGTTTTTGACAAAGAGGAAATTAAAATATGAGTCGAATAGTGAAGATAAGCCTCGGTGCGGCAGCATGTATTGGGGTTTTCCTGATTTCCTTACCCACGTTGGTTCATAAGGCCGGGTTGCACCCTGAGTATTCAGGACCGACTGTCGATCTGCCCGGTAAGCGGGCGCTGATCATCACAACGAGCCATGATGTGTTGGCTCCGGTCGGAGAAACAGAGGGAGATCGCACCGGAGTCATGGCGTCTGAAATGACGCATCCCTATTACACGTTTCTGGACGGTGGCATGGACGTTGATCTCGCCAGCATCAGAGGGGGTGAAATACCCATAGATCCCGCGACGCTCAACTTCGTGGTCAGATCACCTGAAGACGATCGTTTTCTTGACGACAGTATTGCGATCGCCAAAGCAAAACACTCAATTCCTATCGCAGATGTCGATATCACTGCTTACGATATTGTCTTTATTTCGGGTGGATGGGGCGCGGCCTACGACTTAGCCCAGAACCCCGTATTGGCGAACAAAGTCAGTGAGGCATTTTACGGTGATAAAGGCGCCGTCATAGGAGGTGTATGCCACGGTGTGCTGGGCTTGGTGAATGCGCGTGCAAAGGATGGTAATCTGCTCATTGCGGGTCGCCGCATGACAGGTGTGACGGACAAACAAATCAAAGAGTTAGGCATCGAGCTCACACCCAAGCATCCAGAGACAGAATTGCGAAAGGCTGGCGTAATATTTGAGAGTGAGACCGCATTTAGAGACATATTAGCAACCCATGTAACAGTGGATGACGAGAAACGTTTTGTGACTGGTCAAAATCAAAACTCAGGGCTTGAGACCGCCCACCTTATGATGCAGGTCATGGCGGAGCGAGAGGGCTAGGATGCGCCTGATCAGGGAAGAGAAAGCATGAAACGAGTATTTTCTTTCGTCGTATCGCTCCTCGCTGTGTTGTTCATTGTTATGGGTGTCCGATGGTTGATCGCGCCAGATGGTATTGCGCCCGAGTTTGGCCTCATCTTGGGCGATGGTCTGGGTCTCAGCTCTCAAATCGGCGACATGTCGGGCTATTTCCTGTTTCTGGGCATCTCAATGTTGCTTGGTGTGGTCACGGGACATCGTCCCTGGTTCTATGCGGCCGCCATTTTACTGTCGCTAACTGCTGTGGGGCGCACTATTGCTTGGCTGATTCACGACGCAGCGCTCGCGAGCCAGATTCGCTCCGAGATCGTTATTGCCGTGCTTTTATTAATTGCCTCGCGGGTTTTAGGCGAGGACGACTGAATGCCTTTCAGGCATCTGTTTTTTTTGCTCGTTTTGACGGCGCTTTCGAATGCGCTGCCCACAGCCGCCGAGAGCGCTGACAGCGTCAGCGCGTCATCGTTTGCTGCTCCCAAGCGCCCTAACATTGTCTTGGTGTTGGCCGATGACCTGGGTTTTAGTGACTTAGGATCTTACGGTGGCGAGATCAACACACCCAACCTGGATGCCATAGCGGAAGAGGGCCTTCGGTTCAGCAATTACCACACGGCAGCCAACTGCGCGCCGGCCCGCGCGATGCTGTTAACCGGTGTGGACGCTCACCTTGCCGGCGTCCCCAACATTCCTGAGATGTTGCCGCCCGAGCTACAGCAGTATGAGCACTACCAGGGAGTGCTAGGCGACAACGTTGTGACGGTGGCCACGCTTCTTGAGGATGCTGGCTATCACACCTATCTTGCCGGGAAATGGCATTTGGGCGCAGGGCCGGGGAAGCTCCCCAGTCAGCGAGGTTTCGAGCGTACCGTTGCATTGGCGGATTCCGGTGCCGATAACTGGGAGCAGCGGCCCTACATACCGCTCTATGACAAGGCCAACTGGTATGCCGATGGTGAGCCTTACCAGCTACCAGACGATTTCTACTCCTCTCGCTTCTTAGTCGATAAGACCATCGAGTTTATCGACGGTAACCTCGCCGATGGCGAGCCATTCTTTGCCTATTTACCGTTGCAGGCGGTACACATCCCTGTCCAAGCCCCACAGACCTACATCGATCGCTATAGGGGTGTATATCAAGAGGGATGGGATGTATTGCGAGAAGCGCGCCGTTCGCGCTCCATCGAGCTCGGCCTCGTTCCGCCCGACACTGATATGGTTCGAATGTCGACTACCGATGATTGGTCAGTCCTTAGCGACGAACAGCGGCGCTATGAGTCAAAACGGATGGCGGTCTATGGCGCTATGGTTGAGGCGATGGACCATCATTTAGGTCGATTGTTCGACCACCTCAAATCAGTCGACGAATACGATAATACGCTGATTATTTTCACGTCAGATAACGGTGCCGAAGCCAGTGGCTCAGCCGATCCATTGTCATTTGCGGCACGGCAGGTGCCAACCTCACTGGGATACAACCTTGATTATGAATCTCTGGGTTTGAAGGGAAGTTACAACACGATCAGCCCAAGTTTTGCCAGTGCCGCCGCCAGTCCACTGTCGCTTTTTAAATTCTACGCGGGAGAGGGCGGTATGCGGGTGCCGCTCATCATTACTGGGCCTTCTGTGTCTAAAGCGGGGGAGATCAGTCACGCGTTTTCCTTCGTTACCGATATCACCCCGACACTCCTGAGTTTTGCCGGTGTGACTGCACCCAATGATCGTTACCGAGGCAGGGCTGTCGAAGCCGTGATCGGCAAGGATCTGACCCCGTTGATCACAGGAGAAGTTGATCGGGTCTATAACGAGACTGATTCGATTGGTTATGAGTTGGCAGGCCATGCGGCGTTGTTTCAGGGCGATTACAAGCTCCTGTTTACTCGAGGCGCGTTGGGTGATGGACACTGGCATTTGTACGATATTGTCCGGGATCCAGGCGAGACCCTTGATCTTGCCCAGGAACAGCCGGCGCGTATGCAAGCGATGTTGTCGGCCTATCAGCGGTATGCGCGCGAGAATAAAGTTTTAGAGGTGCCAGAGGGCTACAGCCACACCAAGCAGCTTCTGATCAATGTCGTGTACCACCAGTTCAAGACGCCAGCGCTAATCGCAATGTTAACGGCGCTGATATTGCTGCCTTTTTGGGTGGCTTATCGAATGAAGAAGAGGTCTACTTAAGATGTCGAAAACCCATCGACTTTATGCGATTACACACTCGCTTTACTCGGGTCGTGCGCGCAGTTACCTCATCAAACACCAGATCCCCTTTCAGGAGCTCTCTACTGGTCACGAGAGTTTCAAGACCGAGGTTTTACCCAAGGGGAAATTGGCCACTATTCCGACACTGGTGACGCCGGAGGGTGAGGTCATTCGCGATGGTGCCGCCATCATCGAACACTTTGAGGCGGCAAACGGTCGACCGAGTCGTCCGACAGGCCCTAAGCAGCGCATTATAAGTGCTCTCTTTGACGTCATTGGGACGGATGGTTTGTTGCGTCCAGCGATGCACTACCGCTGGAACTTTCCCGAGGATAATCTAGCTTTCGTTCGTTATCACTTCCTTCACTCGCAGCGCGACACCCCTGAAAGGGCCGAAAAGACCGAAGCCATGATGAATCGCATGCGCTACGCTGCGATGATTTTTGGCGTTACCGAGCACACTCAGGCGGTGGTCGAGTCACTCTATCTCGATTACCTCGAGGCTTTGAATACGCATTTCGAGCAGTATCCGTACTTACTTGGAGGGCGCCCCAGTATTGGCGACTTCGGTCTCATTGCGCCGATGTACGCCCATTTGGGACGCGACCCGCATCCGGCAAAGCTCATGCAGCAGCGAGCGGTCTCGGTGTATCGATGGGTTGAGCGAATGAACCGCTGCGATCAGGATGTGCCTGAGTTTTTCAACGCCGGTAACGACTTTGTCGAAGATGATGAGGTGCCTGAGTCCTTGATGGCTGTCTTGCGGGTCTTGGCCGAGGATTTTGTGCCTGAAACCTTAGCTGCTGCAGATGCGATTAATGGCTGGTTGGCTGAAAATAAACCAGAAGCCGGTGCACCGGCGGTGGGGCGCCTAGCTCAAGCACCTGGGACGGCAAGCTTCGATTTACGGGGCGAGACAATCGAGGCCCTAGCTCAGCCCCATCGTTTTTACCTCTTGCAACGTGTGCAGGATGACTACGCGAGTCTGTCTGAAACAGAGAAGGTTGGCGTCGATGCGGTGCTTACCGAGTCGGGTATGGCCGCCCTCCTTAAGGCATCTTTGAGCCGACGCATCGAGCGCGCAGATAACCTCGAGGTCTGGGCTTAATCTTCAGCTTCGCTGGGTTGAGCCGCCAGGGGCAGTAAGAACTCCTCTAAGTGAGAACTGCTGTTGTCTGTCTTATCCCTGTTGTGATGAGCGCCGTGCGTCAACGAGCGCCGTCATGGAGAGAATCAGGAGTCCAATCAGAAGCCGCGGATCTCCCAGATTGAAATCAGGCTCGACGGGGAAAGCGATGGTTTTCTCTAGCGCCGCTGCTTTGAAGTGGTGTTTACCGCTAAACGCAGGATCCGTGACAATCTCGAGAAAATCGCGTCGACTTCGGCAGCGCACTAAACCACCCATATCCCAAACGTCTACACCCTCGAGACCAATCACATCCATACTGCGATAGGCGGCCGGTCCCATCATGACCGGATGGGAGCCTCGCGAGAGCATTGCCGGGATCATATGCCCCATGTAACGATCCATAAGTTGCTGTGCATTTTCTCCTGGCGTTGCACCGGCGACGTCCCCCGGCGTCTCGTTATAGTCGATGTTGTTGATCATGATGAAGTGCTTGCCAGTATCCTCTTCACCAAATTGCTTGATCATTGCCGTCGTCTCTGCCGCGCTACCGTTTTGCTCCATTTTTGCGACGAAGCCAGCGACCTCAGCTTTGGACAGAGGGCCACCCGTAGGCGTGTACCAGAAGAGAAAAGCACCGTAGATCAATGCGGGTAGGAGCCAAATTTTTGTGCGAGCTGTCATGACGAAATCCTAAGTGGTTTGGGCCATATTAACGTTGTTGGTCAAGGTAGTAAGACAATATGTCGGTCTGCCCCAGCATAGCTTGAAGAGCGGCGTCGTCTCTCGCATGGCAGCGATTCAATTCGGCTTTAACGTGGAGACGAGCCTGATTGAGGCGTCTCGCAGTACGAGCGCGGGTCACGCCATGACCAATGTCGTATTCATAGAACTTCTCGCCCGCGAGACCTGCAGTGACATTGGCTGCTGATGAAACAAAATATGTTTTCGCGAAGTAGTCCAGCACGTCGCTCAGGGTATCCGGCAGTGCGTTGTCGTCAGACCAGCTGCCGGTAGTGAGTCCATCGTCGGAAAAAAAGGGCTCGGTGTACTGCGTCAACATGGCTTCATGTTGCCCCAGCCAGCTTTTTGGCTCCGGATCGGTAATGAAATGTGCCTTGCTCGCGCCTGCTAGCGCAAAGTCAGCGAGGCACGGCCGACCGCCAAGCAGAAATCGGTGATGCGCGAAGTGTGCTGAAAGAACGTCCAGCATTTCTCGAAAATCAGCTTGTACAGCAGCGGCTTGTTCTGGGCCCACGCCATTTACGGCACAGGCGTTTTGTCCAAACCCCTGATTCATAGTGGGCCCTAGGTGACCCAATTGATGCAACTCCTCATCCGTGAAGGGTACGTCAATGGAACGATCAAGCATGATATTCGCACTGAAACGAGGTCCTACCCATGCCACATTGTCCGGGTAGCACCAGCGTGAATGTACGCAGACGCGTCCAAGCCAGTGGTTGAATGCATCCTCCAAGATAAAACAGAGCGCTCGCTGAAGCGGGGTGTCTGGTATGACGGGCATCGCGCTGAAGCGCTCGTTCAGGAATGGCCCGATCGAAATGGTGTCTTGTAATAACCACCTGTCGGGCGTCGACAGCAATGGAATGAAATGTGTGCCAGCCTTGGCCTCAAGCTCTTCTCGCCGTGCTTCAGTTTTGAACTGGTAGTGCCAGGGAATTTGTTGAAAACGGAGCTGAGCCTCGAGTTTTCGGGTGAAAAAGCTCAGCTCGTTGCCTATCAACGTGTATTCCCCAGGGTACATAATGAACTCCTTATATAAGGATAGAGGCTTACATATTGACATCAATTATGTCAATATTTATGGCATTCGTCGCAGATAAAAAAGAGACTAAAGATGACATCACGGACACCACTCAAATTAGTTGGCGGCACAGGGTCACCTTATACGCAAAAAATGGTGGCGCTGCTTCGCTACCGTCGAATTCCTTACAGTATTCAATGGGGGCAGCCGGATGCAGCTTGCGATGCTATGAGTGTCGAAAAGCCGCGTCCCATCTTTATGCCGACGTTTTTCTTCGAGGGCGACGCAGGCATCACTGCTGAGTGCGATTCGACACCTATTATTCGACGTCTCGAGGAAATGTACTCGGGTCGATCGGTACTGCCACAGGATCCCGCGCTTGCCTTTATTGATTACCTCATCGAGGATTTTGCGGACGAATGGTGCACCAAGTACATGTTCCATTACCGCTGGCACTTCAGTGAGGATGCGGACAATGCGGGCACCCTCCTGCCGCTGGGTATGGATGTCAGTATGCCCAGCGAGTTTTTTCAGCAGTTCAAGCAGCATATTTCGGAGCGTCAGATTGGGCGACTCTATGTTGTTGGCTCAAATGACACGACCGCGCCTGTCATTGATGCGAGCTACCGACGCTTTCTTGCGGCAATGGAATCTCACCTGTCGAATCAAAAGTTCATGCTAGGTAATCGGCCCGGCGCCGGTGATTTCGGTTTACACGGTCAGTTAACGCAGCTGGTTGGGTTTGATCCTACCTCCCGTGCAATTGCGCACGAGGTATCGCCGCGAACAGTGGCATGGGTTGATCAAATTCATGACCAGAGCGGGCTTGAGCCCACGCGACAGGACTGGATAGGTTTAGAAGAGCAGCCCGAAAGTCTGCGTGATCTACTGTCTGAAATTGGCCGGGTTTATGCGCCGGCGCAACTAGCTAACGCAGAGGCTGTGGAGAGGGGCGAAAAGACCTGGGAGTGCGAAATTGACGGCGCGTCTTGGACTCAGCAGACATTTCCCTATCAGGCTAAGTGTCTTCGTTGGACGAACGAGCAGTATCAGGCGCTGTCACCATCGGATCGGGCACTAGTAGACTCGATACTCGAGGGAACGGGTGTGGAAACGATGCTGTTTCAGGCCTGACTGTTGACTAGTATTTGAGCAGGTAACAAGTGCTATCCCCAAAGCACAGTGCATCTAATTTCGTAAAGGACATAAATACATGGGTTTTGAATTAAATGATCGCGTAATGGGATTGAACGTTCAGTTACAGGCGTTCATGGACACGCATATCTTTCCTCGTGAACATGACTGGCACGAGTGGTGTCTGGATCAAGATAATCTATGGGTAACACCGCCTTGGTTTGATGAGCTACGCGAGCTGGCGAAGGCAGAGGGTTTGTGGAATTTATTCTTGCCGCGTGAGTACGCCCCATGGAGTCCCGGGCTGAGCAATGTTGAAATCGCACCCTTGTTTGAAACGATGAGCAAGGTCTTGTGGGCTCAACCGGTATTCAACTGTAACGCGCCTGATCGCGGCAACATGGAAGTGCTGGCGAAGTACGGTACCGAAGCGCAGCAAAAGGAGTGGCTGGATCCGCTTCTCGCGGGCGAAATTCGGAGTGCCTACGCCATGACAGAGCCTCAGGTTGCCTCCAGCGACGCAACTAACATGGAGCTCGAAATTAAGCGTGATGGCGATGAGTACGTGCTCAATGGGCGTAAATGGTGGACCACAGGCGCTATCAATCCTCGATGTAAAGTGATGTTGGTCATGGGTAAGTCGAACCCCGATAACCCTCGTCATCGGCAGCACTCGACTATATTGGTTCCCCGAGACACACCCGGAATAACATTGGTGCGTCCACTGCGGGTCTTTGACAGCCTTCACTCGCCAGGTGGCGAGGCTGAGCTTCTGTTTGAGAATGTGCGTGTGCCTGTAAGCAATATGATCAAGGGGGAGGGCTGCGGATTCGAGATCGCGCAGGGGCGTCTGGGGCCAGGCCGTTTCCAATACGCCATGGGTCTCGTAGGCATGGCTCAGCGCTGCTTAGAACTCATGTGTGCACGAGCACAAGAGCGTGTGGCCTTTGGCGAGCCGCTGATAAAGAAGACGAGTGTCCAGCATGAGATTGCGCGTTGTCGCTGCGATATCGAACAGGCGCGGTTGTTAACGCTACAGGCCGCTCACGTGATGGATACCGAGGGTATGACAGCCGCGAGACCTTACATCAGTATGGTGAAGATTGTTGCACCAAATATGGCTCAGCAGGTCGCAGATCGGGCCATGCAAGTGTTTGGTGGCATGGGTGTATGCCAGGACACCATGATTCCCGATGTCTTTACTTTAGCCCGCTTCTCACGAATTGCCGATGGTCCAGACGAGGTCCATATGTCGCAGCTAGGGAAAATGACGGCTCGGGAACTCAATGAGGGCTGAGATAGCTAGTTGATTAGGGTCGTTATCCCGGGAGGAGGGCGTGCAGGATCCTCACTCAACGAGTCTCGTGAAATAAGCCTTGTGACGAAAGCTTTTTGAAGAAAGTCTCGTGAAAAACAAGGTCGGCCTAGGCGGCCGACCTTGCTACTGCGTCAATGATGACCTGAGACACCTCTTTTGGACGCGTTTCCTGCAGGAAGTGTCCTGCACCTTTGATGGTGGTATGCGGCTGACCTTTTGTACCCGGCACCCGCTGTAAGAAGATAGCATCACCACCCACGGTAACAGGGTCATCGTCGGCAAAGGCGCAGACAAAGGGTTTTTCAAAGCAATCGAAAAACTCCCAAGCCAATCTTTGCTGCTCGAGTGACGGCGATGTTGGTAACGAAGGCACCTGACTCGGCATAGCGCGCGGTCCCATCGTGTACTCGGCGCTTGGGAAGGGCGCATCGTATGCTTTTGCAACGGAAGATGGCAGTGGCGCTCGCATGCCCAATTTGTGCAGCAGTGCCCTCGCAATCTTCATAAACGTCGGTTGCTGCTCGGTCATCATCGATAACATCAAACCAAAAGGGGGATGGACTGTCTCCCAGCAGAATTTCTGCCAGACGGCAAAGATGCGAGCAGGGTTCACCGCCTTGCCGTCCCATGATAGCGATCGCAGCTCTTTGGTCATGCTGAAGAGTGTCGGTGTCGGCGCGTGAGCACGGTAGTCCTCAACCTCATCAACCATTGCTTGGGGAAGGTCTGGGTTGTAAGGCAGACCAGTATTACCAATAACCACATTGCTAAAGCGATCGGAGTGGGCGGCAACCAGTCGAAGGCCAATGAGTCCGCCCCAGTCCTGACCAAAGAAGGTGACCCCTGAGAAGTCATTTTGCTCCAACCAAGCGCCCATCCATTCGACCTGGCGCTCGTAGGTGTAGTCTTCCCTCGCTGCGGGCTTATCGCTCTTACCGTAGCCGACAAGGTCAGGGCAAATAACGCGAAGACCCGCAGCCGTCAGGTAGGGGATCATTTTGCGGTAGAGATAACTCCAGACGGGTTGACCGTGTATGCACAACACGACGGCGCCATCGCGCGGACCTTCATCAATGTGATGGATTCTCAAATCCTGACCGTCGTGGGTTTTTATCGTCGTATAGCGAGGCTCGAAGGGATAGTCCTTCAGTCCTTCGAAGCAGCTATCCGGTGTGCGCAAAATTTTCATATCGACCGCTCTTTAGGTTTAGACATACATTGTGACATTATAAGATGGATGTTCAATACCCATGCTTATTTTTAGGTTCGTAGGTGACCTACTTACTTTGTTGCGGTTGCTTGGGTTTTACACGGTATTCGCTAACTCATTAAAGGAAAAGTTGTATGGATTTCACCCAATTTGCCAAATCACGGAAAAGTGCCCGGGGCTTTCTGGACAAGCCAGTACCCATGGAAACTGTCGATGACATTATTGAGACGGCGAAGTGGGCCCCGAGCTCTTACAACACCCAAACCTGGCGGGTTCATGCTGTTACGGGCGAGGTGCTGGATAAAATTCGCAAAGGGAATACGGACAACACCCTGGCCGGAAAGCCCCATGTGCGCGACTTTCCTTATAAGGAAGAGTACGAGGGGATTCATCGGCAGCGGCAAATCGATGTGGCTATCCAGCTTTTCGAGGCTATGGGCATTGAGCGTCATGACAAAGAGAAGCGCATGGATTGGATGTTGCGTGGATTTCGCCAGTTTGATGCCCCTGTCTCCTTGGTTCTCACCTACGACAAGTATCTAGAGCCCGCGGCTATCAGTCAGTTCGCCCTTGGCTCCTTGGCCTACGGGATTGTCCTCGCCGCATGGGAGCGCGGCCTAGGCTGTGTCATCAATGGCCAGGGCATCATGCAATCTGATGTTGTGCGTGAACACGCCGAGATTCCCGATGACGAGAGCATCATGATTTGCATCGCGATGGGCTACCCCGATGACAGCTTTCCCGCGAATGATGTGCGCTCTGAGCGCGCGAAAAATAACGACTTTGTTCGCTACCTTGGGTTCTGAGGATGACCGGAGTAGTGCGTGGAATTTTCACTAGCTCCGGAACCAAAAATCGTAGTGGATAGAACCGTTGCCGCTAATGACTTCACGGGGCGTTCGCTTACCGGAGCAAATTTTTACAGTCTTATGCCCGAGCGCTGCACAACTGATTCCATTACAGGGTAACTTTTGGACTCTTGCACGTTGGGAAGCTGGAGCAGTGAGCCAGCCAGAAGGTCCTTGTAATGCGTCATGTCCTTTACGCGAGCTTTGACTAAGAAATCGAATTCGCCAGAAACAAGGTGGCACTCTTCAACTTCGGGAATCAGCTCGATCGCGTCGGTAAAGGTTTTGAACGCGTCGCCTGCGGTGCGTTGCAAGGTGACTTGAACGAACACAACCAGCCCGGCATCCAATTTGGTGGGAGCCAAGCGAGCGTAGTAGCCGGTGATTACCCCCTGACTTTCCAGGCGTTTAATGCGATCGGCACAGGGTGATGCGGTGAGACCCACGCGACGGCCAATCTCAGCCACACTCATCCTGCCGTCTTTTTGAAGCAGCGAAAGAATCTTTTTATCGGTTTTAGACAGGTTTTCCATCGCCATATCTCGCGCAGTGGGTTATCGAAAAATAGCGCATTAAAAAAGTGGATTCCACTGATTTTGACGCCAATTAAAAATAAATAAAGTTATAAATTGGTCTTATTATCGCGGTATCGCCTGCTCTTTTTAGAGGCCTCATCAAGTGAAAAGGTCAACCCTTATGCGTATCGGCGTTCCGAAGGAAATCAAAAATCATGAATATCGAGTGGGACTCCCTCCTGCCGGTGTTTTTGAGCTGGTGAGTCATGGTCATGAGGTCATGATTGAGACAAACGCAGGGGAGGGCGCGGGGTTTTCGAACGAAGATTATGTCGCTGCTGGTGCTACCATTGTTGACGCGCCAGCCACCATTTTTGCCGAGTGTGACCTGATTGTTAAGGTTAAAGAGCCTCAGCCTGATGAGTGTCGGCAACTCCGCCCTGGCCAATTGCTGTTTACCTATTTGCATCTGGCCGCGGATCGTCAGCAAACTGATTTGCTCATGGAGAGTGGGGCAACGTGCATTGCTTACGAAACAGTTGAGGGCGCAAACGGTGGTTTGCCTCTGCTGGCTCCCATGTCGGAGATTGCAGGGCGTCTGGCTGCTCAGGCGGGCGGTGATTTTCTCAAGAAATCGAGCGGCGGCCGCGGTGTACTACTCGGCGGTGTGCCAGGGGTTGCACCTGCGAAAGTTGTGGTCATCGGTGGTGGCGTTGTTGGCACGAATGCGGCTCGTGTAGCCCAAGGTATGGGCGCACGCGTTGTGGTGCTCGACCGTTCGCTTGACCGGCTCCGTTACCTAGATGACATTTTCATGGGGCGCATTGAGACCGTATGGTCGAGTGCGGCAGCGCTTGAACAACAGGTGCTGGATGCCGATGTGATTATTGGTGCTGTGTTAATTCCTGGAGCGGCGGCTCCGAAGTTGGTTAGCCGCGATCTGGTTTCTAAGCTGCAGAAAGGCAGCGTCATGGTCGATGTGGCCATCGATCAGGGTGGCTGCTTTGAGACGTCACAGGCCACCTCATACCAAGATCCTACCTATGAGGTCGATGGCGTCGTTCATTACTGTGTGGCAAACATGCCAGGTGGCGTTGCGCGAACAGCGACACTGGCACTGACGAATGCGACTCTGCCGTACGTGGTGCGCTTGGCGGATCAGGGCCTTGATGCACTGCGTGGTGATTCCCGATTTGCCCTCGGCTTGAATGTGCACGCAGGTAAGCTGACACACGCAGGTGTCGGGGAAGCGTTCAACTTGGATACGGTCTCACCCGCGGAAGCCCTGATTTCCTGAACTAATTCGCTATAGTTGTGCCGCTTGAACTGCGGTGGCCAGCTTTGAATTCAGCGTCTTTACAATCTGCTTCAACCCTTCCGACTCACCTCGCAGGCGAGATGCGTTCCAATCATGCGGGAGAAACCGGCGCTGTATGGATTTATAAAGGTATCCTGACGGTATCGCGCGATCCTGCAATTCGGCTGTTTGCGGAGCATCATCTGGCGACCGAGCAGACCCATCTCGGTTTTTTCGAGGATTGGCTAACATCACGACAGAAAAGCCTGCTTTTACCCCTTTGGCGCCTCTCGGGCTTCATGTTGGGCGCGGTTTCTGCAGTTGGCGGACAAAACTGGGTCTACGCCTCAATTGAAGCAGTTGAAACCTTCGTTGTTAAACACTACGAGTCTCAGTATGCGGCGTTAGACGATTATGGAGACGCGACACTCACCGCGGCCATACACCGGTTTTGTAGTGATGAGGCCGACCATCGCGACGAGGCAGGCGGTGAGACTCAAGCTCGATCCGGTCTTCTCAAAGCGTGGTGCTGGGTTGTTGGAGTGGGATCGGAGCAAGCAGTCAAAATTGCCCGCAGAATCTGACTTACCGGATTACTAAAGCCTCATAACATGTGAGCTTCCGGCGGACAGGCGTAGTCGTTTCGTTTTATCATCGAGCCCATCGAAAGGCTGTTTTGCGAACATCATTTTTCTGGGTGTAATTAACAGCCGCAGGTAGAGCAAAGGATGGACCATGAGTGCCGATTTAGTAAGAGCACGCATCGACGACGGGCCCGTAGTGCCACTCATGTGGCTGGTTGTCCTGCTTGGATTTCTGCTGAACCTTGCTGATGGTATTGATGTCGTTGCCATGTCGGTAACAGCACCCAGCGTCGCGGCTGAGTGGGGTCTTGAGCGCGGAGCCTTGGGTCCGCTGTTTAGTGCAGCACTCTTTGGAATGGCTATAGGTGCAGCAGGTCTAGCACCTCTGTCAGATAAGATGGGTCGTAGAACGTTATTAGTGGCGGCCATGTTCTTGGTAGGACTGAGCATGCTCGCCGTTAGTTGGATTGCAAGCAGTGCCTCGGTAACCCTGTTTGCAATGCTTCGATTCATTTCAGGTCTGGGTATTGGAGTCATCTTTGGCTGTGCGCCGGCGCTTGCCTCTGAATTCATGCCTAGCCGCTACCGAAGCCTTGCTGTATCGATGGTCGTCATGGGGTATCCGGTGGGGGCGGTGCTTGCGGGTCCCATCGCCAATGCATTGATCCCTGGCTTTGGGTGGACCGCGGTGTTTACGGCGGGCGGCATCCTGACGTTATTGATCGGTGCCGTGACCTGGACTCTGTTACCTGAATCACCTGAATTTTTGGCTGGTCGCGCGGGCCATAGACCCGAGAGACACAATGAGGTGAACCGTTTGCTAGCCCGACTAGAGCGGGATGCCGTGACTGACCTGAGTCCTGACGTGATAAGACCAAGCTCAACACCGGTCGCACAAATACTGACCGCCGAGCGACGTCTCAGAACCCTCGTGCTCTGGGCGATTTATTTCATGGGTTTTCTCACCATGTACTTCATGCTGTCGTGGATACCAACGCTATTTGTCGATGCGGGCTACACCCGGTCGCAAGGTATTGAGGCGTTGACAGGATTCAATTTGGGCGCGATCCCCGGCATTCTGGTACTCGCTGTTCTGACCACGCGTTTGCCGCTGGTACCGTTGCTATCGCTCTTCTTCTTATCCGCCGGGGGTGTCTTGGTCTACGTCGGACTGACTGAACCCTCGGCACTGAAAAGTCTCATGACTCTGATGTTTGTCGGGGGCGTCTTCTTACACGGTGGATTTACGTGTCTCTATGCGCTGGCAACTCAGGTCTATCCGAGTGATGTACGCGCTGCGGGCGTCGGCTGGGCGGCAGGGTTGGGAAGAACTGGCGCCATCGCATCGCCATTGTTGGCGGCAGCGCTCATCTCTGCAGGCTGGGGCATGTATAGCCTGTTTTTGAGCTTTGCCCTGCCGCTGGTTATCGGTGGCCTTTTACTGTGGGTATTTGTCAGTGAGCACTGAAGCGGTGACCTGGTTTCCAAGTCTCAATCACGGGGGTAAGGCCACGGCGCTTGTCGATGGCGACCGGAGTCTAACGTATGAGGAGCTGAACGACACCGTCACGCGAGTTATTGATGGGCTTCTAAACGGGGTGGACTCGCTGGACGAAGAGCGAGTGGCATTCCTTTATCCCGCGAGCTTTGACTTCGCGGCCTTGATTATTGGCGTGGTGGCGGCGGGTGGCATTGCGGTGCCACTGAGTGTCCACGCGAGTGTAAGCGAGCTGTCGCACTGTTTGTCGGTTGCGGGCGTAAAGCGTTTGCTTCTGCCGAGTGGGATGCGCTCCGTGGCACTCGATGAAATCTGTGAAGCGCTTGGGGTAGAGCAGCTTGCGGTCGAAGATTTACCCGAAGCGGGAGCGCCCAAAGCATCGCCGCTGACGGCTGAGCAGGGCGCGCTCATAGTCTTTACCAGTGGGACAACCGGCAAGCCGAAAGGCGTGGTTCATACCGTTGCCAGTGTCTCGGCGATGGTAACCTCGTTAATTGAAGCCTGGGGCTGGGCAGAGACCGACGTCATTCCTCTTTTTCTTCCGCTTCATCACGTCCATGGCATCGTCAATATTTTGCTTTGCGCGCTATGGCGGGGTGCCGCTGTCGATCTCTACACCCGCTTTGACGCCGAGCAGCTGTGTCGCAAGGTAGCGGCCGATCGATACTCGGTCTTTATGGCCGTACCCACCATATACGTCAAACTCATCTCATACTTAAAAACGCTGGATGAAAATTACTGTGACCAAGTAACCGAGGGCTTTGCCAACATGCGGCTAAACGTTTCCGGTTCTGCCGCGTGTCCCGTACCGCTGTTTGATGAATGGGAGGCACTGACCTCTCAGCGTTTTTTGGAGCGCTACGGTATGACTGAGCTCGGCATGGCGCTCTCAAACCCTTACGAGGGTGAGCGCAGGCCCGGACACGTGGGACAACCGTTGCCTGGTGTTGTAATTAAGCGGGTCAGCGAGAGCGGAGAGGACATTACTGATCCAGATATGCCGGGTGAATTGGCGGTGAAAAGCCGCACAGCCTTCCGAGAGTACTGGGGTAACCCGGAATCCACCGAAAAGGCCTTTGTTGATGGTTGGTTTTTAACGGGCGATATTGCCGTTATTGATGAGGGCGCTTATCGCATACTTGGGCGTGCCTCCATCGACATCATTAAGTCGGGTGGTTACAAGCTCTCCGCGCTTGAAATTGAGGCAACCCTGCTTGAACACCCGGATGTAAGCGAAGTGGCAGTAATTGGTGTACCCGATGATGAGTGGGGCGAGATTGTTGCCGCCGCTGTCGTCTTGGGATGCCCGGTAAGTGAGGACAGCCTTGTTCAATTTTCACGTGAGCGCATGAGTGGCTACAAAGTGCCTCGAAAATGGGTGTTTGCCGATGCATTGCCTAGAAACGCGCTGGGCAAGGTGACCAAGCCCTCTCTCAGTGCTTGGTTTGAGGGCTAGGCACGCCGTGGCTGCCTTCCGGTCTGACTGAATCGAGCCATGATGCAGCGCAAGATCATCCACATTGACGCTGACTGTTTTTACGCCGCTGTAGAAATGCGCGATGACCCCCAGTTACGGGGTATTCCTATGGCCGTGGGCGGCAGTGCCGAGCGTCGAGGAGTCCTCACCACCGCCAACTACGATGCGCGTAAGTTTGGGGTTCGTTCGGCCATGTCCACGGCTCATGCCATGCGCCTCTGTCCTCATCTAACGGTCGTACCTCCGCAGTTCATGAAATACCGCGAGGCGTCTAAAGTCATGCGAAGCATCTTTGAGGAATATACGGAAATTATCGAGCCGCTCTCGCTGGATGAGGCGTATCTGGATGTCACTGAATCGAGCGGTGAGAGCTTAACCGCCACAAAGATCGCCAAAGAGATTAGGGCTAAGGTGCAAAAGGAGCTGGATATCACCGTCTCGGCCGGTGTGTCGGTGAATAAGTTCATCGCCAAGGTGGCCTCGGACTGGAAAAAACCCGACGGGCTTACCGTTGTCACGCCAGAGCAGGTTGATGCCTTTGTCGGCGCGCTGCCGGTTAAAAAAATACCGGGGGTAGGGTCTGTCACGGCTGAAAAAATGCATCGTTACGGGCTCAAGACTTGCGCAGACATACGTGAGTGGGAGCTGCACGACCTCATTCGACGGTTTGGCAAGTTTGGTGTTGTGCTCCACGAGCGGGCGCGTGGCAAAGATGAGCGTCCGGTTCAGCCGAGCCGCATCCGCAAATCGATCAGTGTTGAAACCACCTTTGGGGAGGACCTCGCGGGGCCGACAGTATGGGAGCCTTACGTCGACAAACTGTTTGAGCAATTGCTGGGTCGTATTGAGTCAGCAAATGCCACCGAGAGTATTCACAAGGCGTTTGTGAAACTCAAATTCTCCGACTTCAGTAGCACCACGGTGGAGCGTGTGGGGACAGCGGCGGTTGAGTCTGACTATCGACAATTGCTTATCGAGGGATGGCAGCGACGAGAGATGCCGGTTCGACTGATTGGCATTGGCGTAAGACTTCAAGACGGCTGGGAGCACGCATCGCGGCGTCTGCCGTTTGAGCAGAGCGAGGACTGAAGGGTACTGAGTGATGCGCATGATTGAGAGTGCCTCTGACGCTGCAGACTGGCCAAGATTCCGGATTGGCTGATAGCACTTGGGTTTGAAAAATCAGCCACGTATCCTTGTGGCTCTGACTTAGATGATCGAAACCAAGGAAGGGCAGTATGTCCCGAATGATTTCACAGCTTGATTCTGTGGTGGTCCATGTGAATGACCTAGCGGCCGCTGCGGTTGATTATGTTGCGTTGACCGGCACTTGTGGACAGGAAGGGGAGTTCCGAGGCGGACCTTCGGTGAGTTTTCAGCTCGCTAATACCCGTCTCCAACTGGTGGAGACCGCTGAGCGACAAGGCCTGAAACAGCTGGTTTTTGGTTGTCCTGACCTTGATGCGGCGCGACGTCGAATGCCTGATGTTGGTATTGAGATCATTGATGATGAGTCGGATGAAGGATTTCTTTCCCTCAACCCTAAAACCACACGCAGTGTGAGTTTGGCGTTGACGGCAGCGCGCGACATCGAGTCAAACAGACCTCCCTCTGCGGAAGCGCTGTCGGGACTTGATCATGTAGTGGTCGCAAGTGGTGACGGTGATTTTACGTCAGCGCTTTTAAGTGGTCGATTACAACTCGACATGCGCCTGGATCTGACCAACGAGAACTGGGATGCACGCCTCATGTTCTTTCGCTGCGGAGATCTCATCGTTGAGGTCTACCAACCCCTCTCAAAACCGTTAAGTCCTGAGCGCGATCGTTTCTTTGGCTTGAGCTGGCGTAGCAATAATATTGAGGCCACGAATCGTGAGCTTCGCGAGCGCGGTTTTGATGTGTCTGATATCAAAATGGGCCGAAAGCCCGGAACACGTGTCTGTACGGTAAGGGACAAAACCCACGGTGTGCCCACACTAATCCTGAGTAAAGACTAATTTTAAATGGCCACTGATTTTTTCGAGTCGCCGACCCGTGCTGGGTGAAGCGGTGCAGGCTTAAGAGTAGGCAGCCAACTAAACCTTATGAATCAAATGCAGCCGAGATCGCCTTCATCGCAGCGTAGGCGTGCGCATGGTAGTTGGTATCTACAGCTGCAGGCGCATTACTGTGCATCGATATCACCAGGTCATTCTCTGGGTCGATAAAAATGAACTGACCAAAGATGCCGACCGCCGAGTAGCTACCACCGCTCTCTAGCCACCACTTGTAACCGTAGCCCTTAAAGCCCTGTGAGGGTGTTGTGGCCTCTGCCATCCAACCGTCCGGTACGATGGACTCACCGGCGGCATTGACCGCACCATTTTTTACGAAAATACCGAGTCGCGCATAGTCGCGGATAGAGGCACTTATGCAGCAGCCCCCCGTTTCCCCAGCAAAGGGAGCAGACTGCATCCAGTTACCCCAGTGCTCCATACCAAAACCCTGCCAGACTTTTGCGTTCATATAGTCCGTGGCTGAGTTGCCCACTGCCGCTCTCAACACCTCGCCCAGAAGATTGCTCTCGGCGGTGTTGTAGTTAAAGACCGTTCCGGGTTTGTGTTTTTGAGGCAGCGTTCCCAGATAGTCAGTGAGTTGGGTCCCCTGGAATGTACCTGCTTTTGCGACATCAGAGTTTGCATCGGCGTAATTCTCATTCCACGCGACACCAGAGGACATCTGTAGAATATTTTTAATCGACACTGCGCCATAGGCCGTGCCTCTTAGGCGCGGCAAATAGGTCTCCACCGAGTCATCAATGCTGCGGATAAACCCATCTTTAACCGCGGCACCAATGAGGGTAGAGGTAAACGATTTGGTAACAGAAAAAGATACCCAGACAGATTCAGGGTTATGGTCCTCTGCGTAGTGCTCGAGCTTAATGGTGTCTCCCTCGACCACCGCCATTCCCATGAGCGGTTCACGCTTTAGGAAGTCGCCAACTGTGAACGTTTCGCCGTCAACTTGATAGCTGACTCTCTCAAGATCAACGTCGATCTCAGTGCTCAGTGCATAGGGGGTTTCAGCGGGAAACAACGGGCGTGTGGGCATCCATGCGTTGATGTGAGCAAATGCAATTCTTCGATCTGCGGTGGGATAGAGCAAAACGTTAGCGTCGAGATCCCCCTTTTGTAAGCGCTCAAGAAAGTCGCTGACTTCCTGTTGGGTGGCCGCGTTAGCAGTCAGAGCGACGAGGCTCAGGGCGAGTGCTAGAAGGGGTTTTCGCATGGTGCTCACTCTCTATCTTTGATGTGTTGATTCGGTAACAGGACCAGACTACCTGCCGGTTGAATAGTGTTTACCGAGCGCTTGCAGAACCACATACAAGTGCTTTCCATAGATACTGGTTGAGCTACTTGCTGGACCGTTACTGTGCACTGCGATGACGAGATCTGCGTTCGGCTTGACGAAAATAGCCTGGCCAAATAGACCGCTTGCTGAGTACGCGCCATCCTCATAGAGCCACCACTGGTAGCCGTAGCCTGGATAAGCCGACGAGGGCGTCGTCGACGTTGTCATCCAGCCCTCTGGCAAGATGCGCTGGCCTGAGGGTAAGACACCATCGTGCTTGGCAAACAGACCCACGCGTGCGTAATCACGCAGTGTCATGTTCATGCAGCAGCCACCGGTTTCTCGACCAAACGGTGCGCCAAGTGCCCAGTTGCCCTCGTGTTCCATTCCGAAAGGCTGCCAGAGCTTTGCATTGAGGTATTCAGTGGCGTTATTACCAATGGCAGAGCGCAGTACCTCACCCAACAAATTGGTCTCCGCCGTGTTGTAGTTAAATTTGGTTCCCGGCTCATGAAGTTGTGGCAGCGTTATCAGGTAATCCGTGAGTGCGACACCGCCTTTGAGTGCTGCGTTGGCAATGTCTGAGTCGGGGTCATCGTAGCCTTCATTCCAGCGGATCCCCGAGCTCATCTGAAGAGCCTGGTGGATTGTAATTGCGCCGTAGTGGCTCCCGCGCATTCGAGGTAGATAGGTGTCAATGGTTTGATCAACGCTATCGATATAACCGTCCAAGATCGCTGCACCAATTAGCATCGAGGTAACCGATTTTGAAACTGAGAAGGTGTTCCAGCGGACTTCAGACCCATGATCGGATGCATAATGTTCCAGACGAATCGTGTCGCCTTCCACGACCAGAAACCCCATCAATTCATGACGCTTGAGAAAGCTACCCACAGTGAAGGTTTCTCCCTCAAACACGTACTCAATGTCTGCGATTTCGGGTGATAAGTCTGTAATGAGGGGATACACGTTGTTAGAAGGCGCCATTGTTCGCACCGGTGCCATCAAATGGGTGTTAGCCAATGCAACGCGGCGCTCCTCTTCGGTCATGATGATTCCGCCGCCTCCGTTTTCATTGAGACGCTTCGCCAACGATTGCAGTATCTCTTGCTTGGAACGTGACGGTGGGGCGTCGGCGGCTGTCTGGTCATTGGCTAAAGTGGGCATCGTGGCTGAGAGCGTTAGCGCAACCAGTACTGAAATAAACTTCATAGTGAGTGTCTCTTCGTTATTTTTGAGTTGTCTCGGCGACCCGAGGTCACGGGTCTTGAGCGATTTATTCGGTGGCTGTGTCATCCACCAGGCGATACCGATCAAACCATGCCAAAATATTATTGACCTTGGCAATCAGATTTGAAGGACGGGCATAGATACTGTGGCTGGCTCCCGGAATGCGCACCATCAGCGTATCAATGCCGCGGTGCTTTAACGCCTGATAGTATTGCTCGGTCTCACTCATGGGCGTTCGATAATCCTCTTCGCCCGTGAGCAACATCGTAGGTGTGGATACATTGCCTACTAAAGACAGCGGTGATCGCTTCCAGTAAGCCTCGTAATCCTCCCACGGCGCCGCATCAAACCAGGTGGTCGCGAAGAAATAGTTGAGATCGGCGGTTAAGACAAAACTCGCCCAGTTGATAACGGGCTTTGCCACCACGGCGGCACGGAACCGATCAGTTTTACCCACAATCCAGGCCGTTAACACGCCGCCACCGGAGCCGCCGGTGACAAACAGTTGCTGGGCATCCACATAGCCTTTGGCAATAAGCGCATCAACACCTGAGATCAGGTCATCGTAGTCGTAGCCGGGGTAGGCGAGGTCAATTTCATTGGCGAACTTCTCGCCATAGCTCGTGCTGCCGCGGGGGTTGGTGTAGAAAACAACATAGCCTGCCGCCGCAAACAGCTGGGCTTCCGTCGAATAGTTGGGACCATAGGCCGAGTGCGGACCTCCGTGAATCTCCAGAATCATGGGGTATTGCTTAGCGGGGTCAAAACCAGGTGGCTTCATCACCCAGCCTTCAATTTCGAGTCCATCGTGGGAAGAGGGCCAGGTCATGCGCTCAGCACGCGCCATGTCTCGTTGATCCATGAGATCGCTGTTGAGGTCAGTGAGTTGAAGTGGGCGCTTACCGGAACGCATCAAGGCGAGGTCTGCGGGTCGATCGTCACGACCCAGTGTGTAGGCGATGCGGTCTTTACCTCCAACGGAGAAGGCGCCGCTGGTGTAGGGTCGTCCCAGTGCTGTGCCACCCAGTACAACATCTGCCTTCTGAAGCTTACCTTTTAAATCAACTTCGGCGATGCGCGCCATACCGAGGTCGTTGTAGCGAATCCAGATGCTCTTGCTATCAGTCGACCACTGGATATCAGACACTGACCGATCGAGATCGGCCGTTAATGAGCGGCTCTCGCCAGACTCTAAATCCATAATTCGCAGGTCTCCCCGGTTGTAACCCTGCCGTATATCAGCAGTCGAGGTATAGGCGAGGTACCGCCCGTTAGGCGAAACCG
>JAACDF010000044.1 GCA_009937065.1 Gammaproteobacteria bacterium | reverse complement strand
GAGGAGGCGATGAGCAAATCATCGACGTGACAGAGGCAAAAGATTGGTACGGAGTCTATCCATTTCAAGTATAGACAAGGCTCATGCGGGCAGATGCTGAATCCTTCGGAGATGAACCAATTGTGGAGAAGATCGTGAAAGCACCTCGGCGCAAAATCAGCCCCATAGAGCGTACGTAGAAGATGGAGACACTTGCCGTTAAGACGCCCGTCTAAATATAATCCATCTGGTAGCATGCAATACACAGTGGTATGCGGCTGACTGTAAGTGAAAGCAGTGTCGATGTCCGCCAGTTCGCAGGCGAGTTGCATCTTTAAAACCAGAGTCAACAAGAAACGAACGCTAGATAGCCGAGGCGTTGGCGATGACAGGTCGACTTCAGCATCTTTAGGCATGAGATGCCCTAGGAGAACGAGCCTGGACTTCAGCGTGCCGTCTAGTTTCAACTTGAACACCCACGATGATGGAATCAGAATCGCATTCGGGGGGACATCCCTGCGGTTGACTACTTCAGCCGCACCCTTGCCGATGATGCTCTTGAACTCCTTGAGACGTGAGAGGCGCCACATCTCCTGCACTGCTTCCGGGAATTTTGAAAGATGTGCTAACGATTTGGGACATGTAGCCAACCAAATGGACAGGTTTTGTACATTGCACACTTCAAATGCGTCAAGGTGCGCTATGATAGGCGTTAAGTCGGTGGTATAAATCGGTCGCCACTTGAGCGCGTTGAGATTCTCGAGGGCACGAACACCGTTCTCGTACGCCACTTCGGTGCCAGCCGAGTTGGGATACTGCGCTCTAACCACTCCGTTGTGCCAAGCTTTATCACGCTTGAAAAACACTGAAATGCGCTGGCCGGGTTGAATGCACGACTCGCATAACCAGTCGCAATCTTTAGTGGGTAGCTGTGATATCTTGTAACATGATGCGTGGAACCCACGATTGCAACCATCGCATAACAAGACTGGGTTCGACCGTGTGCCGGTGACTAATTTGCATGCCTCACATGGCACATGTGACACGTCGACGCCATCGAACTTGCCGGGACGATAGATCGGATCGGGTGAAGCGACATCGATTGAGGGCGTTGCCGGACGGCCCGCAGCGTCAGCAGACAGTCCGGATGGCCGCCGGCTGAATGAGTTCGGTTCATCGCCGTGTGCGATGATATGCTCAGTTTTCGGCCGCTTGGATGCCCGAGTTGCAGTCGGAGGCGCGGATGCCGTGCGCTTCACCATGTCGGCATGCGGCTCGGCGATGGACGCATCATGCATAGACGTGTCGGCCGAGTCGGTAAGCATGCTGGAATCCGAACCGGAGGGCATGCTAGGATCGAATCCTATCGATCGTTTGACATCCTCCAGCCGCTGCTGGGTGGCTCGCTCGTTTTTGTCGCGAAGGGCGTCCGCAAACTTAAGTTTTCGCCACTCCTCCTTGATCTTGGCCTCGACATCTTGCGGAGCGGTCTGTCCGTTTTTGGACAGGAGAACACGCCTATCTTTCGCAAAGGCTTGGTATGACCGCCAATATGCGAGGGTGGCCTGTGGAACAGCTTCACAATCCTTCAACAACACTGCTTCCCATGGAAGATCGGTGCACTCCGAAGTGTTGGGCGTCGGCTCGTGCTCGAGTAGCCTGTATTCTTCGAAGCTGACCCCCACTGGTTCGCGTACGAGATGTTTGGTTTCATTGAACGATCGAGCGAGTACATCTCTGGTGATGCGCACAGGTTTGTGCACATTATCCAAATCTCGAATAAAACATCCATCGGTTTGCGGGCAGTAGCCTAAAAACTGTCCACGATGTCCGGGTAGCTGAAGCTTGTGACGATCTTCGTTATGGGTGAAATAAACAATCGAACCCCATGTACGGATGTTGTTAAGTAACTCGTCGGGAGGCGGATGTCCATGCCATCTCTCATACGGGCATGTGTCGCCAGACGACAACAGCTTATCTAGCCAACACGCATGCATGAACGCATATCCCCAAAGGCGCATGTCGGCGTTGGCGGAGGATAACAGGCACCGAGCCATTTCGAGAAACGTGCGATTGGTCCTCTCGGCCCGCGACAGCTGCTGCGGGTTGTATGGAACTGTCCGCTCTGGATATATCCCTCTTTCGTAGCAGAGCTGCACGACGGAGTTCAACCCGTTAGCACCTAAGTTCTCGCCTGCGCCGTCGTGACGAAGACGCTCAGGGCAGACGCCGAGTGAGGCAATCCATATTCTGAGAGCGGGTCCGAGCTGATCCTTGGTGCGGAGCCGAACAAGCCATTTGTAGTCTGTGTAGTCGTCGACGAGTACTAGATTATACAAGTTGTTGTCGATGTCGGGCATTCGAAACGGACCCTGTATGTCGAAGTGAACGAGG
>JAACDF010000043.1 GCA_009937065.1 Gammaproteobacteria bacterium | reverse complement strand
TATCACCTATTACTCCTTCGGAACAGATGGAAGACCCGGCATTGAAGTCGCTGGTGTCCCTATTGCAAACAGAGGCAATAGCAGACTCTGCAAAAGCCAAGCAAGTCGCGGCTGCGAAGGGGCAGTTTACAATTGATGCTAACGGCCTACTCTGTCAACGAGCCATACGATTTCAGCAGGCTTCAGCAAGTCTAGAGGAAGTAGTGCGAATTGTCGTACCTATCTCTAGACGCTTTGGGCTGTTGAAAGCGTATCATACGATGCCCACTTATGGTCACCGCGGTCACCAAACCTTGTACGACCAACTCAGCAAGATGTACTACTGGAGGGGAATGTATTCAGACTGCGTCGACTTTGTCGGACGCTGCGAAGTCTGTGCAGTTCGTCGTCCGTTCAGAGCTAGGTATGCACATGAGGTAAGGGTAACGCGCACTCCGCCTCGGCCATTTCATTCAATCGCGTTAGACATCAAAGGACCGCTACCCACCACCACTTCCAACAACTCGTACATCCTCGTAGTGGTGTGCTTGCTCACTCGGTTTATCATAGCGGTGCCACTGCCAGATGTCACGGGTATTTCAATAGCTCGAGCATTGGAGGATTATGTTTTCAGCGTGCACGGGTCGCCTTACACGATGCAGGTCGATAACGCCAGTTACTTTAAGGGCGAAGTCATGACCAAGCTGGCCACGTTGCATGGCACCAAGCACATCGCGGTGCTACCATATCAACCAACATCCAACGGCACTTGCGAGGCAATGGTCAAACGAGTGTCCAATCAGCTTTATCGCCATAGCAATGCGCTGCGACGATGGGATAAGCACTTGCAACCGTTAGTCCACGGCCTCAATTGCGTCGAAGTGAACCATATGGGGTGTAGTCCGTTCTACGCTCTGTTTGGGCGCGATCCCGTTGGATTAGCCGAGCTTGCCTGGCCGGACATTGAGCGGCTTGACGTTGACGGGAATGACTTCGTGAGTAGCTTAGCTTCGCGACTACGTGAGATTTGGACCAACTTAAAGAATGACACAGATGCTCGCAAGCGTGAACTATCGGCAAAGGCCAATGACGCGCAGTCGAAAACCGACCCAACTCCGCTAGTGCCAGGCGATTACATTTGGGTGGAGTACGGAGACGATGGTCATAGTCGACGCTTGGGCAAGGCAGGCCTGCCACGCCGACGCCGATTCAAAGTCCTAGAATATCATCCGGATAGAGGTTACGTCAAGATCGACACTGATGGGCTGCGCATAATAGATAAAGTGTCGGTAGGTCGCATTATGAAGGCGCCGAGGGAATTCACAATTCGCGATGAGGCTGCTCCGCTTACTAAGATAGAACGCAAGGGCAATGCTGACATGCAATTACCTCCTGGATGGCAACAGATCGTGCGCAAGGGCGCAACCAAAGACTACGTCGAGTACTTGGGACCAGGGGGCGACGGGAGGGCCAAGTCAGTAGTTGAGGCCTGGCGCAAGTTCAACTCCGATCCACTGCTCATGCCGCAGCCTCGAATCACCTCGGCTGCACCACCGGCAACCGATGGGATAAGGCCATCAACCACGACTACTATCGTCACCCCAACTACTTCCGAACCTGTGAGGCTGCAGCTAAACGCCGCCAAGCTCAACATGACTCAAGTCACATCCGTCTGCCGGACGCTCATGGACATGGTCATAGCCGGTAAGAAGTCTCAGAAAATGCGGCAAGGGTTGACTCTGAGTGTGAATCTGAGTGATGCAGGACAAACAAGTTGGTCAGTCACTAATGCTCAGGGCCAGCGCGCCACTACCGCAGAAGAATTTGCTGCGCTTATCGGTAGACCGCTGGCAGAGCTCGAGGTGATACCATGCGACGAGTACTCGAGTACACCAGAGGTTGGATCTAGGGTCGACGTCTTCTGGACCGACGTGGCTAAATGGTATCCAGCCGTTGTCATGCACAAATGCAAGCAGTACGGGAATCTACTCCACCTCGTACGATACGATAACGAGAAGACCATGTACTGGCATGATTTAAACGACCCAGATAATCGATGGCGACAATCCACAACGCACGGTACATCGCTGGCGCACGTGATGTTCGCTGATGTATTGGCTAACACTATCCACACTCGCATGATGCGTCGGCAACAACAACTACGAAACCAGCGTCTTAGTTTGGTCAACCTTGTCACTTTCGACCGTGAAGCTCCCTGTATAGAACTAGCGCTTAAGGGCAGGGGCGTGGCACCGTGTGCAGTCGAATATGATGGGCCTCCTACTGCAGCAGGGAGCCAACGGTTGATTATGAGTCCACACGACGCGGGCCACGATGGTCCACCATGGTTAGGGTGTCCTAAGTGCAGGCAAGATACACTGAAACTACTGCAACCAGGTGTAGCGGTATGCGCGGACTGTACAAACTTCTTTCGATGCGATCGCGGAGGAGGTCACATTAGTCCCGCATCTTTCAGGCAGGAGATCACACC
>JAACDF010000042.1 GCA_009937065.1 Gammaproteobacteria bacterium | reverse complement strand
TCCCTGTCGCCGCCCGCTCGTGGGCGCGCTACTTAATCACCCAGGCGTTCGAGGTGCAAGCTGTGGTTCGCATCAATTGTAAGAGGCAATGTCCGTGCTAGCCGACATTCCCTCAATTAAATGCCGACATTTAACAGTAGCATTCGCCTTACTCGGAGCGCTAAATATCTCGGCGAGCACCCGCGCCCAGCCGCAAACGCAGCATGCCTCTGTTGTCCCTTTAAAAGTCAGTCTGCAACGATTTGAGGGGCAGTCACGGCGCCACTTTACGGAACGATGCAGCGCATTCTTTGTTGGACATGACGATCGGGAGGCGGTGCTTATGTCAGCTTGGCACTGTATCGATGGTGAGCTGTCGTTTCAGCACCAACCGTCAGTCTCGGTTCAGGGCAAGCGTGTCGCAGTCACCATAATGGACAGCGGAAACGGGATGGACAGGGACTGGCTCGTTATGAAAGCCCCCAGTACTGCATTTTCGTCGTTGATTCCTATCGAACTCAGTAGGCGCCCCGTGGTCGATGATGAATCGCTCGTGGCAATCGGTTGGGGACGCCAGACTGACCCTTCCAATATCAAACCCAGTGCGGTTGAGTGTTCAGTCATCAGCGCAGACAAGTCCTTAACACTAGACTGTGGATTGACCAAAGGTGACTCGGGCGGTGTTGTCGCGAGGCAACTAGAAAACGGTCACCTTGAAGCGGTTGGTATTATCTCAAGCGGTGACTCGGCCTCTCTCTCCTTCGCTTTTCCGCTATGGCGACTTCCCGACCTTTTCGACTAACGGTTTTGCCGAGCAGGCGCCTGGGCGCCAATATGTAATTCACCCCTGCGTTTCGACAAACTGATCTGTCGTTGTCGCTCAGCAAAGCGACCCTTCTGCTCCTCTGTATGCGCGTCGAAGCAGCGAGGACATGAAACACCTGGGACATAATGGGGAGACTGCTTCTGGTTTTCATCAATGGGGAATCGACACGCGAAACATTGATCGTAGCGGCCCTTCTCCAACTTGTGATTGATCGCGACACGGCTATCGAAGACGAAGCACTCACCCTCCCAGCGCGTGTCGTGCTCAGGTATTTGCTCAAGGTAATTTAGAATACCGCCTTTCAAATGCCAGACGTCCTCAAAGCCCTTCGAGACCAGCAGTGAAGTCGATTTTTCACAACGAATTCCGCCGGTGCAGAACATAGCCACTTTCTTATGTTTTTTAGGATCCAGATTCTGCTCTACCCAGTCTGGAAACTCTCTAAAACTATTAGTCTGTGGATTCACCGCACCTTCAAAGGTTCCAATCTCCACCTCGTACTCGTTGCGGGTGTCGATCACGAGAACTTCTGGATCGTCGATCAAAGCATTCCACTCTTGAGGGGATGCGTAACGCCCAACGCATTCGTTAGGGTCAATATCATCCTGACCCATCGTGACGATCTCTCGTTTCAACTTAACCTTCATACGCAAGAATGGGCGCTCCTGGTGGTAGGAGCGCTTGTAGTCTAGATCCGCCAAGCGATCGTCGGTACACAGGTAATTCAGCAACTCGTCAATGGCTTCGCCATTGCCTGCGACGGTCCCGTTGATCCCCTCGTGGGCGAGTAACAGCGTACCCTTGATGTTTCTCTCGACACAAAAGTTGAGCAAGGGCTCGCGCATCGCATGAAAGTCGTCTAGCCGCACAAATCGATAGAGCGCTACCACCTCCGCAGGTGAACTTGCCCGCTCTCCTCTCACGCCTGACTACCACCCATACAATTGGGCGAATCGGGCGACCCATTGCGCTCCGACCACTCGCTCTCCGTATACGTATGTAATGCAATGGCGTGAATTGGCGACCCTATCAAGGGCTGCAAAATTCGATAGACCTCTTGGTGACGCTTCACCATTCGAAGTCCCTCAAATACCTTCGAAACAAGGGTTACCTTAAAATGGCTCTCAGACCCCGGAGGGACGTTGTGCATATGGCTCTCGTTCACAATTTCAGCAAATATTGGCAAAAAATGGTCGGTGAGGCGCTGCTCAACTTGATCTTGGATGACAGGCATAAGGTAGACTCTTAAAGGACTGGTATAGGATATCAGATAGCTTTTTCACAAGGGAACTGAGAGCCGGAGGCAACAGCATGTTCGATGTTTGGTTTGATGGTGAATCGGTTGAGCCGGTCGTCATGCAACGAGTGGAAACAAAGCTGCAAGAGGCCTTCAACCTCCCGCCTAATCAAGCTTCCGTCCTCGTTAATGGAAAGTCTCATCGAATCAAGCGCGGCTGTACTGCCGATGAGGCGAAAAAACTGGCCGCTCAGTTCGCCTCCTGGGGAGTAGACGTACGCATCGAAACGGTCAGTAGCCAGGCAGCGGCGGATCCAAAAGATGAAACTCCATCCTATCCATCAAACCCAGTCAGCTCGCTCACGCTCGCAGCGGCAGGCGAGACCATCCCCACGAAACCACGCGATATGACCCCACCAACAGTTTCAACAGATCATCTACAATTAGAGGAGCACTGACCTCAAGGAACCCATTGTGAGCAACACTGACGACTCTACCGCACAGCTGAGGGCACCTTTTTGGCGTCACCTACTAGCTATGGTGTATGACTTGTTCTTGATCATACCTCTGCTCATGGTGACCTCGGGGCTTTTGTTGGCCATACACGGGCCTGCAGAGACGGCAACGGCGAGGTCAGTACCTGCTTGGCAACAATGGGGGCTGGCGTACGTGGCTCTTATTGCATTTTATGGCACGTTTTGGCGCCAAAAGGGCCAGACGCTCGGAATGCAAGCATGGCGAGTCAAGCTAGTCTCCAGTCGACAAGCGAGCAAGGTAACCTGGAACCAGGCTGCGGCTCGCGTCACTGTCGCTTCTATTCCATTTGTCCTTGCTTTGATGCCCTACCTCGTATTTGACGTAAACAATGCGGGTCTTTGGATTTACATCTCGACAGCTGTTATCGCGAGTTCAGGATTTTGGTGGCGATTCGCCAATACGGAACGCTTGTACCTTCACGATCTCGCGACACACAGCGAGCTAAGGCTAATACCAGCAAGGAAAAAGGCTTAGGGCTAGGTTATCACTGCTTTTTTAGAAGCAGAATTAACCCCACGCTCCAGCAAAGCAACACCGTAAGCAATGCGGCAATGCCGCCACTCAAGCCCATAAGTAGAGTTAACGGACCGAAGAAATCTTGGCTGATTCGGAAAACCACGCCGGCCAGAACACCCACAAATATGCGGGCGCTCATATTAGTCTCTCGAAGTGGACCAAAGATGAATGACATGGCCAGAATGACTAGCCCGGCACACGAAAGTGGCTGGAGTACCTTATTCCAAAAGGCGAGTTCAATGTCGTTTGCGAGCAACCCTTGGCTGCGCAAATAATCTGCATAACCCCAGAGTTGGGTCGCCGGTAGGCTTTCCGGCTTTACAGTGTCTAAGGTCAGCAAGTTAGGGGTGATACCAGACACCCACTCGTGCGTCGTCTGACGAGAAACTCGAGTGCCTGACACCGTTATCTCCGTGATAGCGACGCCCTCTAATAGCCAGCGATCACCTTGAAACGTCCCCCGGTCGGCCGCAACCGAGCGCTCAAGTGCACCAGATTCGTCAAACTCAATCAGCGTAACGCCGAAAATCAGACCACCTCGTTGCACCGCGTCGACGTGAACAAAGGTACCGCCATCTCTATTCCAGGCTCCGTATCTACCGGCCAAATTGGGGTCATCACGCTGCGCTAAAGCACGTTGACTGACCGCAATTTGCTCTGAAACCGGCGCAACGTACTCACCGACGGCAAATCCTGCAAGAGCGACTATGATTGCAGGCTTAAGGGCCATCCACGCTAACCTCGGCATCGATACGCCAGCACTCCGAATGATCGTGAGCTCACTGCTCGAAGCCAATCGGCCTAGGCCAAACAGCGCACCTATCAAAGTCGCGTAGGGTACGAATTCCTCTACCCGCCTCGGGAGCGTCAGACCTATGTAAAGCAATAAATCCGAGAAACCGTAGGTATCACTGAGATCTCCCAAACCATCAATCAGATCACTGAGCCCATCCAAAACGACAAGCACACTGAGCACACCTATGATCGACCACAGCAACGTTTCTAGCAGATAGCGATCTAGCTTCTTCACGCTCGCCCCTTTAACCAGCGCGGTAGCTCTTCCCTAAAGAGTAAGAATAGGCCAGTCAGCATAAACATCGCATGCACCGCTACAAATGCGAATGCGGAACCCGAGTCTTCTGAAATCGTGCGCGCTTGTGATAAGGCCACAAAGTAAAGAAGGAAAACAAGGAGTGCTGGACCAAGTTGAGCGTAGCGTCCCCGGCGAGAGTCTGTGCGACTCAAAGGAATTGCGAACAACGCCATGATCGGCACAATTAACGGTAACGAGACCCGCCAACCAAAAATCGCCAAATGCTCTGGGTTGTTGGAGGAAAGCAGCATTTTAGTGGGAAGTGTATCGATTCGAGCTTGCGAGCGTAATCCACCCTCGACCTCCGGTATTAGAGACCGATAGCCACTGAATTGTGCCTCAGTTAGCTCGGCACTCCCCGGTGTCATGTCGTATCGTTTTCCGTCGGAAAGTGCTAAATAACGCCGACCCGATGCTTGATCTATTTCAATTGCTCCTGCATCGGCAAGGGTGGCTGACAGTGATATGCCAGACTCGGAGCGCTGGCGCTCCGCCACGAATACTGTGCCCATTCGTCCATCATCACCAATGCTTTCAACGTAAGTGACATAGTCACCTCCGCGCTGCTTCTTAAAGCGACCCTCTGCGAGTACATGCATGCCTTCAGCCGAGCGTGGCTCTGATAACAACGCATTCGCTTTTAGCGCGCCGTAGGGCCCAGCAAATAAGGCTACGATGGCTACGCCGGCGGTGACAGTGAAAGTTGCTGGAGCAACGTGTCGAAACAATTGCAGCTGACTCGTTCCGCTAGCTCTCAAAATGACCATTTCGCTGTCCGCGTAAAGCCGACCAAAAGATAAAAGCAGGCCGATATAGAAGCCAAGTGGCAGTATTAGCTCAAAAAAAGCTGGCAACTTATACAGCATGACCGGTAAAAGAATGCTTGCTGACAAATCGCCGATCGCTGCCTCAGCGAGGTATTTGATGAACCGGCCACTGAACACCACCAAGAACAACACCAGCGATACAGCCAGCGTGTGGGTTATGACATCAAACGTAAGGTAACGAAGTGTACGCATCTTTTTACGACGGTTGAGGTGCTTAATTGGCCATCAAGGTTTAGTTCTGGCTGTCATCATCATACACTACGCCGCAGTTTGACCAGCCCGATTTACGTAAGGAAATACCATGAGCAAGCTCACCGTTCACGGCGCTAAAGCGTCCAGCGCAGCCACGTCTAAAAGTGACATTGTCGTTGCCCCGCTTTTCACAGGCGAGGGTCTCAGTTCGTCGGCATCCGATGTAAATGCAGCGGCCGGAGATGTCTTACAGCGCGCGATCTCGATTGGCGACGCAGACACAAAGCTAGGAAAGATAACCACCATGGTGGGTAAAGATAATATTTCCCGCGTGATGGCGGTTGGGTGCGGCGATCGCTCCAACTTCAATCTGGAGGCTCAACTGACAGTGACAGCTGCAGTTTCAAGGGCTCTGGCGGGATCCAAGGCAAAGAACGCCATGTTTTTGGGTGACTCTATCGCCGAAGATAAAGACGCGCTGGCGCAGTTTCTTGAATTTTTCGGGCGAGATATGGCGATGGCCTGTTACCACTACACAGCAACATTGGGCACCCCGAAGCCCGGCCCTACGTTTACTAAATTGACAGTCGCGGTCGACGGAATCTCAGCAACAAGAGCGAAACAGTCGCTGACTGTGGGCGCTGCCATCGGCAATGGCGCTAACTTAACGCGAGAACTTGTCAATTTACCCGGCAATGTCTGCACTCCCTCCTATCTCGCCAAAGAAGGACGTGCGCTGGGCCGCAAATATGAAAAGCTGTCCGTGTCCGTACTCGATGAAAAGAAGATGGCCAGTATGGGCATGGGCTCACTGCTATCGGTCGGCAATGGCAGTGATGAGCCATCCAAACTGATCGTCATGAAATACGAAGGCGGTCCCGCAAAACAAGCACCCTACTGCCTCGTCGGAAAAGGCATTACGTTTGACACCGGTGGTATTTCGCTCAAGCCGGCGAAAGGCATGGAGTCCATGAAGTTCGATATGGGCGGTGCGGGCTCAGTATTTGGTGTGATGCAGACCGTCGCCGAGCTGGGTCTGAAGATTAATGTCATCGGTGTTGTCGCCGCTGCCGAAAACATGCCGAGTGGTTGCGCGACCAAGCCCGGTGATGTCGTTACATCCATGTCCGGTAAAACAATAGAAATCCTGAACACCGACGCAGAGGGCCGACTCGTCCTCTGTGACGCTCTGACCTATGTCGAGCGATTCAAGCCCGAGGAAGTTGTTGATATCGCAACACTTACAGGCGCCATTATCGTGTCATTGGGTCACGAGGCGTCTGGCTTATTTGCGAATGACGATGGATTAGCGGAGTCACTGACAGCCGCAGGCCTTGCCTCGGGAGACGAGGCTTGGAGGTTGCCCATCAACAAGCGCTACGATCGTCAGTTAAACAGCAAATACGCCGATATGCAGAACATCGGTACGGGCACAGCAGGCAGTATCACTGCCGCATGCTTCCTCGCTCGCTTTGCTGAAAAGTACAAGTGGGCGCATCTTGATGTCGCTGGCACGGCGTTTCAGAGCATGCAGAAAGGGGCTACGGGTAGACCGGTACCGCTGCTTGTCGAGTACCTGCGCCAGAAAGCGAGCTGATGATTAGGTAATGACGCGAGTCGATTTCTATGTGGTCAAGTCATCCGGAGCAGAGGCACGACTAAGCGTCGCTGCGCGCCTCACGGAGAAAGCACTAGGCAGGGGTCATCGTGTCTTCATCAACTGCGACTCCAGAGGTCAGTTAGATACGTTGGATGACTATCTCTGGCGATTTAAACCGTCGAGCTTTGTTCCACACAGTTCCGCATCAAAAGATAGTGATGAGCAAGTCGTTCTTGGTTTTGAGGATGGTCCAGGATCGCATAACGACGTTCTAATCAACCTCGCCTTGGCGCCACCCAGTTTTTTTGCGCGTTTTGAGCGAGTAGCCGAAGTGGTGACACAGGACGAAGGCTCGCTCGAGGCATTACGAGATGCCTGGCGCCATTACAAGGATAGAGGCTATCCACTGACCAAACACGATCTGCCATAGGGTATAAAACACAGGCAGTGCAAGAGGTTTACTTAAGCTATGGATAAGACATTTTCGCCGGCGGATATAGAAACGCGCTGGTACGAGGAATGGGAAGCAAAAAATTACTTCGCCCCGGGTACCGGTGATGAGTCTTACTGCATTCCTATTCCGCCACCCAATGTCACTGGCACCCTGCACATGGGACACGGGTTCCAGCAAGCGATCATGGACGCGCTCATTCGCTACAACCGAATGAAAGGCCGCAGTACGCTCTGGCAGGTCGGTACAGACCACGCAGGCATTGCAACGCAAATGCTAGTTGAGCGTCAGCTCGAGGCAAATGGTGTCAGCCGCCATGAGCTGGGACGTGAGCAGTTCATTGACAAAGTCTGGGAGTGGAAAGAGGAGTCCGGCGGCACAATTACGCGTCAGCTGAGGCGGCTAGGTGCCTCAGTCGATTGGTCCCGCGAACGATTTACCATGGACCCGGAGTTATCTGAGGCCGTCAAAGAAGTCTTCGTCCGCCTCTATGATGAAGGCTTAATTTATCGAGGCCAGCGCCTCGTAAACTGGGATCCGAAACTTCATACCGCCATCTCGGATCTTGAGGTAGTCCAGGAGGAAGAAGCGGGAAGCCTCTGGCATTTACGTTATCCCATTGCCGGTAGTGGGGAGACCCTTACCGTAGCAACGACCAGACCTGAAACGATGTTGGGTGATACTGCGGTCGCTGTGAATCCGACAGATGAGCGATACGCCCATCTCATTGGAAAAACGATTCTTCTACCCCTCACGAATCGAGAGATCCCGATCATTGCCGATGACTATGTCGATGCTGAGTTCGGATCCGGCTGCGTGAAAATAACGCCAGCGCATGACTTCAACGATTACGCTATGGGCGAGCGTCATCAACTACCCCTGATCAATATCCTTACTGCGGATGCTCATCTGAATGAGGAGGTTCCTGAACCCTTCAGGGGAATGGATCGGTATGAAGGTCGTCAGGCTGTAGTGGATGCCATGGATGCACTTGGACTACTTGAGAAAATCGAGGATCACCGCCTCAAGGTACCTCGTGGTGATCGTTCTGGCGTAGTCATTGAACCTTGGTTGACCCTTCAATGGTATGTCGATGCTAAAAAATTAGCGGGTCCCGCAATCGAGGCTGTAGAAAGCGGTGCCATCGAATTTGTGCCCAAGCAGTGGGAAAACACCTATTTCGCCTGGATGCGCGACATTCAGGACTGGTGTATTAGCCGGCAACTTTGGTGGGGGCACCGCATTCCGGCTTGGTATGACACAGAGGGTAACGTCTACGTTGGTAGGGACGAAGCATCGATACGTGAAACGCACGACCTTCCCGATGAGCTTGTGTTAACTCAAGACGATGACGTTCTGGATACCTGGTTCTCCTCCGCACTCTGGACCTTCTCAACACTGGGTTGGCCAGAGGAAACGGAAGAACTAGCGAAGTTCCACCCCGCCTCGGTGCTGGTGACCGGTTTCGACATCATCTTCTTCTGGGTTGCACGCATGATCATGATGTCACTTCACTTGAAACACGAGGTGCCCTTCAAGCAAGTCTACGTCCACGGACTGGTGAGAGATGGAGAAGGACAGAAAATGTCCAAATCCAAGGGTAATGTGCTCGATCCAATCGACCTCATTGATGGGATAGACCTTGAAGTTCTTGTTACCAAAAGAACTGCAAGCATGATGCAGCCACAGCAGGCAGCGAAGATCGAAAAGGCAACACGCAAGCAATTTCCTGACGGCATCCCTGGATACGGCACGGATGCACTGCGCTACACATTTTATTCTCTGGCATCGACAGGCCGTGACATCAAGTTCGATTTAGGTCGAATGGAAGGCTTCAGAAACTTTTGCAATAAGCTTTGGAATGCGTCTCGCTATGTATTGATGAACACCGAAGGCTACGACAAAGCAGCACCAAGTCATCGTAGCCAAGCTGATCAGTGGATATTGAGTCGCTTACAAACAACGATTACAGAGACCGCAAACAGTATTGAGCACTACCGATTCGACCACGCAGCACAAACGCTCTATGACTTTGTGTGGAACGAATACTGTGATTGGTATCTCGAGCTGTCGAAACCCGTTCTGTGGGACGACGCGTCATCGAGTGAACTGAGGCAAGGCACGCTTCGGACGCTATTAGAAGTATTGGAAACCATCTTGCGGCTGCTACACCCTTTGATGCCCTTTATTACCGAAGAAATTTGGCAAAATGTGGCGCCACGGCTCGGGATTAGCGGCGATACGATTATGCTCGCCGAGTGGCCTGACGCCGACGGTAGGCAAGTGAATGCTGAAGCAGAAGCTGAGATGGAGTGGCTCAAATCCATCATTGTGGCTGTTCGAACCATCCGCAGTGAGTCGAATATCCCTCCGGGTGACGAGCTGACGCTCATCCTCGGCAATACCGTTGCGGAAGACAGCGCACGGGTTACTCGACATGGGCAAGCGCTGGCTAAACTCGCAAAAGTGACGAGTATTACGGTTGCCGACCCTGGCGTGGAACAGCCTCCCACCCTGGGTGCACTGGCGGGAACCATCCAGGTGATGGTCCCGATGGCTGGCGTAATCGATGTCGAAAAAGAGTTGGCCCGACTGGATAAAGAACTTGATCGACTCACAGCAGAGCGAGGTCGAGTAACTGGCAAGTTGAGTAACGAAAGTTTTACTGCGCGCGCTCCCGCCGAAGTTGTGGAGAAAGAGAGGGTGAAACTGGCTGATATCGAGACTTCGATTTCCTCTGTAACTGCTCAAAAAAGCAAGATGGAGGAGTTGCGTTAGGGGTCAAGCGCTGTTATAGCTACGCAAACGATAATAATGAAAAGCGGAGCAAGAGATGTCAGAACGCTGCATCGGCACCGTAAAGTGGTTCAACAATGCTAAGGGGTTTGGCTTCATTACAATGCCAGACCGCTCTGAGGATATTTTTGTTCACTTTCGTGCCATTGAAGGGGACGGCTTCAAAAGCCTTGCCGAAGGCGAGGAAGTCGAATTCGAGTTGGTGGAAGGACCGAAAGGTTTACAGGCCGAAGCCGTAAAGAAAACCGGTTAGGAATCGAGCATCTACGCCAGGTGCTCGAGTAATAGGCGAGCAAATGGCCACCCACTACCCTACTTTAAAGACAATCGCGGGCTTGCAGGTTCCCTACGCGCGGCACCCTCGTGTGAGGGCGATCAAGCGTCGGGGACACTACCCGAGCATCCATGGAACAAAATTGTGGAACTCCAGCGGCGTTCTCATCGATTACATAGCTTCAACCACAGCGATTGCACCCCAATCCGTCATCGATGTCGGATGCGGCTGGGGACTCGCCGGTATTTGGTGTGCTAAAACCTTTGCTTCAGCGGTTGCCTCGGTTGATGCGGACGCCTCTGTCATGCCCTATCTTGAACTTGTTTCTGAGCTGAATGAGGTTGAGGTAACGCCTGTCGTGGCTCGATTCGAGCAACTAGATGAGGGTTTATTGGGAGCCACCGACTGGTTGATTGCTGCTGATATTTGCTTCTGGGAGGAGCTCATTGACCCAGTAACCAGCATGATTGAGCGCGCCATAGAGAGTGGTACCAAGCGCATAATGATATCGGACCCTCGGAGAGAGCCTTTCTTCAGCGTAGCCGACACAATCTTGTCGGAGTATGGGGGTGAGCTTGTGGAATGGCGAGTCGGCGACAGCCGGCACTCTGGCGTCATTTTGGTTATCGAAAACGCCTAGCGCGACTGCGTCTCTTGGTACGTTTTCGTAATCGTTGTCGCAATCCGCTTACCCGTATCATCAAACGCCGGCCTAAACCTCAATTCGCGCAAGCCCTTTTTAATTCTAATCGCGTCGCGAGAACCATCTGTACTCGCGATTTCATCAATTTCTCTGACTCTTCCTCGTGTCGTGACTTCAAATGAGAATGTCGCTTGAGCAGGCTCTGCCAGAGATGAGTGCGAGCGGTTAATCAGACCATGAGGTAACTCTACGGGCACCGAAAACTCTCCGGGTGACTTGGCAGCCAGCCGCTCATAGGTGCTGACGGCATCGCCACTTCTATCATAGAACCAACGCCAATCCGCCAGCGTCAGCTCGAGCTCATCGTTCTCTCCATCCAGTTCGATTGCCTCTTTCATCATCCGCACGCCGGTTAGAAACGCACCGCGCTCGATGTTCGCTAGCTGCTCATCAGTCACTGAACGCTCCTGCAAAACCCGAGGCTTGTACAGTGGTAGTGCTTGACGATCTTCAACATAGGGTTCAACGGCAAATGCAATCAGGTACAGAAGCTGCAGACGCCGTTTCACCAGTGCTGAACATGCACTTACATCAACTGTGTCGCCACGACAGGCTCTGTGGACCACATCTTCAAGATGCTCGGCAAACTTTAAGACCTCTCGCTCAATAGAATACCACTGCGCCACGGCCAGCACCGACAGCTCATGGTCATAGTATTCGAGAGCAAATCTCAGACTCTCCTGGGTCCAAGACTCAGAGCCCAGTCCCGTGATTCGATATCGATATGACAACTGCCGGGAGAGACCTTCGCTGTCGCCGAGGCGTCTAAGCACTGTTATCCAGTCATTGAGCGCATCTATCTGGGAGTCGGTTGTCAGACCCGCATTTAGGCGCAGATTATGAAGGCCTTGTTGAAAGAGATTGGCAGCTGACTCTGATTGCCCCAACCGCATCGCCTCGTGCGCAAGTGACAACCATTGTTCTCCCAATGCCGGATGATAGGCGCCTAGATCGGTTTGTGACGCCAGCACGCCTCTGACGCGTCGTTCGTGATCAAGGAGCACTTTGGAGTCGACAATGACGTCATCAGTCCGAATCAGATCTGTAGTTGGTGTGATCTGCATCCCTACTGGCTGGGGCACAAGAACTGCCTGCGCGGGAGCCGCAGACCATAGGCTGATGACCGTAAAAAAGGCGATAATGCTGTCTTTGCGCATAGGTACAATATAACGCAAAACACCGCAGGCAAAAAAAGCCCGCAATAATGCGGGCAAAAAAATTCTGAGCGGATCGCATAACCAAATGCGATTGGAAGCTAGTATAAAAATAGTGCAAATTAATTCAAATTTATTATTATCATGAAATACATTCCTTTAGGTTATGTTTATGGACGTTAGTAAGCTTGCAAAGGTTGATCTGAACCTGCTCGTGGCCCTGCATGTACTAATCGAGGAGCGCAGTGTTTCTAGGGCTGCCACGCGACTCCATGTTACCCAACCCGCCATGTCGAAAACCCTCAACCGACTCCGAGACACTTTTGATGACCCGCTCTTCGCAAGAAGTAAGCGAGGTATTCAACCGACGCCACGTGCGGAAGCGTTAGCAAATGAGTTGATTAACGTGCTGTCCGACATTGAAGGCTTACTGGACGCGGGTGAGTTTAGCCCGCAGGCCTTTAGAGGCGAAATCGTTATTGCCATTTCGGAGTATGTGGGGTTTACATTACTCCCCTCTCTCACCGCAAGACTCGAGACGCGCGCGCCAAAATTAAAGTTAAGAACGATTACGCGTGCAGAGCAACAGCTCGATCTCCTTGCCGATGGCCGTTTGGACTTTGCTATACAACTCAGTCGAAACAGCTACCCATCAGAGTTCAGACATCATGAATTAGCCAGCTCTCCACTCGCCGTTTTCGTGCGACGAGATCACCCGCTGACACAACAGCCCATCAATGAAGACAATTTACGCCTTTTCCCGCAGATTAATCTGTACATCGCGGACAGAGCTGAGATCGATGACGCGGACTTGCCGCCGTCGGAGGTGCTTGGTAGTGCAAAAGGCACAGTGGAAACCTCTCACCTACTTACCGCCTTTGAGATCCTGCGAAGCACGAATTACACCTTGGTATGCCCCGCCTATATGGCGCGAAATGGTGGTGCAACGCGCGATCTGGTAACACTGCCTATCCCAGAGCAATATGCTCGGACCATTGAGTATTCGCTGGTTGCACACGACCGAACGGCGCGATCACCAATTCATCAATGGTTCTGGAATGAGGTGATTGATGCGGTGCGGGCGCTGCGTGTCCGCACAGTGCACAGGGGATAAGCCCCACGGCGGCGCCCTTTTTGATTTCACCTGTGCCATAATCCGCGCCGACTTTCGTGGAGTCAGATATGAGCAAGAAGGCTCGGCCACCCATACCCCAACTCAATGGCAAGATTATCGAGACGCATTGCCATCTCGATTACCTTTCCGGGGCAGAACTTGAGTCTACGATGGCCAAGGCCCGCTCTGTCGGAGTCGAGCGCGTCATAACCATCGCTGTATCGCGAGACAATCAACGGGTGGTCAAGGATATCGCCGCTCGATACGACGACGTTTGGTGCACACAAGGTCTTCATCCTCACGAGGCGGTCACCTGGGACAACGAATTTAATGATGATCTCAAGCACTGTGCGCGTGACACGAAAGTAGTGGCAGTAGGAGAGATCGGGCTTGATTACTACTACGAGCACTCAGATCCAAAGACGCAAATCCAAGCCTTCGAAGCACAGCTAGATGTCGCTATCGAGCTTGAGAAGCCGGTCGTGATTCACACTAGAGACGCAGAGCGTGATACCAAAGTCGTTTTGGGTAATTCCGCCAGCCATCTTGTCGCGAAAGGCGTAATACACAGCTTTACAAGTAGCTTAGATCTCGCCGAGTTCTGCCTTGCAGAAGGGTTTTATCTTGGCTTCAACGGCATTGCCACCTTTAAAAATGCTGACAACGTACGCGAGGTTATTCGCAAGACGCCAATGAATCGTATTTTGCTTGAGACAGACGCACCTTACCTTACCCCGGTGCCTTATCGAGGTGTTCCAAACGCGCCCTATTATCTCCCATTCATCGCTGAAACAATTGCTGAACTGAAAGAGGTGTCAACCGATGAACTCCTCGCGACTGTTCACCAAAATAGCTTAGATTGCTTTTTTCCTGACCCATTATGAGTTTCGCTATAGGACAACGCTGGATCAGCCATGCTGATCTGGAACTTGGGCTTGGTATATGCGTCGAAGCCGATAGCAGACGAGTCACGCTGCTCTATCCCTCGGCCGAGGAGGAACGCACTTACGCAACGGACAGGGCCCCACTCACTCGCTACGAGTTAAAGGTGGGGGATCGCCTCGTTCATATCAATGGTCGAGTACTGGAAGTAACCGAGATTGACGAAATCGCCGGGACGCTCAGCTACGAAACGATTGAGCGAGAGTCAGGCGAGACGTTCACCGTTCACGAACAGTTCATCGCGCCAGAGGTCTCCGTTAACACGCCCCAAGATCGGCTGCTGAATAACCAATTAGATAAGGTAGGTGACTTCAATTTGCGATATCAGACCCTGTCTGAGCGTGCGCGATTACTCTCTAGCGACAGTAGTGGTCTCATAGGAGCCAGGACGTCACTTCTGTCCCATCAACTCTACGTTGCAAGTGAGGTTGGCAATAGATACGCGCCACGCGTTCTATTAGCTGACGAAGTGGGCCTCGGGAAAACGATTGAAGCGGGGTTGATTCTGACACAGCAGATCCTGAGAGGGCGGGTGCAACGTTGCCTGATCGCAGTACCCGATCCGTTACTTCATCAGTGGCTGGTCGAAATGTTGAGACGCTTCAACCTCCAGTTCGCAATCTACGATGAAGCGAGACTTGACGCTGAAGCCGAAGATTTTGACTTTGAGAACGATCAATTGGTGCTCGTGCCATGGTCATTTATTCAGGAAAACCCGAGCGTTAGCGAGCAACTGGTAGCGTCGGAGTGGGACTTTCTTATTGTTGATGAGGCGCATCACCTTAATCTAGGCGATGACGCTAAAACCGAGGCAGATAGAGCGCTTACGCAATTAGCAACGTCCGCTCGTGGCCTTCTTTTGCTCACGGCAACACCGGGGCAATCCGGGATCGACAGTCATTTCTCTCGTCTAAAATTACTCGATGCAGATCGGTTTAATAGCTTTGAACAATTTATCGAAGAACAGAAACAGTTCGAAGACACCCATGCCTTGATTGAGGCGCTTCGCGAGGGTAGACCTGTCACTAACCTTCCGGATGGGATTGACTCTTCGCTGCCGACTGATGAAATTGCGAAAGCGCTAGTCGACCAGTACGGCACGGGACGGGTCTTATTTCGAAACTCGAGAAAATCTGTAAAAGGCTTCCCTCAAAGATGTCTTTACCACTACGCCCTGCCCGCTGAATATGGTGTTGAAATCGGAGACTCTGAACGACCGAAATGGTTGGCCACTCTATTAAAGTCACTCAAACAGCAAAAAGTGCTCGTGATTTGTCGTGACAAAGGTACAGCGATGGCGCTTGAGCACTACCTGCACATGCAGGTTGGCATTCGGTGCGCCTCATTCCACGAGGACTTATCCCTGATAGAACGAGATCGGGCCGCGGCTTATTTTGCCGATGCCGATAGCGGCGCGCGAGCATTGATTTGCTCAGAAATTGGCAGTGAGGGCCGCAATTTCCAATTTGCGCAGCATTTGGTCTGTTATGACCTACCCGCTCATCCAGACCTTCTAGAGCAACGCATCGGCCGACTAGATCGCATTGGTCAGCTCGGTGAGGTGAATATTCATGTTCCCGTTGCAGCGGGCTCGATCGAAGAGGTGAGATTTAGATGGTTCCATGAAGGTTTGAACGCCTTTGAAACAAGCTGCTCCATCGGACACTTGATCTACTCGGACTTAGGAGAAGAGCTGATGCAATGTGAGCGCGACGGATATATTTCCGACGCAATGCTGCAGAAGACAGCCGCTTTAAAAGATCAGCTGTCGGCTCAAATGGATCGAGGGCGAGATCGCTTATTGGAAATCACGTCCCACGATCCCGGCAAAGCAGCTCATTTGATCGTCAGCATCGAGCAAAATGAACGAACCGACAGTTTGATTGAGTACACCGACCATCTCTTCGACCGCTTGGGAATTCATACGGAAGCCGGCGCCGACGATACCCTCGTTTTGAAGCCAACTGAAAATCTTGTGACAGGTGAACTCCCTCTACTCGATGACAGTGGCATTACCTGCACGTTTTCAAGAGAACTCGCACTCAGTCGCGATGACCTTCACTTCCTAACGTGGGAGCACCCACTGGTGCGTGAGACCATTGACGTTGTCTACAACTCGGAACTGGGCAATGCATCGGTGGCACTGATCAAACAAAAAAGCATCAAACCGGGTACCGTGCTCATAGAGACACTGTTCTGTGCAGATTGCGCTGCGCCAAAGCGCCTGCAAATTGGTCGTTACCTCGATCAAAAACCAATTCGCTATCTAATGACTCTCGATGGGCGAGACTTGGGTGAAGCCATTAGTTGTGAGGCATTTACTCGATTACTCAAGCCGATAAGCATTACTCAAAGTGCGGGGGTAGTCCGGGAACTACGAACCAAAATTTCCGCTGCGCTAAACCACCTAGAGTCGCGCGCAGCTGAGACAGTGACGTCATTGAGAGAAGCCGCGGCTGCAAACATCAATCAAGAGCTGAACGGTGAGGCTGAACGCCTAGAGGCCCTGGGTAATCGCAACGGTTCAGTGCGCGCCGATGAAATCGAGATCATAAAGCAGATTAAAAAAGACAGCCTGGAAGCCGTTACTCGAGCCGAGGTAAGACTCCAGGGCGTGCGGGTGGTAGTTGCAACCTAGCCGGCGCTAGTCTGGCCGATACCAGATAGGTGATGAGTAGGCGCGCTCCTGAATGGTGTCGGGCCTCCGGGTATCCACCTCTCCCCCTAGGGCAAGCTTATCGAGCAACGAATGTCGAGGCGTCGGCACCTCGAGTACCCGCACGTAATAAAATGCCATCATCGAAGGATCGAACTCGGGATCACGCCACTCGGCTGTCAACGTTGGTGCGCCCGCCTCATTACTCCAGGTGCCGGTCTCCAGGTTTACCGTATTGGGCACTGGGGCTAAAGACCCGTCGGCCTGCATCCGACCTGTTGACGCCCATGCGACATCAAAGACCTTCTCATTTGCTTCTCCCGCCGCGTCAACCCAGCCCTTCACAATTTGTATACGATCCAGCGTGCCCGACTTTGGGTCGGCCATCGCGTGCACAAGAAAAACAGGCGCATCGCCCTCTTTTTGATCGAGTTCACCACCCATGGGTACCGCGCCACTACTCTCGTAAGGAAAGGATGACGCCTCGAGAGCCGTCGCGTCGAGACCATAGCCGCCGTAGAAGCGGAGTCCAATGCGTGGTCCTGTCGTGGCGTAGGTTTCACGTCGCTTCATGGCCTGCATAATGGACTCACGAGTGTTTTCCTCAGCCCAAACTGCAGCCAGACCTTGCGCGCCCATTGCCCAACCAAACGAGCTGTTTGCGCTATCCGACCAACTATCCAGTTTCGACAAAGGTATTGAGTCAGTCGCAAACTTCCCATGGAAGTTATTCTCTTCAGCCGCCGCGAGTCCCGTGTGCGCATCGGTCGAGCCAATCACACCGAACTGGTAGGGATTCACTCCAATCTCTCGCTCGATCTGCATACCCCGGATTAATGCCGAGCGCATGAAGTCACCAACCTGTGGCTTATACTCGGTCCAGTCTCGCTGGATGTAAAAAGGGTAATCTTCGAAATCAGCAAACGAATCATCAGGTGATAAAACAGGGTGTGTTTCTGAGTCGCCTTTGTACTGAGTTACCTCAACAATGGGTTCCCACCGACGTCTGATCTCAGCATACTCCGGACCAATTGGCTCATTTCGCATGGTGATGGTGTCGAACATGGCGCCTTTTGAAATATTGGAGTTATGAGGAATTGCAATGAAGTTGCCTCCCGTCTCCTGACTGGTCTTGTCCAACCATGCCCATAAGTCCTCAGGGTATAAACTGTCGTCAGAACCAAAGGGCTGAAATACCTTAGCTGACTTGCCATCCAAATCAGTCATCACAACACGGTGAAGATTCGCGCCACCGGGTATGAGACTGTATTCCCAGCCTAAAATTGCAGAGAACTGCCCTGGGATGTTGTTGGCCTCTGCCGCATCGGTGATGTCGCTCCAGGCTTGATCCTCAAGAATTGGTACTCTTGGAAACACTGAACCAGCAAGATCCCACTCCGATATTGCTTCCTGAGGTGTATCAAAGGGCTCTGGAAGCTGTCGCACGAAAAATGCACGTCCCTCACCCTTTTTGATCGCATCACGGATCAGGTACTGGACGTACCAAACTCTCAACTTCTGGAAGAAGTCCATGCCATCCGTGGGTATGCCCACGTTGTATAGATGGCGAATATTGCCTAAGAATTCAGCGTGATCTGAGACAACCAGAAAGTCGAGTGGCGTCTCCAATTGAACTCGGGCCTTGTGTCCCGGGTGTACAACAGGCAGACCTCGAGCGAAACGGTAGGCCTCATCCGGACCCACTGAGAAATTGCGATTAGTGAAGGCATCGAATGAGCGATTCGTATGTAGGTGCGTGTCACCCCATAAAATCTGCTTTTCGGTGGCCCATGTCTGAGTGAACATAAGAGCGGACAAAATGCCCGCGGCTACGCGTAATTTCATTACTGTTATCCCAAAACAGACGTTTGTTTTACTTAGCGACCTTTCCACTGGGGCTTTTCCTTATTAAAAAAGGAAATGACCGCATTTTTAGCGTCTTCACTATCGATGCACATTGCTTGTAGCTCGGCTTCTTTCGAAATCGTCTGATCCAGGGAATGTGTCTGACCAAAGCTCACAGCGGCCTTGGTGTAGCTTAGTGCAAGTGGCGATCTATCCGCCACTTCCTTGGCGAAAGCAATACCCTCCTCTCGGAGTGATTCATCCGGGAACACCCTGTTAACCATCCCCATAGACATGGCTTTCTCCGAACTCAATTTTTCTCCCAATGCCATGAGTTCGTAGGCACGCTTGGCACCTACGAGGCGCGGAATCAACCAGGTTGCGCCGCCATCTGGTACCAGGCCAATTGCGGAGAAGGGTTGGTATAAATAGGCTTTCTCTCCCATGCACGCTAAGTCGCAGGCCATGGCGTACGAGTAGGCAATACCAGCACAAGGCCCATTGATCACGGCTATCCATGGCTTCGAGCTATTGTGAATAGCAAGAACACCGGGCTTGTACTCAAAATTAAGATCGCTCTCTACGGACTTGCCGTTCCCCATACCGTCGCCATCTGACAGGTCTGCGCCCGCACTGAAAGCCCGTCCATTTCCAGTCAGTACAACAGCCCTGACCGATTCATCGAGATTTGCCGATATCGCTGCCTGCGCAATCTCCCGTCGAAGTACGGTATTAAAGGTATTCATTTTCTCGGGACGATTCAGCGCAATGACCATCACTCTACCGTCTTGAGTCACCTCAAGCGTCTCATATTGACTCATGAATATGCTCCGTTTTGTTGCCACCCCTCTCGGGGCGGGCGCTTGCTAAATCGAGTTTGTTCAGTCCGCCGATGCTGGATCGAGAACTTCGCGCAGCTCACGCTTCAAAAACTTACCGTTTGCGTTTCGCGGGAGCGGTTCAGCCAAGAACCAAATGTATTTCGGTACCTTGTATGCTGCGAGGCGGGTAGCCAAGTGCTCACGAAGACCCGATGCATCCAACATTGCGCCATCTTTCAAATGGATGGCCACGCCCACTTCCTCTCCCAGCCGCTCGTCGGGCACAGCGAATGCGACACACTCAAGCACTGCCGGATGATCGAAGACAGCAAATTCGACTTCAGCACCATAGATATTCTCACCGCCTCTGAGAATCATATCTTTGGCGCGATCCACTAAGTATAAGAATCCCTCTTCGTCGAAGTAGCCAATATCACCTGTGTGCAACCAGCCATCGACAATCGTCTCAGCGGTTGCCTCGGGACGGTTCAAATAGCCTTTAATTACTGCAGCACCTTTCACACAGATTTCGCCGAGCTCTCCCATCGGGAGTTCCTTACCATTTTCGTCGATGACTTTACCGTCGAAGGTGGGCGCCAAATAACCACAACTGGAGGGCCGTTCAACGAATATGTCCCCCGCAATGTAGGTAATGATGCCGCAGACCTCAGTCATGCCGTATCCCTGTGCAGGTCGCGCCTTTTTGGTGACCGCATCCACTTTTTTTACAAGATCCGGCTGAACCGCCGCGCCACCACCGCCCATACTCGCGAGACTAGACGTATCATAGTCATTGAAATCCGGATGTGTCAGGAGCTCACGCGTCATCATGGGAACGGCACTCAGGGTATTTACACCCTCTGCTTCGATAAGTTTAAGCGCCTCTAACGTATCCCACTTGTACATGAGGACAAATCGACTGCCTGCGAGCGTCCCAGCTTGCACAGCACAGTTATTCGCCGTGACATGGAACAGTGGCGTTGCAACAAGGCCGGTAGCCGCAGGCGGTGACTGTATATCGACCTCCTGGTCATCTCCTGACTTGGCAAGTGCCGATGCGGTCGCAAAGGCTCGCCCCATTGACACGACGTTCAATACGTTCGTGACGCAACCACGATTGGTTAATTGTGCGCCTTTCGGCCGACCGGTCGTACCTGAGGTGTAAAAAATACAGGCGACGCTATCGGGATCGATTTCAATCGCTGGCAACTGAGCACCCTCGACCATTGCCGAGTGAAAATCGACGGCGTCTACAGGAGAATTTGGCTCACGCACGGAGACAACCTTGATATCGGGGTGTTTCGCCTGAATTTGTGCAAAAGACTCCAGTCGGCGGTCGTCCGCGATCAGAACTTTTGGCTTCGAATCATTGAGGGCGTAATCCATTTCATCTGCAACCCACCAGGCATTCATACCCACAATCGCAGCCCCAATACTGTTGACCGCCCAATGCGCCATCATCCACTCTGGATAGTTCCGCATGGCAATCGCCACATGATCTCCAGGACCCACTCCTTGTTCCATCAACCAGCCGCCAAATTCAGCCACGGCTTTTGCCGTTTGCGCATAGGTCCAACGCTCATCCTTGTAAATCAGGTATTCCGCATCCCCATGACCGGTCGACAATGCCCATAGATCTCGCATTGAACCGGGTGCCTGGGCAAACGCTTTTACAGGCACGCCATCGCGCTCGATGGTGGTTAGCTCGAGCAATCCACCAGGCGCTGTGGTCATCTCGAGAGCTTTCTTAAACTGGGCTACAACAGACATAACGTATTCATCTCCGTACAACATGTGCTTATCGTTATTAGCCGCCTAGGCGGTCGCGCGTGTTTTCCAACCCTGGTTTGCGAGTCGCAATACCAGCGTGTATAACGCGCTCAAGAACAATACTGAATCGGCAAGCACTTAGCTACATCGGAGATCAAAAAATGGCGCAGGCACTCGAGTTAACGCTTCTTGAGCAATGGATACGCGACCGGGTTCCAGCGTTTAACGGTGATCTCAAGGCTGAAAAATTTGCAGGGGGTCAGTCTAACCCAACCTTTAAGCTGACAGCCGGTGACAATGCCTATGTGCTTCGTCGAAAGCCACAGGGTACCTTGTTAGCGTCAGCGCACGCCGTAGACAGAGAATTCAAAGTCTTGTCTGCGCTAGCACCTACCAATGTCCCCGTGCCTACCGCAGTAGCGCTGTGCGAAGACGACGATGTCATTGGGTCGATGTTTTACATCATGGAATATCTTGAGGGACGTATTTTTTGGGATCCCGCCTTGCCCGAAGTTTCAGATGACGATCGTTACGCCATTTACGATCAAATGAATCAGGTCATGGCAGATATGCATCTGGTAGATATCCATTCGGTTGGCCTCAGCGACTATGGCAAGCCCGGCAACTATCCCGAGCGCCAGATCGGACGTCGGACCAAGCACTACCGTGCTGCTGAGACCGAGACGATCCCCGCAATGGAAAAGCTCATCGACTGGCTACCTAAGAACATGCCCGAAGATGACGGTCGCGTGTCACTCGTCCATGGTGACTACAGGTTGGATAACATGATTTTTCACCCGACCGAGCCCCGTATCATCGGCATTCTCGACTGGGAACTGTCGACCTTGGGACACCCACTCGCCGACCTCGCCTATCAGCTCATGGCATGGCAGTTTCCTCGGGAAGCTGGCATCAACGGCCTTGCCGGTCTCTCCCGTGCCGACTTAAATATTCCTGACGACGAGACTTACATTCGACTGTACTGCGAACGAACAGGCCAGCCAGGCATAGAGGACTGGAACTTTTACATGGCGTTCTGCTTCTTCAGACTAGCCTCCATCACACAGGGCATTAGAAAGCGCGCGCTGATCGGAACAGCATCAAGTCCTGAAGCTGAAGCAAAAGCAGCCATGGTCGGTCCATTGTCAACCATGGGCGCCGCGTACACTGATTAAGTTTGGTTACCCAGCCAAAACGTCGGCGATCGAGCGAGCAAAAGATGCCGGATCGATGGGTTTTGTCAAATAGTGTGAACAACCAGCGGCCCGACATTTGGTTTCATCTTCTGATGCCGCAAAAGCTGTAAGCGCGACGATATGACCTGACCAACCCAACTCACGAATCTGTCGCATCAGCTCATAGCCATCCATCTTGGGCATCTGCATATCGGTAATGACGAGATCGAATGCATTGGGTCGTTGAGTGAAAAGCGCATACCCCTCCTCCCCATTCTCTGCCGTTGAAACCGAGGCCCCTGCACGCTCTAAAATGAGCTTGAGTAGCGTTGACACCGTATCACTATCCTCGCATACGAGTACTCTCGCGCCTGCGAGGGGATCGCATACCGAGTCGACAGATAAGTCCCCTAGCGAACGACCTTTCTCCGACTCGGAGTTGCCAACGTCACTCTCAAATTCCTGCTTGCCTGGTGGTAACGTGACAGCAACTCGCGTTCCTTTCCCTGGCGTTGATGTGATATCGATCTCACCGCCCATCAAATCGGCAAATGACTTCACAATGGTCAACCCAAGACCGGTGCCCGCGATTGTAGAGTGAGTAGTCGTGTCATGAACTCGAGTAAATGGCTCAAAAACACTCTCAAGCGAAGATGAGGGCATGCCAATTCCTGTGTCATCAACCACAATATGGAGTCGTGGGGTGTCTTCATGCGTGGAAGCTGAAACCGATAACGACACCCCCCCTTCCATCGTGTACTTAATGGCGTTAGTGAGGAGATTCATAACGAGTTCGTCGAGCTTTGCCCGATCAGCGGTCCAGCGCGCAGGTGTCCCTTTCTCAATAATTAATGATAAAGAAAGCCCCCGCTCAGAGGCTCGACTTTCAATCAATTGACGCAGTTTTTCCATCCACTCTCGAATATCTATCAAGTCCGAGGAGACTCGTAACTGGCCACTCTCTATAGCAGCCATATCAAGCACATTGCCAATCATTGCGCTCATGTATTCTGAGTTGGCGACAACCGCGCTCAACCAAGCTGACCTCTCATCAGTATCGCCCATACCCTCCTCCAATAAATGGGCATAACCGATAATGGCGGTAAGCGGTGTTCGCATATCGTGTGAAACACTGGCAATAAACTGACTTTTTGCCTTAGATGCTGCTTCTGCCGCTTCTCTTGCCTCACGTAACTCTCTCGCCTGAAGTTCAAGACGCTCGAGTGCCAACGCGGTATCGAGGCGTGTCGATGCAAGGGCAGCAATGGTTGTAAAGAGCTTAACGTCCTCCTCTGAATAAAAGTTGGGTTCTGGATGCTCGGAGTCGAGAACACCAACAACGCGACCCTCGTGCAAAATAGGGACAGCCAACTCAGAGCATCGAAAATCGTCATCCAGAATGTAACGAGGGTCTGAACGGGTATCGTTCACAAGTTGGAGCTCGCCTGTTTTAGCAACGGCTCCCACAATGCCAGTGCCTACAGGGATTTCTATCGGGTCCAGAATTTCTCGGTCTGCAGGATTTTTTTCGCCATGCGCCGCTCTCTGGACCAGGACGTCGCCGTCGTCAGCGATGAGGTAAACAACACAATCAACAAAACCAAGGTCACCGATGGCCGTTTTAGTGATGTTCCAACAAATGTCATCGACAGACGTTAGAGACGCCTGACTCATCGTAAATTGATGAAGAACCTCAAGGTATCGATGACGCTCGATAGCATCCTGTTGATGTAAGCCACTATCTTTTTCCGCCAACGCAGCCCCCGCTGATAGCGATTTAACGCAGTTTAGGGTCCGCGGCCGCGCTAAAGCAATGCTAACTCAACTCATGAACTATGATCTGAGTCTCAGAAACCAGAACTGCGAAAAGCGTATGTAAGGTTTTAGCTTTGCCAACCCATTGAGTCGCGAGCATTGCTCACAACGAAGCTATGCGACGGTTACGAAACCGGTGAGTGCAGGCGCACTCTTTTGTCGCTCAATCTACTTGTAGGCGTCCATGAGGTGCCGTTTGTAGAGCTTACCATTGTCCATTCGCGGCAATTGCTCCATGAAATCAATCGATCTCGGTACTTTCAGCGATGCAAGACGCTCTTTCATCCATAGCGTCAGATCTTCCGCGGTTTCATGCGACGCATCGCTGTGATCCATGAGCTGAACAACGGCCTTCACCTCCTCACCGAACTCCTCATTTGGGATACCAAATACGGCAACATCGGCTACTTTCGGATGCGTTACCAGCAAACCCTCTATCTCGGCCGGATAGACATTGACACCACCCGTGATGATCATAAAGTTCTTTCTATCGGTGAGGTATAAGTAGCCCTCTTCATCTAGATAGCCCATATCACCGACGGTACCCCAGCCTCTGGAATCGAAGGCTTCGTCGGTCTTCCCAGGCTCGTCGAAATATTCAAATCGAGCTACCTCAGCAAAATAGATTTGCCCAACCTCACCAACGGGTAACTCGTCCAGATTATCGTCCAGTATTTTGGGAATACCTGTCAGCGGTCGACCTACGGACCCCGGGTGATTCAACCAATCTTCAGAATCGATGAGGGTAAAACCCACCCCTTCGCTCGACGAGTAATACTCGCAAATTACAGGACCCCACCAATCAATCATCTGCCGTTTTATGTCGATAGGACATGGCGCTGCCGCATGGATTGCACGTTGCATACTCGAGACGTCGTACTTTGATCGAACCTGCTCGGACAGCTTCAGCATGCGGACAAACATAACTGGAACCCACTGGCTATGGGTCGCCTTGTGGCGCTCTATTAAGGCCAGTGCCTGCTCAGGATCAAAACGCTCCATGATGACGGACGTACCACCCTGAATCAGATTCAATGTGTTGTAGTGCAGCGGTGCCGCGTGATAGAGCGGCGCGGGTGAGAGATAGATCGTATCGGTATTGAAACCATAGTAAGCCCCGGCGAGTTTAAGCGGATGTGGGGCGTCCAAATCGATATTTTCAGGCGCGCGAAAAACCCCCTTAGGTTTCCCCGTAGTTCCCGACGAGTACAGCATGGGGACGCCCAAACTTTGATCGGCGATGGGTTCTGATGGCTGCTCCGCCAACGCCGAGTGCCAGTCACTAAATCCGGCCCGCTCACCATCCACAATAAAGCAATGCTCGAGCACTGGTGCCTGACTTGCTGCCTCTGCAGCGATGTCCGCCAGCGATGCCGAGGCAATAAACAGTTGAGCTCGACAATTATTGATGATGTAGGCAGTTTCATCTTTTTTCAGGTGAGTGCTAATCGGTGTAAATACGACCCCCGCGCGCATGCAGCCAAACATGATCTCGATAAACTCGCGACAGTTTTTCATCATCATCGCGATGTGTTGTCCCTGCTGAACGCCCGATGCCCGCAGAAGGTGTGCAACTTGATTAGCAATGCTGTCAAGCTCGCTGAAGGTCACTGTTTCACCAGTTGACCCCATGATGAACGCGGGCTTTTCGGGATTCGCGATCGCTTGATCCGTGATAGTGGGCATGTCTCTTTATCCTTTTTATGTGCTGCTCTCGTCCAGTACTATAAGGCGTTCCCTGAATGTGACAAGAGACGGAAAGACTAAGGACAGATAGCAATGGCGATCGCTTTCTTAAATGATGATTTTGTACCCTTGGAAGAAGCGAGAATATCGCCCATGGACCGAGGTTTTTTGTTTGGAGACGGCATCTACGAGGTCATTCCATCGTACGGCGGCAAACTGATTGGTCTTAATCTACATCTTACTCGGCTAGAGAACGGTCTGAACGAAATTAAAATAGACATTCCCTGGAATCGAGCAGCGCTCACCGCCATATTTAAAAAGCTCATGGATCAAAATGGTAACGGGAATCTCGGTATCTATTTGCAGATTACACGGGGCGTGACGATGAAACGCAATCACGCGTTTCCGGCTACAACAACACCTACCCTCTTCGCCTACACGTTTGATATCCCCGCGCCCGTCACAGGTGACCCCGATAAGGTCACACATTGGAAAGTGACGACTCGTCGGGATTTGCGGTGGCAGCGCTGTCATATCAAAAGCACCTCACTGCTTGGCAACGTGCTTCATATGATGGAGGGCGTAAACGACGGCGGTGGCGAAGTACTAATGTTCGATGCGAACGATCAATTGACCGAGGCAGCGGCCTGCAATGTCTTCGTGGTTCATGGTAATGAAGTCAAAACACCCCCCTTGGACCAGCATAAACTAGCGGGCGTTACGCGAGATATGGCACTCCAAATTCTCCGCGCGCGCAGCTCGCTTAAGGTAACTGAGACACAAATCACGAGAGACGAAGTATTGCATGCAGACGAGGTCTGGCTGAGCAGCTCAACAAAAGAATTAGAACCGGTCGTGAGCATTGATGGTCGGGCTGTTGGTGACGGCCAACCAGGCCCGATTTGGTCTCAGGCGCAAAGCCTATTTGACCTGCATCGGTTCGATCATTTCGAATGACCCGGCCTACACGGTTCACAATTGATTTACAGGCGCTTCGTGAGAACGCCTTAACGCTAAAACGCATTGCGGGCCAGCGTCGCAGCATGGCCGTAGTCAAGGCCGATGCTTACGGACATGGGGCAGTGCACTGCGCGAAAACACTATTACCGCTTGTCGACGCCTTTGCGGTTGCCATTACAGAAGAAGCGATAGAGCTTCGTGAAGCAGGCATTGAGTTACCCATTCTTGTTCTACAAGGGCCACACTCGCAGGAAGACGTTCGAGAGATGGCCAACGCGTCGCTGTGGCCCGCCATTTCGAGTGAGCATCAAATAGGCTGGCTAGAACAATCTGGAGCTCGGTTTGATCAGATTTGGATTAAATGCGATACCGGCATGCATCGACTGGGCTTTATGCCCAGTGAAATTGCGTCAGCCAGAACACGCCTTGCGACGCAGAGCGTTAGAGATACTGTGTTGATGAGCCATTTTGCGGATGCGGAGGCTCCAGAGTCACCGCTGACCGCGCGACAGTTAGCGCGCTGGAGCGAAATAGAGGGCTCCTCAAAGACCGGTAGCTTCTCAAATTCTGCAGCGACGACAGGAGAAATTACCCCGCAGGAAAGCTGGGTTCGACTTGGTTATGCCTTATACGGAGGATCATTGGTCGAGTTACCTGAGGGGTATTCGCTCAACCCCGTGATGCATTTCGAATCCCGCATTGCCAGTGTTCGATGGATTGAAGTCGGCGAAAGTGTGGGTTATGGCGGGCGATGGGTGGCAAACAGGCCCTCACGCATCGCGACCATCCCCGCAGGCTATGGCGACGGCTACCCTCGCGCTGCACCGGATGGAACACCGATCGGCACCCAACGCGAGGTCGTACCCATGGTGGGTACGGTTTCTATGGATATGATTACCGCTGACATTACCGATGCGCCAGACTTGGGCGTTGGCAGTCCCGTGACCTTATGGGGTGCTTCACCCACCGTCGATCTGGTTGCCGCACACTGCGACACCATAGGTTATGAACTATGTACTCGGATAACTCGCCGCGTACCGCGCCAATTTCATCGCGTTAATAAAGACCAAGACTGACCCTAGGATGAGATTGAACTATGCTTGGCACATTGCACTATTCCAAATTGCAGAGTGATTTATCACAGTGAAGCTTGAACTCTCCGTGCTCCCTAATGAAAAAGACACAGCGGCAGAGCCCATATTTGCGGCAATCGATATCGGGAGTAACTCCTTTCACCTAATAGTGGCGCGCCTCGAGCACGGTGAGATACGCCCTTTGCACGTCTTGGCGGAAAAGGTTCAGTTAGGCAAAGGTCTCAAGGATCATCGCCTGGACAGGGAGGCAATTGAGCGTGGTCTTGCCTGTCTAGAGCGCTTTCAACAGCTCTTGCTGTCAGTCAAGCCACAGCAGGTTAGAGCCGTTGGTACCAACGCGCTGCGGCAAGCCTGGAATAGAAATGAGTTTACCGACCCCGCGGAGGCGATCTTAGGCACTCCGATCGACGTCATCTACGGTCGCGAGGAGGCTCGACTTGTTTACCTGGGTGTCGCACATACCCTGGCAGATGACGAGCAAAGCCGTCTGGTGGTCGACATTGGTGGCGGTAGTACTGAGTTCATCCTGGGGCAGCGGTTTGAACCTAAGCGTTTGGAAAGTCTGCAACTGGGCTGTGTAAGCTACTCGGATGCCCTCTTCCCGGACGGCACCCTGTCAAAAGAAAGCTTTTGGAAGGCTTACGACCAGGCGAGTCTCGAAATCTCTCACATTCGCCGTAATTTCAAACACAGCCATTGGACCGAAGCTGTGGGCTCCTCCGGCACCCTGCAAGCAATTGAACTCCTCATAACTACTGCAGGCTGGCGCTCTGAGGGCATCGACTCGAAGTCACTGAAAAAACTACGCAAAGCGCTTTTAAAATTCGACTCCATCGATGACATAAATTTAGAAGGCCTTAACGAACGGCGTCGCGGTGTTATTACTGCCGGCGTTGCAATCACCACCGCAATATTTGATGTGCTAGGTGTCGAGGTCATGCGAACCTCTGCCGGCGCTCTCCGCGAGGGCGTGATCTACGATCTTATGGGACGTCTGAGGCATGAAGACGTTCGCGAACGCACGATTCAGGCGATGTTACAGCGTTATTCAGTCGATCAGCCCACAGCAGAGACCGTCGGCAACTATGCGCGCCACCTCGCAGCACAGACAGCGTCCACCTGGCGACTGTCGGATGACGATATTGAACTGCTCGTTTGGGCTGCTCGTCTGCACGAGGTCGGTGTGGGGATTTCCCAGAAACATTACAATCGGCATTCTGCTTATCTCATTGAAAACTCGGACATGCCCGGCTTCTCACAGGGTGATCAGCTCATCATGAGTCGTTTGCTGCGCGGTCATCGAGGAAAGCTACCCTCGTATCTGTTCGAGGATATACCGGGAAAGAAGCGAGAAAAATTGGCGCGAATGCTGGTGCTACTGCGAATGGCCGTGATCCTAAAGCACGCAGGCTTGTCAGGGATTCAGCCTGATTTTTCGGCACGAGCCAAGAGCGATAAGTTGCGAGTGTATTTTCCGGACCAATGGCGAGAGGGTTACCCTCTTACCATCTGGGAAATCACCGAATCTAAGTCAGCATTTGAAAAGCTGGGGGTGAAAGTGAGGCTGGCCAAAGAGAATGACTAGCCCCACTTGCCTTTAACTTATTTATAAATCGTAGCCACGTTCGTCATGAAGCACGAGGTCGAGACCTTCTGTCTCTTGCTCATCATCGACTCGCAAGCCAATAAGTTGATCAACCAGCTTCAGTAAAATCCAGCTGCCCACCAGCGCAAACAGGAAGGTGACAACCACGCCAAAGGTTTGGATGTAAAGCTGTCCACCCATGGACGAGACGCCATCTGAAAAACCATTACCACTGAAGATTCCAATAGAGGGGGCAGCAAAGACACCGATTAGTATGGTGCCAAGCATGCCGCCTACGCCGTGAACGGGGAAAACATCCAAGCTATCGTCGATCTTGAGCGTTTTCTTTAAGGTGATGGTTGCGAAATAGCATACGACGCCCGCGGTGAGACCAATGATGACGGCCGCTGCAGGACCCACCGAACCCGACGCAGGTGTAATGGTACCCAATCCTGCAACCATACCGGTGACTATCCCTAATACCGAGGGCTTGCCGTGACGAATCCACTCCATTGTCATCCAGGCGAGTGACCCACATGCAGCACTCAAATGCGTGACCAGCATGGCCATTGCAGCACTGTTATCTGCCGCCAATGCCGAACCCGCATTAAAGCCGAACCAGCCTACCCAAAGCATACCCGCTCCCGTGACCGTCATCGTGAGGTTGTGAGGTGGCATTGCTGTGGAGCCAAAACCTTTACGAGACCCCATCATTACAGCCGCGACAAGCGCTGCGACACCGGCAGTAATGTGAACAACGGTACCACCAGCAAAATCCTGCAGACCCATTGCACCGAGCCAGCCACCGCCCCATACCCAGTGACAGATCGGTGCATAAACCAGCAACATCCAAGCGGCACTGAATAAGAGCATGGCAGAAAACTTCATCCGTTCAGCGAATCCACCGACGATCAACGCCGGTGTTATAACGGCGAATGTCATTTGAAACATCACAAATAGCGTCTCAGGAATTCCGTTTCGCATACTGTCTATTGATACGTTCGCTAAGAAGAGATTTCCCATGTCACCCATGTAGGGACCTGGCTCTACACCATCAGTACCAAATGCGATCGAATAGCCGGCAACAAACCACAACAGTGACATAAAGCCAGTGATTGCAAAGCATTGCATGAGGACAGACAGAACATTTTTTGCGCGAACCAAGCCCGCATAAAACAGCGACAACCCCGGAATGGTCATGAATAAAACCAACGCGGTTGCAGTTAGCATCCATGCAGTGTGGCCAGTGTCTGACGCTAAACTTGGTGCACAAAATAGTGCTAGCGCTATCATCGACGGTAGTCGAGCGCCTTTAACAAAATTCAACACAATGAAAACCCCAGATAAAAACTCTGCGGCGCAGTTTGTCACAATGTCAGAAGGCTCGCGACCCGCTCGTCTGAAAAACCGCCCCGCTTGTCAGGGTTTTTATCAAACCACATAGGGTTTATTCTCACCCCACAACAACCATGACTATCGCCACTCAATAGGTACCCCATGCGTAAGATCTTATCCGTAGCAGCCGCCCTCACTGCGATGGCGACACAATCTGTAGTCGCGGACGAACGGGCCGTCATCCTCATCGTAGGTGATGGATTTGACGATACTCACGTCACCATGGGAAGAAATTATCTAAGCGGGCAAGCGGGACAATTACTGCTCGATCAAATGCCGTTCCGCGGAGCCGTACAAGTGGAGACAGTCGATAGCGAAGGTAAGCCCATTTATGTTGCTGACTCCGCGAATACGGCGACAGCACTGGCAACGGGAGCTGTCACTCAAATAGGTAGAATCGGGAAGAATGGCGTTGATCAGCCAGTAAAAACCGTACTCGAATCTGCGGCGGATGCAGGCTACAAGACAGGGATCGTTAGTACCGCCTCCGTAACAGATGCATCACCCGCAGCCTTTGCTGCCCATGTCACTATTCGCGCTTGTGAAAATCCAGTTACGATTCGTGGTGGAGAAAAAT
>JAACDF010000041.1 GCA_009937065.1 Gammaproteobacteria bacterium | reverse complement strand
CTGACACGGCTCTGATACTGGTAACAGCTCATGAGAGCGATAGCGTTCGAGGCATTGATCTCACCGCAATTCATGGTGACGACGCTACTCAAGATTTATTTAGCTTCCTTGAGATGGTCGGCGCCTCATCTCTTTGGGAGACGGACGCTACGTTTGAGTCATTTCCGATTGGTGAGCTAATACAACCCGCGAACTACTCATATCCCAGCGTGGCTGCGGGAACGAATTTCCGAGAGCATGCGGAAGAGGTTTACTCGGACGATCCACCATTCTTATTTCCCAAACTTGTTGAAGCCGGCTCGTGGAATCAAACCGTGCCGTTTGTTTCCAGGCTCGATTTTGAAGCTGAGATTTGTGCCTTCCCATTAGGCTCTATTAGGCCTAATGAGCCCAGACCACGCTTCGGCTTTGTGCTGTGTAATGATTTTACGGATCGCTGGTCGTTAGTTCGCGAAATCCATCTCGACGAGCCCCTCGGGCGAACAGGCTTTGCAGCAGGAAAGGGCTGCAATGGGTGTCTACCCACCGGGTATCTGGTCGTTATCCCGAAAGATCCTGATTTTTATCGATCAATCTCTGCTGAACTGTTCGTCAATGATCGTCGCTTACAAGCCTTTAGCCTCTCTGAAATGATTCTTTCGCTCGATGAGATTGTTGATAAAGCATTGAACGACGCCGACATGCTCTACCAACAAGGCGATAAGACCATCCCATTACTACCAAGTGATCACATACCCAAAGGCACTTTAATTTTGACCGGCACTGGAGCCGGTGTTCTCTTCAAGCCCCTCAATATTTGGGGCCAACAGTTTTATTTACAGGCCGGCGATGTTGTGAGAACCCAGGCAACCTACCTCGGTCATCTCAATAACAGAATTGAATAGAGTAATGCGCCTTTTGAGATTGAAAAGACAATTCCAAAAAGCGCTGTACATTGCAGTGCTTATTGGCTTTGTCAGTGGGGTAAATGCAAGCGACACGCCGCCCAATATCGTCATTATTTTGGCCGATGATTTGGGCTGGAACGATGTGGGATACCACGGTAGTGAAATCAGGACGCCCAATATCGATCGATTAGCAGCTGAGGGCATTGTTTTAGAGCGGTTTTATGCTCAGGCAACGTGTACGCCCACCCGAGCTGCACTTTTGTCAGGTAAGTCACCGCAATCACTCGGTATTTATCAACCGTTTTCAAAATTGATTGCGACGGGGTTACCGCTGACTGAAAGGTTATTACCCGAATATCTTCAAGACGTTGGATATCAGACCGCGCTGGTCGGGAAGTGGCATTTAGGCTTTCGAGAGGCGGCGTATCACCCACTATCTCGGGGATTTGAACACTTCTACGGCAATGTTACAGGTGGGGTCGGGTTCTGGGATCACGTGCACGGAGGTGGTCTGGACTGGCAGCGAAACGGCGCAACACTGCGCGAGGAAGGTTATGCCACGCACCTGTCGATTAAAGAAATAGAGCGCGTCATTTCGCGGCGAGACCCCCAAAAGCCGCTATTTCTGTATGCGTCATTTAATGCACCGCACTTACCCAATGAAGCCCCATCGGAGGCGATAGAGAGTTATTCAGCGATCGAAGACCCCAACCGCCGCGTTCACGCGGCAATGGTCACGGAACTGGATACCGCCATAGGTCGATTGATAACTCGGCTTGAACAGGAGGGGATGCTTAGTAACACGTTGATTTGGTTCATGAGCGATAACGGTGGATTGAATGTGTCTGCTATGCCTCCTAGTTTTGTAGAATTCTCGCGCTTCCTAGAGCGATGGTTTGATACTCCGTTCAAGCCAGGTCTTCTGGAGTTCATCAGAACAAACTCACTTGACGGAGGTAGTGACAACGGTCACCTAAGGCGCGGAAAAGGCTCGGTATTTGAGGGGGGGGTGAGAGTGCCATCGGTAGTGCACTGGCCTGCACATCTAGATCCTCATTCGCACTCATCTATGGTCACTGTTCTCGATGTTATGCCCACACTTCTTCAAGTCGCATCGAGTCATCGAAGTTCAGGTACTAATTATGGGCTTGATGGGAGTGATCGATGGCTTGCGTTGAAAGAGAAATCAGAGATACCCGTCAATGATTATTTTGTCTCGGGAGGAGACGGAGAGGCCTATTACCGCTTTCCTTGGAAGCTCATTGGTAAAACTGATGGTGAGCTTGAATTGTTTAATGTCCTTTCCGACCCCAGTGAGAATGAAAATCTTGCCTCCCGATTTCCCCGGCAGCTTGGGGAGCTGGAAGAAGCTCTCAAGCGCGCTGAGCGGGCGGAAAGTATTCACGTGCCTCTGCTGAAGGCGTTTTGGGATATGGACTTTTTTGGTGGTGAAGAGGATCGCCCGCCCTGGTCGGAGCTAACCGAGCCTAACGTGGGCTCGCGTTAAATGGGGCAGGCAAAGTCGTCCCAGCGCGTGTTAAGAGTAAGTCACCACACTCTTCAGCAGCAGACTTACCAGCATCGACTGGCGCGAGACACCGGTTTTGGCGAAAATCGACCGAAGTTGCGCCCTGGCCGTGTTTCTGGCAATGCCTAGTTCGGCGGCCGCCTGATCGAGGTTGGCACCCTCTGCCAGCAGTTTAGACAAGGCAACCTCGGCCTTGGTGAGGCCGTAGAGCGACATCAGAATGCGCGTTTCAATCTGGAAGCTGCGCTCGGGCTCATTGATGAAAACGATCATGTGGGGCGTGTGGCCGGGTTCCACGGTCTTATCGATCATCATGGGCTTGAGCAGAATTTCAAGATCTGCCTTTCCTGACGGGCGCTCGACAGACAGCGCATTGGTAGGCGCAGGGTCCTGGTTGCGCTGAGCAACCACAATATCTTCGATAAAACCGTTCAGCTTGGCTCTCGCCGACGGGCTTTCAAGGTGCAACTGCTCATTCACTACCGATAAGCCGTCTTTTTCTCGTATCAGCGTGTCTGCTACAGCATTGCGCGAAACTATTTTGCCCCTCTCATCCAAAGTAACCACGCCAACCGATTGTTTTGCGATGGTCGAACTGTAGAGCTTGCGCTCCTTGTCGAGCTGAATGAGCTGCATGCCGTTAGCGACGGCACGCTGGATATGACTGGCCAACATCTCAAGGAACTCACGCTCCTGAGGGCCGAAGTTGTCGGCTGATTTTGGACGGCAGAAGCGCACACTAAAGCGAAGCCCGTTGGCGTTGCGCAGGTCGACGCCAATCATGTGATAGATGTCGATAGGTGCCATGCAGTACTTGTAGAGCTCAGTGCGCTCCAGAGTGCGGTACGGCACGCATTCGTCTAGCGAGGTAACCTTGCCCCAGGGCAAATTGGTCATGAGGTTGGAGGTGTAATAACGGTCCGTGTAGGGGTTGTCGTGATCATCCACAAAGGTCTTTGGCAGTGCCTCACAAGAGACGAACAACAAACCGCCATCGTCACCTTGCGGCTCGCGCATGGTGATCGAAGCAAAATTAGAATCAATGATGCGGCGAGTCTCTGCTAGAAACGCACTGTAGGGGTCTTCCTCGATGTGGCCATCGTAGAGGAAACCAATCAGTTTCGAGAGCTCCACTATGCTTGGTTGATTCATAGGGCTGCGTACAGACATCCCGGTTATTCCTTAGGCTACTTAGTTATCAGAAAGACCCACTGCCGTCCAGCGCTAGCTGGCTTTCGCTGCCATTTCGATCGCGATTTCCTCGATCAGATCTTCCTGACCGCCAACGGTCTTTCTTCGAGCCATTTCGAGCAAGATTTCGTGCGATGGGACGCCGTATTTGGCCTGTGCTCGCTTCGCAAAAAGCAAAAACGAGGAATAGGCGCCGGCGTAGCCTAGAACCAGAGCATCTCGGCTGAGCCGCACCGGCTCATCCATGATCGGTAGGACATGATCTTCAGCGGCATCGGCCAGCTTGAAAATATCAATGCCCGTGTCAGCACCCATGCGCTCGAGCACGGCTGCCATGGCTTCGAGTGGCGTATTGCCAGCACCGGCCCCCAACCCCGCCGCTGAGCCGTCGATACGGTCAGCACCGGCAT
>JAACDF010000040.1 GCA_009937065.1 Gammaproteobacteria bacterium | reverse complement strand
GATCGCAAAGTGACCGACTGACGAGCCGTAGTGCAGTTGTGCTCCACCCTTGTACTGGTAGCCATAAGCGGTTGGTGGATACGAACCCGCCTCGAGGTCGAGTTGCGTTGTGATTCCATCGAGAACGCTAAGGTGCTCGCCAAGGCGCGTAGGTGTGTGGGAGTGGATATCGATAAAACCGGGTGAAACCACCAATCCTTCGGCATTGATCCGATGATTGCCTTTGAGTTGATCACTCGATATGCGGGTTATTTTTCCTTGTCTAATTCCAATGTTCGCAATGGCATCGAAATTTGTTTCTGGGTCCATGACCCGACCACCTTCGATGACCGTATCGAATACCTCTGACGTGATGGTTTTCGCCTGAGCTGTAGAGGCCGCGAGTGCGAAAATCAGTGCGACGGCACTATTCTGAATGGTTTTTCGGGCGGCCATTATTTATTCTCGTTGCGCTTGGTCTTGTGGACAAATCCGTACATGTTCACCGCGCGATCATAGCCACTAAGTAGTTGTTTGTCTTGGAGCCGTATCTTGCAGTCAATCTCTGATTTTTCCGATGCCTCTAGTTCAGGTGAACACATCGTATTTTTACACGCGAACGGGTTCCCCCCGGGAACCTATACGTCCTTTTTGACTGCTATCAGCCCTCTGGGTCGAATTTCCACAATTGAACACCGACCTCTGTGGGCGGCGGAAGCACCCAATTTTTTAGATTGGGGCGTTTACGCGAACGATGCGATTAAAACGCTAGAGCACCAAACCAAGGGCCCCGTGTGGTTAGTGGGACACTCGATGGGTGGAGCGATCAGCCTGCTTATAGCTAAAAAAGCACCTCATTTGGTCAAGGGGATTGTGGGGTTGGACCCTGTAACCATTAGCTCACGTTTCCTCGCATTCTCGCGCTTGGCATTTCGTCTCTGGCCTGACAAGCCGAAGATGATTCGAGGCGCACTGGGGCGGCCTCATCACTTCGAAAGCCACCAGAGCGCATTTGATTTTTATCGTAAGAAGCGGGCTTTTTCTGGTATCGCGGACAAGGAGTTGATGGATTATGTGCTCGCTGCTCACGCTGAGTCAGGGCAGGGCGTTGATCTTAGATACTCGGGCGCCTGGGAGGCGTGCGTCTACCGTTCTCCGCCCAATTTATGGAAATGCTTTGAGCAGAGTAACGCACCAATGCATATCTTGGGTGGAGAGCACTCATACGTTATCGTTCCGTCGGTGGCAGAACGATTGAGAAAACTAAAAAGGGTACATTTCCAGACGATTGATGCGGGTCATTTGATGCCCATTGAGAAACCTCAGGAGACTGCCGCCTTTGTCACAGACTGCATTTCCAGCCACCAAAGTTAAACCTTGTGGTTCGGTGCTGGTAAGCTCGAATATCACATATAGGATAAAATAGGTTCCCATGATTAATCCGATTGACGGGCGCTTAGCGGACCTTGATGAGCGACTGTTTATGCCGCGAGAGTTAAGCTGGCTGTCGTTCAACGCTCGGGTTTTGCAGGAGGCCGCTAACGAATCGGTGCCTGTCAGCCAGCGTATTCGCTTCCTCGGCATTTTCTCGAGCAATCTAGATGAGTTCTTTCGCGTTCGAGTTGCTGAAATCAGAAGACTGATCACGGTATCCACGGGCGGTAAGCGTCAACGAGCAAAGGAATTGCTGGAGACGATTCAACAGCAAGTGGCACATCTTCAGCTTGAGTTCGATAAAACGCAGTCCAAGGTAATGGCCGAACTCAAGAAGCGGCACATCTATATTATTGATGAGACAGACCTAAGCCGTGCTCAACTTACTTATGTTGAGGAGTATTTTGCAAAGCACGTACTCCCAACACTTGAGCCCATTTTGTTGAGCGATGAACTGACCATTCCTGCGTTGGCTGACGAGTCTCTCTATCTGGCCGTCGACATCAAGACCACGGAGGGAGACCAGTATGCCGTCATGGAGGTGCCCTCCGATGTGTTGGGTCGCTTTGTCTCCATTCCTAGGGGACGAGACGCACAGGGTAAAGTATTCATTCTGTTAGATGACGTCATTCGAGCCTGCCTACCTCGAGCATTCCGAGGAGTATTCAATATTGAGTCGGCCAGCGCCTACTGCTTCAAGTTTTCGCGCGATGCCGAATTGGAAATTGAGACATCGATTAATGAAAGTCTCATCGAGAAGATGGCGTCGAGTCTGAAGCAGCGCCGAAAAGCAGACGCTGTCCGCTTTGTTTACGATGCCACCATGCCAGAGATGCTGCTTGAGCAGCTGCGAAAAAGGCTTGGCTTTGGTCGTTATGACAGTTTGATTCCGGGAGGTCGTTACCACAACTCAAAAGACTACATCGGCTTCCCGAATGCGGGGTCAAAGTATCTCGAATTTAAGCCCCTGGCACCGATTCGGATTTCTGAACTAGATCAGGCGGATAACATTTTTGACGCGCTCCGTGAAAAAGATTACTTACTGTATTACCCCTATCACCCGTTCGATTACGTTGTCGACGTGCTCAAGACTGCGGCGATAGACCCCTCGGTGACCGCGATCAAGGTCTGCCTGTATCGCGTGGCGTCCAATTCTCAGATCGTCGATGCATTGATTAACGCGCAGTACAACGGTAAACGTGTGCGCGTGGTGGTCGAGCTGGCCGCGCGTTTCGACGAACAGGCTAATATTGATTGGTCTGAGCGTCTAACCGATGCGGGTATAGAGGTTATCTTCGGCATTCCTGGCCTGAAAGTGCACAGCAAACTATTTCTCATTGATCGCATGGAACACGGCGAACTGGTTCGCTATAGCCACGTAGGTACGGGCAACCTCAACGAGAAGACGGCCAGGCTTTACACTGACTTCACCTTGTTGACCGCTGATCCCGATATTTGTGAGGACGTTAATGAGGTCTTTGAATTTTTAAAATACAACTATCGGCGACCCGACTATAAACATCTCTTGGTGTCACCGCATACGTCGAGGAGCGGAATTATGCAGCTCATCGATGAGGAAATTGCTAACGCACGGCAAGGCTTCAGAGCTCAGCTATTTTTCAAATGTAATAATCTGGTAGACCGACAGTTGACGCTCAAGCTTTATGAAGCCAGTCAGGCCGGCGTGGAAATTAAATTGATTGTGCGCGGCATGTGTTCGCTGCTGCCAGGCGTGAATGGTATTTCTGAAAACATTAAGGCAATCAGTATTATTGACCGCTTCCTCGAACACCCTAGGGTTTACGTGGCACATAATCGTGGCGAGCCGAAATACTACATTGGCTCGGCTGACCTGATGACACGTAATATCGACTTTCGGGTTGAGGTGATTTGTCCGGTAAAGGACGCGCAGGCACAGCGAACAGTGCAAGACATTCTCGATCAACAATGGAATGACAATTGTAAAGCGCGTGTACTAGACGCTTATCAATCTAACAACATGGTGGAATCTGTGGGTAAAGCGACGCTTGTCCGCTCACAGGAGAGTATTCATCGCTATCTCGAAACGGGGAAATTACCTCGAATGCCACAGTCGTCTATGCGCAAGCCTTCCATTCGGAGGCGGCGCGGGAAGTAGCCGGATATTGCGCTTATTTAGCGGAGGTCGTCGGTGCGGACGTTGAAAAACGGTCGCGTCAATCCGTCGTTTTCTAGCATCAAAAACTCGCTGCCGTCAGGATTTGATAAAACAACCTCGATCGGTTGGAAGAGCGGTCGGCGCACAAACTTAACGAACCAACCAAACTGCTGCTTTTGATTGAGCGCGATCTTTTGCTCGTTGGTGATCAAGCCACCAAAATCGTCTGGAATAGGAGGCATGCGCATGCGGCGCTCTGCAACGCTTTGCGACTGTACATTGTTGATGGGCTCAACGGCGCTCATATCAGTCTCTTAATAACTACTCCGGCCATGAGAATAACAACTTTGTGTGCTCGACCAATCCAACTGATTTTCAAATCGTGAGCCACGTCACAAATTTGACGTAAGCACGGCGCTGCAAGGCTACATCAACCAGGTGTTAAGGGCGTCTTGATTGGTGAGTATCAATTGCTGAGCTCTCGGGTCCTTCAACAATGAACCGGTATTCACATTCAACAGTTGTAATAAATAGGGCGCAAGTTTTGCTCTAACCTCGAGTTCCAGTCGACCATCACTCATATTGTAGTCATGAGCAATTACCTCCTGCTGCTCTGAAGACAGCCGAGAATCAGGCTCAATCGTGAGTGTCACAATGTGGTGCCAGTCCTCATCCTGATCTGCCTGGCTGGGGCTCACATCCATGAGCTCCGCTTCGCCGCGAAATCGGCTGAGCACAAAATCCCTGAAATCTTGATTTTTTTCACACCACGCCCGGACATGCCATCGGTAACCCGTCCATACCAGCGTATGAGGCACGATAATGCGACCTTCTCGGTCCGGATTGTTAAGTGAGACGTAGTCCACATCGATTCGTCGATGCTCTGTCATGGCCTGAATAATCGGTCGCAATAACTCGGCGGGCAGTTCTCGCGACGGCGCGCTGACAACCTCGACGCTGGCAGCGGCTACGGGGAGATGTCCAAGAATTTTCTGCACATCGCTCTGCTGTGCGGCTAGCTGTAAATACTCCGAGGCAAGCCCCCGCGTCAGGATGGGAGCGAAGTCACTGGAGGGAGAGTAATGCTTTGCGACGGCATCGTAGATCAAATCTCCCCGCTTGAGTGCACGCCTGTAATTACTTAAATCTTTGTTGGCTTGCTGGCGTCCGATGCCAAACGTCTCGCACAATTTCCGGGTCGTTAACCGACCCTCCCAGAGCGAGATTAGTTCGATATAGCGGTATCGGAGCAGTTGCTCCCAGCGCTGGTTAGTTTGATCGGTCAGGTGATACTCGGACATGCCCTCTACGTTAAAGGCTAGCGAGTATCTCCTCAATATGCTGAACCGTTGTTCTTGGATTTACGATACAAAAACGAAGCACTGTTTCGCCATTGTGCTTAGTGGGGGTCACGAAAGACTGACCCGTCTGTAGTTGATCATTACTCCATCGCGCGTAGTCTTCAGCATTCCAGCCTTGTTTTCTAAAGACACAGATCGATAGATTTTGCTCCACGACGAGCTCAAGATCAGGGTGTCGATCAATGCGGACAGCCGCCTCTTTTGCAACCGCCAACGTTTGCTCAACTGCTTCTGCGTACGCTTCGGTGCCGTGTGTGGCAAGGCTGAACCAGAGCGGAAGGCCGCGTGCTCGTCGCGAGAGGTGATGCGCGTAATCAGAAACGTTCCAGACACCATCGTAGACGACTTCCAGATAGGCGCCTTGTTGCTGGTGCGCTTCGCGGGCAAGACTTGGGTCCTGATAAATGAGGGCGCAGCAGTCAAAGGGCGCAAACAGCCATTTGTGAGGATCGACAATGAAGCTGTGCGCGAGTTCGATGCCATTAAAAGCATCTCGAATACTGGGCGCGGCGAGGCCTGCGCCGCCATAGGCACCATCGACGTGCATCCAGACATCGTGTTTATGACTAACCTCGCCAATACCCTGCATATCGTCAATGACACCCAAGTTCGTGGTGCCAGCGGTACACGCCACGGCAAAAAGGCGTTCCCGGTCATTTTCCGAAAGTCCTGCAATCGCCTCTTCGACATCCTTTCCGGTCAGCCGATCGCCACCCACTTCAAGAAGGTCAACGTCCATTACGTAGGTGGCTTGCTTGATGGAGGCGTGAGCGCCCTTGGATGAGATGACGAGTCCACGTAATGACTCAAGGTCCGGCTTGGCGCGTCGCCATTGGTGTCTAGCCGCAACCAAAGCTGACAGGTTGCCCGCCGTACCACCACTGACGAAAGCACCGCCCGCATTAGGGCCGAAGCCAGCTAGATCTGCGATCCAGCGCAGTGCCTGATTTTCCGCGTAGGTTGCACCAGCGCTCTCCAGCCAGGAACTACCGCAAATACTAGACGCACCGACAATAAGGTCAAAGAGCGTCGACGCTTCCGTCGGGGCTGCAGGGACGAAGGCCAAGAACTTAGGATGATCGGTGGAAATACAGGCAGGTGCCAGAACGTCAGTAAACAACCTCAGCGCCTCCAGACCGCCCAGACCTTTATTGGTGATGGTCTGACCAACCATCGCCGTTAATTGTTCTGGCGTCATGGGCGCATCAATCTCAGGGGGATCCATCCGCATTCGCTCAACGCTGTAGCGGACAATCGCCTGCTGCAATACTTCCATGTCTTTTGTAATTTCGTGCACGGCATTACCCCCGAGAATCTATAAGCACGAAGCTTAGCAATGCAACGAAGCCTATCGAATACCCATGTAGGTTTAATTTTGCGAATTAGATCGCGTGGTGACGAGATCGATGGATTAACGCGCTACCAAAAAGAGCGCCGACTGAGCATAGCAACATAAGAGACACCGGCTCCAAGAGCCTTCCCGCATAGAGAAGTCCGGCAATGGCTCCCATGGTTGCTGAACTGAGAGAGTGAATGCAGCCATAAACGGCAGAAGCCGCACCGGCTTTGTGAGGATAGAGGGAGACTGCTCCCATCGAGGCATTCGCTGAGATCAACCCGATACCGAAGAAAAACAAAATTGAAAGAATGGCAAAGCCGACGGTGGAGGAGGGAAGGTAGAGAGTCAGAAGAAGCACCGCCGAGTTCGTCAATACGCAAACGAAGGTGCCTCGGTGCAGCGTTTTGTCTTGTCCCCACTTCATGACAAGTCGTGAGCTCAAAAGGCTTCCGATGACAAATCCGACCACGGTCATGGCAAAGGCGAGCCCAAAGAACTGGGTGGGAACCCGGAAGACATCGGTAAGAAAAAAGGAGACGGTTGATAGGTAGATAAATAGACCGCAAAACGACAGTGTCCCCGCGACTTGGTATCCCAAGAATTTTGGGTTGCTGAGGCAATCCTTGAAAGAGACCGCAATGTCGCCAAGGGTCAGCTTTGTTTTGATGTCACTGGTTGGTCTACTCGGTTTTGTTTGAAGCGAAGACAAACCGAGGTAGACGAGTACGGCGAAAAGCGATTGCGCAACAAACGTAAAGCGCCACCCAAATTCAACCGTGATGTAAGCGCCGAGTGACGGAGCCACGAGGGGCACGCTCGCCATTGCAGCGCCGGTTAACGCCATCATTTGCGCAGCTCTGTTGCCCTCATATCGGTCGCGGATGAGTGCTCTTGAGATGACTGCACCACTCGCCGCAGCGGCGCCTTGAGCGACTCGGGCCAGCCACATATATTCGATATTCCAGGCGAGAGAGCTCAACAAAGAAAAACCGACGAAAGTCAGTGTGCCCAGGCGGATGACCGGAAGTCTCCCAAACTGATCAGAGAGCGGTCCGAATATCACCTGGCCACAGGCGACGCCCAACATGAAAAGACTCAGCGTAAGCTGGCTTTGAGAAATGGTGCTGCCGAGTTCAGCCGTCATCATAGGGATGGCGGGCAGGTATAAGTCCGTTGAAATGGGTACGAAGGTTAAAAGCCCCGTCAGCGTAGCAAACCTGATGATGTCCCTACGGTTGCGCTTACTGCCGTGGTTTTTCAATTAATGATCGGCACTTCTAATGGTATTACCGGACAGGTTTCGGGAATGAAGAACTGACCGTTTTCCATGTCCATGAAATCAAGACCAATGGCGCTGCCATTTGTGAGTACGGCAACTCGAATCATGTACGCAGTATGTGCCTGCTTTATCTCAACCATTTGGAACATTGTCACCCCTGCGCCTGCCTCTTCCGCCATGCGAACGGCCGTATGCTCCATGTAGGTTTTGGCTTGTCCCGGCTCCATCGGGGTGAGAGATTGTTTCAGAACTTCGCTCAGATGTGACTCTATCGCGGACCTGTTCTCTTCAGCCATTAACGTGGCGGATACAAATGCTCTATCAGTGTTCAATGCATTCCTCCTTGGAGGAAGACTCTCAAATGCGGCGGCGAGTTTATCATCAAGTTTAGCGCAATGCGCTAATGTCTCCATTGAAAAGCCGTGCTAAACTCCGCGCCCTGTCGTCTAAGACAGCCGCTCCGCCCGTAGCTCAGCTGGATAGAGCACCAGGCTTCGAACCTGGGTGTCGGGAGTTCGAATCTCTCCGGGCGGGCCATTTAAAACACGGTTACCCATGAAGTATTCATTGGTCTTCAGGGTACTTCAGGCTTCTAATCGCGCCCTGATAAAGCCTGAGTAAAAAGTGCTAAATCACCCAGTTAAAAACTCACTTTAACCCTGCTTTAAAGTACTTGGTTATACCCTCAAATATGCCTAAATACGGCTACTTCTGGTATGTTCGATTTTCTTAAATATAAAAGGAATTTCCATGGAGTCCGCCATCTTGCATTTGCCTCTGTACACGGCCTTGAGTGCCGCTTGTTTAATATTAATTCAGGTCGCATTGATGTTTTCTGTTATCAAGACGCGAGGAGAACTCAATGTTTTTATCGGTCATGGTGACAGTGAAGCGCTAGAGCGAAAAATTCGAGCTCATGGAAATTTCATCGAGAATGTTCCGACCTTTCTTTTGGGCCTTTTACTGCTCGAATTGATTATCGGTAGCGGTCTTTGGGTCGCCACTCTAGGCGCCATTGTTGTCATTGCGAGACTCGCTCATGCGCTCGCGCTGATGGCAAATTCTGGAGTTACGGCAGGGCGGTTAATTGGCACGTTCGGTACCGTGATTCCTTTGCTCGTAATTGCCGGTTATCTGATCGTACTGGTGGCCGGCAAACTCTAAGCGTGAATCGAGTACGGTGGCGATTTAGGGATTCGACAAGATGATTTAAGCACTTGCTTCTGGATCTCTCCGGGTAGCCCATACATTTAAACGCCTCCGAAAGGGGGCGTTTTGCTATGTGGGATCTAACAAGAGTTCGAACTCCCGAGTTCGAGTCGAACGCAGTAAGGCCAGGGAAGTGTGGATTAGGCTCGGTAGCAGGAAATGCCTCCAGGAATTTTTTCTTATTACATGTAGTGGCCTAGACTTTATTTACCGCCCCCTTAAATAAAGAGGTCCTGCTGTGTCATCCCCCGTCTCCTCGCGCAAGCTTTCCAAGACGTTTTGGATTGTCGTACCGGCATTAGCTATTGCAGTGATGTCTTTTTTTTCTCCAGAGCCCCTGTTCCGTTTTGATGTTTTGCGCAAGGGGCTAAGTTCGATGAATGAGGAAACCTTCAAGGCGCTATTATTTGGGACGCTCTTCTTTGTAGTGTTAGGTATTGGGGCGTTTTTCGAGAAACGCCGACGTGAGGGTTTGAAACTGGTAGCACAGGAGCTCGGTCTCACCTTTCATGAAGTCTCAGATAGCCCGAAGCGACTGATCAATGATCCCTGGGTTCTGTTATCACAGCTGTCGAAAGACAGAACCGGTGAGGCAAAAAATGTACTGCTTGATGGTAAGTGGCCCGCTATCTTCAAATTCACATACCATGTTCTCTTTGCCGATCAGAATCAGATAAATCAGACGGTTTTTTGCTTCAAGAATCGAACCGGAACTCCAAAGTTTAGGCTGCTCTACTGCTCAGACAAATTTTCGCTGTCCTATGTAGAGCACACATTTGCTGGCTACGGCGTGCATCCAGAGAGAGCCGACATCTATGTCGAGAGACCATTCGATCGAGAGTTTCAAATTGAAGGCGAAGACCCAGAGGCCGTTAAAACGTTATTTTCAGGTATTGATAGATCAGAAATTAAAACCCTCCCGCAAAAGATGATTGTCGAGGCGACCGAGGCGGCAACTTTTTTTTACTATCCTGGGAAACTTGTTCCCGTAAAGGATTTGAGAAAAACATATGAGACTTGCAAGGATCTTCATCGATCACTGATGCGTTGAGGATTTGCAAGTTTAAGGACGAGCCCGCGTTATTGTTCGACTGGAGAGTGCTTGAATCAACGACTTGCCATGGTGTCTACTGAAAGCCTCTTTACTAGCTTAGGTAGTGGCCATGTGTGACGAGCACACGATTAAAGACGAGCAGGATCAACCAAGCAATTTGACACGGCGCGAGTTCAACACCTTTGCAGCCGGCGCTTCCGTGGCATTTTCGTTTCCTGCGCTGGCTAATCCATTGAAAACGGTATCTCAGGACGTGGACATTCCCACTGCAGATGGTGTCTGCGACGCCCTGTTTGTGCATCCAGCGGAGGGGACCCACCCCGCTGTACTGATATGGCCCGATATTCTTGCGTTGAGACCCTCGTTTCGCGCGATGGCGACGCGGCTGGCGGAAAGCGGTTACGCCGTGCTGTGCATCAATCCCTACTACCGAGATGCGCGTTCTCCTGTCGTCGAGACGGGCGAAAGTTTTAGGGACGATGCGACGCGCAAGAAGATTTACCCTCTGTATCAGAGCCTCTCGCCTCAAACACACGTGCGGGATGCTCGTGCTTTTGTCGATTGGATTGATGCCCAATTTGTGGTCGACAAAAGTCGTCCCATTGGCACTATGGGCTATTGCATGGGTGGCCCCATGGTGATGCGCGCAGCCGCCGAGCGCGCAGATCGCATAGGTGCGGCTTGCGCTTATCACCCGGTATCGCTGGCAACCGAGGGGGAAGATAGCCCGCATTTGCTCATTCCCAAAATCAACGCAGAGTGTTTGATTGCGCTCGCTGAGAACGATGATGAACAACACCCGGATGACAAAGATGTCTTGCGGCAGGCTTTCATCGCCAATGAGTTGTCCGCTGAAGTCGCTGTCTTTGAGGGTGCGCTCCACGGTTGGTGTGTCTTGGATTCTCGTGTGTATAACGAGGCACAAGCTGAGGTTGCTTGGTCTAAAACGCTCGCATTATTTGATCGTGCGCTATAAAGAAACTGCGAATTTGGTCGTGAGTCCAGACGAGCTCGCTTAGCCATGTGTGGGCGGTACACGCTAACAGCCTCAAATAAGCCCGATCTGGCGCACCTGAATCTGGATATTCCTGATCGTTACAACATCGCACCACAGTCCGACGTGCTGGTGGAGACAGATCGAGCGGAATTTAAATTGATGTCATGGTCTTTCTCGCCGACATGGGCTACGACTCCCATGCATCTTTTCAATGCCAGAGCTGAGACATTAACTGAAAAGCCATCGTTTAAAGACGCTCAGCGCTGCGTATTCATCGCTGATGGCTGGTATGAGTGGCAGCGAGCCGCATTCCCTAGCCGACCTTGGTATCACCACCTTGAGGGCGAACTTCTGCGATTTGCTGGTGTTTATGAGCCAACAAGTGGCTGCGCCATTGTGACAATGGACGCGCAGGCCGCGATTACCCATATCCATCACCGACAGCCACTACTATTGTCTGCAGATGCCTCTGATCAGTGGTTAAACGGAGCACCTGCGGGAGACTGTATTACGGATATCACCGTCAATTTTCATCGGGTCAGTTCGGCTGTCAATAATGCCAGGGTGGATGATCCAAGGCTTGCTCACCCGCTTGATGAATCAATCAGCGAGCCCGAGCAAGGCGCACTTTTTTAGCGCAACCTGATAGCGCACTTTTGAGCACATGCGCGAGTTGCGTCAGTTCCCATAAAACGCTCCCTAGAAGCTCCCCAGATGGGGCCCTTTACCAACTCTGAATTTCAGGGAGAACTACCATAAAAACGTTATGGTAGCGGGGGTTTAGGGTTGATACCATCGCGCCAATAATAATTACCAAAGGCGATTGTGAATCGTCGCAAAAAAACAGGGGGAGGAATCGGTGTCGAGCAAGAGCTCGAGTCGGTGAAGTTGATGAAAGCCTTTGTACAACAGACAGCAGCTAAGCATGCGTCCACGCAAGGCGGCTTATTACCCTGCCTCCATGAAATCCAAGCGGAGCTCGGCTTCATACCTAATGATTGTTTGGATAGTGTTGCCACCGCCTTTTCACTCTCGACCGCTGAGGTTCATGGCGTCGTCAGTTTCTATCATGACTTTAGAACATCACCGTCAGCTCAGCACTGTATTCAGATTTGCTGCGCCGAGGCGTGTCAGGCATCAGGGTCACGCGAGCTAGAGGTAGGCGCTGCAGACGTTTTGGGCGTTGAATTCGATCAGAAGCACCCGACGGGTGACTATCGTCTCGAACGTGTCTACTGCCTGGGCAATTGCGCCTGTGGACCCTCTATCCGCATCGACGACGAAGTCTATGGACGCATTGACCTTGCGGGCCTTCCGCAGCTCGTAAACGAGGCGATGCAGTCATGACCATGACGGTTTACATCTCTCAAGATACGACCGCGGTCGCAGTGGGTGCTGAGCGCGTTGCCAGTGCCTTCGTTCAGGCGGCCCAGGACGCAGATTCAAATTACACCCTCGTGAGAAATGGATCGCGTGGTGCCTTCGGTTTAGAGCCCCTGGTTGAGATTGAGACGGCAGATCGTGGCCGGGTGGCGTTTGGACCTGTCTCGCCTGGTGACGTTCCATCGCTAGTCAAGAGCATGGCCGATAGCAAGTTCGATAGCCATCCAAACTACTTGGGGCCAGTGAGCGATATTCCGTGGTTAGCGAATCAAACGCGGATTACCTTTAAGCGCTGTGGCGAGGGAGATCCTGTTGATCTCGCGAATTATCGTGCATTAGGTGGGTATCGGGGGCTAGAACGCGCCATTTCACTCACGCCGCAAGCCATTGTCGATGAAATCAAAGTGTCGGGTCTGCGAGGACGAGGCGGTGCCGCATTTCCAACGGGCATAAAGTGGCAGACCGTTCTGGATACTCAGGGCGAGCAAAAATACATTGTCTGCAATGCTGATGAGGGCGATTCAGGCACGTTCGCTGATCGATTGCTAATGGAAGCGGATCCCTACCAGCTGATTGAAGGCATGACGATTTCAGGATTGGCTGTTGGTGCTACCAAGGGATTCATTTATTTGCGCTCTGAATATCCCAGAGCACAGAAGATGCTTGAGCGTGCAATAGAAGTCGCGACGGCTGAAGGCTACTTGGGAGCAGACCTCTGCGGTAGCGGGCAGCGATTCGACTTAGAGGTTCGCATGGGTGCAGGCTCCTATATTTGCGGTGAGGAGACTGCCTTACTCAATAGCCTCGAGGGAAAGCGTGGCGTTGTTAGAGCGAAGCCACCATTGCCCGCCATTGAGGGGCTCTTCGGCAAGCCCACGGTGGTCAACAACGTGCTTACGCTGGCGTCAGTTAGCTCGATTTTGGCCGATGGCGGAGCTGAATACGCACGCCATGGTGTCGATCGCTCCAAGGGTACGATGCCGTTACAGCTTGCAGGTAACATTAAAAACGGTGGTTTGATTGAGGTTCCCTTTGGCGTTTCACTCAGTCAAGTCATTAACGAGTGGGGCGCTGGGACCCGATCGGGGCGTCCTGTTCGCGCGGTACAAGTGGGTGGCCCGCTCGGTGCCTACCTGTCTCGCGATCAGCTGGATGTTCCACTGACATACGAGGCGCTTACTGAGCTTGGGGGCATGCTGGGGCATGGCGGTATTGTTGTTTTTGACGACTCTGTCGATATGGCCAAACAGGCGCATTTCGCGATGGATTTTTGTGCCAAAGAGTCCTGTGGTAAATGCACCCCTTGCCGCATCGGAGCGGTTCGTGGAAGAGAAGTGCTTGATCGAGTGTGTGACAACACGGCCTCATCAAACGACTTAATTTTATTGCGAGATCTTTGCGAGACGATGGAACAAGCATCGCTGTGTGCCATGGGTGGACTGACGCCCTTACCCGTAAAGAGCGCCATGGATAACTTCCCCGAAGATTTCGGGGTGACAGACAACCAATATGAGGTGGCCGTGTGAACAGTATGGTCGAGTTTTATCAACCGCAAGCAGACTTTGGTACGCCGAGTTCAAAGTCGACAGAGCTTGTTAGCTTATCCATTGATGGGCGGGATGTTTCCGTCCCTGTGGGCACCTCAGTTATGCGTGCAGCCTTTGAGGCTGGGATCAAGGTCCCGAAACTCTGCGCCACCGATACACTTGAGTCGTTTGGATCCTGCCGAGTCTGCTTGGTCGAGATTGCGGGAAGACGGGGTTACCCCTCCTCATGTACCACGCCCGTAGAAGCGGGTATGACCGTAACCACGCAGAGTGATCAGTTGGCGAAAATTCGGCGCGGTGTGATGGAGCTCTACATTAGTGATCATCCACTGGATTGCTTGACCTGCCCGACGAATGGCGACTGCGAGCTTCAGTCAACTGCTGGGGAGGTGGGTTTGCGCGATGTCCGTTACGGCTTCGCGGGAGAAAATCACACGCAGCTGGGAAAAGACGAAAGTAGTCCGTATTTCACCTTCGATTCGTCTAAGTGCATTGTGTGCTCGCGATGTGTGCGCGCCTGTGAAGAGACGCAGGGAACGTTTGCGCTGACCATTTCGGGGCGCGGCTTTGATTCTCGCGTCAGCGTTGGGCCTGAGACGAACTTTTTAGAGTCAGACTGCGTCAGTTGTGGTGCTTGTGTCGCAGCCTGTCCTACTGCCACATTGACTGAAAACAGCATTATTGAAAGTGGGATACCTGAGCACTCGGTGACAACAACCTGTGCTTACTGCGGTGTTGGCTGTGGCTTCAAAGCGGAAATGCGAGGCCAAGAGGTGATTCGCATGACGCCGTGGAAAGACGGCAAAGCTAACGAGGGCCACGCCTGTGTCAAAGGCCGTTTTGCCTTTGGCTATGCGACCCACAAAGATCGAATGACCGAGCCCATGATTCGGGACTCTATTAATGAGCCTTGGAAGCGAGTTAGCTGGGACGAAGCGCTGACGTTTGCAGCCACTCGATTGCGCGCGATTCAGGAAAAATATGGCACCAAAAGCATTGGCGCTATTTCCTCGTCACGCTGCACCAACGAAGAAGTGTGGCTGGTCCAGAAGATGGTTAGGACCGGTTTTGGTAACAACAACATCGATACCTGTGCGCGCGTATGCCACTCACCCACGGGTTACGGTCTTAAGCAGACCTTGGGCGAGTCGGCAGGAACACAGGATTTTGCGTCGGTTGCCGATGCTGACGTGATTGTGGTTATGGGAGCTAATCCTACGGAGGCGCACCCCGTCTTTGGGTCGCGCCTGAAGAAACGACTGCGAGAGGGTGCTCACCTTATTGTCATTGATCCTCGGCGAATTGAGATCGTTGGTGCGCCACACGTACGATCCGATCTTCATTTGCCAGTCCGTCCAGGAGCGAACGTGGCTCTATTGAATGCAATGGCTCATACCATCGCCCATGAGGGGTTAATGGATCAGAGCTTTGTTGATTCACGTTGTGACAAGATCGCGTTCACCAACTGGCTGACATTTATTCAACAACCCGAGAACTCTCCAGAAGCGATGGAGGCTCATACGGGCGTTCATGCGGATGATGTGCGTGTGGCGGCCCGCCTCTATGCCACGGGCGGAAACGCTGCCATCTACTATGGATTGGGCGTCACCGAGCACAGTCAGGGCTCAACGACGGTCATGGCGATTGCTAATTTAGCCATGCTGACAGGCAATATTGGCCGACGCGGTGTCGGTGTGAATCCGCTTCGTGGTCAGAATAATGTTCAGGGTTCCTGCGACATGGGCTCGTTCCCACACGAACTGCCGGGCTATCGACCGGTGAGCGATGATGCGGTTCGTGGCAGCTTTGAAGCCGCCTGGGGTGTGACATTAGATCCTGAACCCGGGCATCGCATACCCAACATGTTCGAAGAAGCCTTGTCGGGAGCCTTTAAGGGCTTGTACTGCCAAGGTGAGGATATTGCACAGTCAGATCCCAACACGCAGCACGTCGAGGCGGCGCTTGAGTCTATGGAATGCCTGATCGTGCAGGATATTTTCCTGAATGAAACCGCTAAGTTCGCGCACGTTTTCCTACCAGGCTCATCATTTTTGGAAAAAGACGGCACCTTCACCAATGCGGAACGCCGTATTTCGCGGGTCAGAAAGGCGATGGAGCCTCTCGCTGGTAAAGCCGATTGGCAGTCGACGCTGGGTCTGGCTCAAGCGCTTGGCTGTGATTGGGATTACGAGAGTCCCGAGCAGATCATGCGCGAAATATCCGAACTGACACCCACCTTCAAAGGTGTTACCTACGAGAAAATTGAACGCTTGGGCAGCATTCAGTGGCCCTGCTGGGACGAGG
>JAACDF010000039.1 GCA_009937065.1 Gammaproteobacteria bacterium | reverse complement strand
GGGCGAACGTTATTTGATGGTGCCTGGGGCAAGCTTGATGGCGAACTGGGGGTTGTCTGGGTGGATACCGATTTTTTTAACGCGCAAGACACGGAGTATTTAGGTGCTAACTGGAACGTCACGGGAGAAAGTGAAATTCTTGGTGGCGACTCGAAGGTGTATTTGACGCACGTTGGTATTTTAAACGTCAGCGATGACAACAGTGTCATCCTCGATACCACCATTGGCTTTGGCTTTCCCTTCTTTTTTGGTCTCGAGGCAGCCGCGGAGTTCACGGTCGATTACGACGGTGCAGCTGCGGCAGGAAAAAAAGCCATCGATCAGTCGTATAACCTGAGAGTTGGCTATAGTTGGTAACTGATTAGCCCGCAGGCCGTCCTTTTGAGCTACGACCCCTCACCGATATCGTTCCTGCCACTAGGTGGCTGTGGCGAAATAGGTATGAATCTAAATCTGTTTTCATCGCAGGGCCGCTGGTTGATGGTGGATTGCGGTATCACGTTTGAACAGGCGAACGAGGATCACCGTGGCAGGCCATCTATTCAGATGCCGGACCCGACCTTTATATCGAGTCAGCGTGATCAGTTGGACGGCTTGGTGGTGACCCATGCACACGAGGATCATTTCGGCGCCATTCCCTATTTATGGCAAGAACTTCAGTGTCCCGTCTATGCAACGCCGTTTGCTGCAGCCGTTCTTCGAAAAAAAGCGGCGTGGAGAGGTGCACCTCCGCCTGAGCCATTGATCGAGGTTTTACCTGGCGAAACCCATACCATTGGCTTATTCGACGTTACTTGGCTCCCGATAACCCACTCAACCCCTGAAACATGTGCGCTACTACTGGAGTCTCAGGGCGCGCGGATCTTGCATACGGCTGATTGGAAAATAGATTCGCGACCTGTCATTGGGACGCCCTGGTCGCCCAGTGCGTGGAAAGCGCTAGCAGACAAGGGAATCGACGCCGTCATTTGTGATTCGACGAATGCCACAACCCCCGGTAGATCGCCAACCGAGGGGGAGGTGGGGGATGCTTTAGTAAAACTCGTTACATCGTTAAAGGGGCGGGTTGTTGTCGCCTGCTTCGCCAGTAATGTTGCCCGGGTCCAAAGTATATTTCGCGCGGCTCATGCCTCGGATCGTCGTGTCGGGTTACTCGGACGTTCGCTCGACATTATGGTGCGTTCAGCCAAGCACTCCGGCGTATTCGAACCGAAGGTGCCGATCATTGATGCGGAGCATTTGGGATACCTGCCGGAGAATGAAGTTCTGGCTGTTGCAACCGGCACACAGGGCGAGATTGGCGCAGCGCTTCATAGGTTGATGATGGATACGCACCCACACCTGTCGCTGGGCGAGGGTGATACCGTGATTTTCTCTTCTAAAACGATTCCCGGTAACGAGGAGTCTGTCCACCGCCTGATCGAGGGCTTAAAGGATCGTGGCGTAAGCGTGGTCCATGCGGATGACGCTGCAGTGACCCTGCATGCATCGGGACACCCCTGCCAGGACGAGCTAAAGGACCTTTATGAAACTTTGAAGCCTCGGCTAAGCATTCCCGTGCACGGTGAAAAGCGTCACATGGAAGCCAACGCTGCTATAGCTCGAGAAAGCGGTGTTCCACTGACCTTTACAGGTAACAACGGAGACTTATTTTATCTGTCCCCGTCGCCGGGCGTCCGCCGTAAGTGGGCGCCTGTCGGTAGATTGCAGGTCGATGAGCGAGCGAGAAAGCTGGAGCGTATCTCGAGTTAAGCGGCGCGACCGCTAATTGTTCTAATCGGCTCCCTGACTGACTCGAATGACCTTGCCGCCGGCTTCATCAATAACGGCAACCGATCCGTCACTGAGTGCTCTGACATCACGGATACGTGCCTCCAGGTCGGGGAATGGCTCACTTAACACGGGTTGGACACCTGATACGTCAACGGCTACAACCTTCTTGGCCTTTAGCCCGCCGATAAGCAACTTACCGGTAAGACTTGGTATGGCGGAGCTGGTATAGAGCGCGAGGCCTGAGGTTGCAATACTGGGTACCCAGTAGGTCACCGGTTGTTCCATGCCGGGCGCTTCTTTGAAGGGAGAGATAATGGCGCCCGAGTAATCGACACCGTAGGTAATCGCCGGCCAACCATAGTTCTTGCCTGCCTCTATACGATTGAGCTCGTCCCCGCCCTTCGGTCCATGCTCGGTCATCCAGATTGACTGAGTCGACGCATCCACGATCAACCCCTGTGGGTTTCGATGACCATAGCTGAAGACATAAGGAGCGTCTGCAAACGGATTGTCGGCAGGCGCCTCACCGTTTTCGGTCATGCGGAGCAATTTGCCGAGTTGGCTACCTGTTTTCTGTGCATCTTCACGTAAGGTGTAACCCTCGCCTACCGACAGTAGCATGGTGCCATCCGCCAAAAAGGCCATGCGTCCGCCGAAGTGCCCACCTCCACGCTTAGTCGGAGTTACCTCGAATATTACGGTCACATCAGTAAGAGTGCCTCCCTCGAGGACTGCGCGCGCGACCGTGGTGCGATTACTGTCTTCTGAGCCTGCGGCGTATGCGAGAAAAATAGTGTTGTTAGCGCTGAAGTTGGGGTGAAGAACCACATCAAAAAGCCCGCCCTGTCGTTTGGCGAAGACCTCGGGCACGCCTGTTACCGCCGTCATTTCACCCGAGGGCGCTACATGTTTGATACTACCGGGCCGTTCGGTAACCAAAAACCCTCCATCGGGTAGCTCCGCCAACGACCACGGCGTGTCTAAACCTTCGGCGATTGTTTCCATCTGAAGGGCGGCAAGTGCCAGTGAGTTCGCACTGGAAAGCGCAACGGCGAGCAATGCTTTTAGAGAGGCATGTGAAAACATGGGGCGTCTTCCGGAACTGGATTGTCGGCCGACTATAGCGCAAGATTCCTACCTCTGTGGAGTGAAGAAGTGGATGTTGATATGAGGTCGGTGATAAGTCTGCTCGTCGCAGTTTTGATCGGTTACAGCTTGAGCATTGTAATTAATGCGTCGGTGAGTGCGGCGACCTTGGTCGGTTTCGGTATTGAGGTTAGCCTATCAGACCGGCTGGATATGATCGCCAAAGAGTGGGTGGGTCTGGGTACCATTTATCTACCCTTGTATCTCGTATTACATGCAGTCTGTTTCTGGCTCCTAGGCCGATTACTACGAAATATTGCGCTGACGACTGTTGTGGCTCGCGTGACTTATGCTGGTATCGGCGCACTGTCGCTGATGGCATTCTATTTGACCTTTGATGCTGTCATGGGGTCGGGTGGTGTAGTTGTCGCCTCGACCCGAACAACGGCGGGGCTACTCGCCCATGCGGCAACAGGCGCTGTCGCGGGTGCCCTATTCCAATGGTTGAGCAGCGCGTCTGACCAGACGGATTAACCTGTGAGACTGGTCATCGCTCAAGCCTGGTGAAGCGACTCATCCACAACTCAATAGTAGCTTTCCAGCATGAGCGCCCGAAGACATATAGGTTTGTGCGGCGAGAGCTTCTTTTAAGTCGAACGTCTTGTCCGTTAGCGGACGCATTTGGCCACTCTCGACAAGCGGCATGAGTTGTTCATCAACGTCGCGGAAGCATCGGGCTTTCTCTTCGTGCGTCAGACGCCGCAGGGTGCTCCCGGTCAATGTAGCGCGTTTCATTAGTAGCTGCGTGAGGTCGATCGTCGCCTGACCTCCGCGCATGAGTCCGATACAGGCAATTCGTCCATCAACGGCCAAACACTCCAGATTAAATTGTTCAAAGTCGCCACCGACCATATCGAGAACTACATCAACAGTGCCTAACAATCCCTGCTCTGTGCACTGCTCGGTCAAAGACGCTTCGTTGTAATTCAGGCAAACGTCGGCACCGATATCAGCGAGTAGCTGACACTTATCCGACGACCCTGCCGTTGCAATGACAAGACAGTTCATAGACTTACCAAGCTGCACCGCTATGTTGCCAATACCGCTGGTGCCACCGTGCACTAGCAAGGTTTCGCCGCCTTTCAGCCCAGCACGCACAACGACGTTGTACCAGACGGTGAGAAAAGCCTCGGGAAGGCAGGCCGCGATTTGCATATCAATGGCCGCTGGCACCCGCAGGGTGCACTCTGCTTTGGCTTTAGCCTGTGTTGCATAGCCACCACCATGAACCAGTGCGCAGACACGCTCACCTATGGAGAAGCCGCTAGTCTCGCCTGCGCTACGAATCGTTCCAGACACCTCGAGCCCCATGACGGGACTGGCATCTTCAGGCGGCGGATAAAATCCCATGCGCTGCAGTACGTCCGCTCGATTGATGCCCGCGTACGCCACATCGATGATAACTTCGTCGGCAGAACAGGTTAGATCATCGGCTTCGCGCAGCTCGAGGGTTTCGGGGTCTTCTATATGAATATACTGGTATGACATAGTGGCGCTTAAGCGATCCTCGCGTTACTGTTAAAAACAAAATACAACAATTTGGCGAGCATAGCGGCTTATCGCGTGTTGCAGCAAAGTCAGAGGCAAATCATGGCTAAACCAATGTTTCTTCGTAAGCTCAAAAACCGAATCTTTTTTGCAATGGCAAAAGTCATCGCCGGGAAGCCAAAAGGCAACTACATGGCGTTTGTAGGCAAAGCCAGTTGTGCACGACTGTGTGACCGAATTGTCGAGCTTGGTCATACCTCGGTTCTGGTTGTGACTGACAGAGCACTCCGAGATCTCGGTCTTGCAGATGAGGCCGTCGCCGGCCTCAATCGCGAGGGCGTTACGCTGACTTGGTACGACAAAGTTGACCCCGACCCCACTTATGGCCACGTGGAAGAGGGAGCCCGTATTCTGAAAGAGTCGGGTGCCACTGCGATTCTTGCTGTGGGCGGTGGCTCTTCGATCGATTGTGCAAAAGTAATCGCGTTTCGAAAGTATAACGACGGAGACATGACCAAGTGGGCGGGTATGGGGAATGGACCTGATGAAGCTGCGCCACTTTTTGTAATCCCGACGACGTCTGGCACAGGTAGCGAAGCGACCATGGGTGCTGTTATTACGAATCAGGCTTCGCACAAGAAGGAGATTATTGGCGGCGAGGCCATCCACCCGAAGGCTGTCGCCTTGGATGCTTGTCTCATGGTGGGATTACCAAAGCCTATTACAGCAGCTACCGGCATTGATGCGTTGACGCATGGAATTGAGGCCTACATTTCCACATGGGAGCGGGGTAATAGAACCGAGATGGGCCGAATATCTGTTCAGGGTGTTTTTCGATGGCTTCGATTAGCCTGTGAGGAGCCCGGTAATATGGATGCTCGTGAGGGTATGGCGCTCGCTGCATACAACGCCGGCGTGGCAATTAACCAGGTAAACGTCGGTAACGTGCACGCCATTGCCCATCAGCTAGGCGCCAACTTCGGTATACCCCACGGTCATGCCAACGCGCTTGTACTACCCCACGTGCTGACACTTTACGGAGATACCGCAGTCGATCGATTAGCAGAGCTTGCTGTGGCTACCGGTATTTCGGATTCGGGTCACCCTGAGACGCGGGCGCGGGCGTTCATTGCAGAAGTCGAAAAACTGATTGCTGATGTTGGCATTGCGCCCACTGATCCACGTATGAAGCGCGATAAATTTGATGTTATTGCCGAGTCGGCCATGGATGAAGGCGACGGGTACTTCTGTCCTAGACAGCTTGAGAAGTCGGAGATTCTGAATCTTCTTGAGGCGATTTCAGAATAAGCGGCGTTGCTAGCCACTGGCTTGCAATCCGCACTGCCTCTCGAAAATGCTCTGAATCGCCCTCGGAGCAGACGAATCCGTGACTTGCCTTCGGTAGATGTTTGTAGGTTATTTTGCAGCCTGAGCGGTGAAGCTTCACGGCAAAACGTGCACCGTCGTCACGAATTGGATCACGCTCGGCCGTTATAATGAGCGTCCTCGGGAAGTGGTTGAGCGTTGTACGGCGCCCCGGGAATATTCGTTCCAGCGCAGGATCAGCGGGCGCCATACCATCAAGATAGGTATCGCAGAACCAGCGCATACGTCGCGCCGGTACAAGACCAGTCTTTGCGTGCTCGGTGTAGGACGGTAAATCACTAATGTAGTGCTGAGTGGCAGGGTAAATCGCTAGACAGCCTGCAAGACCGTAGCGCTCTTGAAGCGCAAGTGTCGAGGCTATGGCGATATTTCCGCCAGCACTGTCGCCTGCGAGGATAAATAGCCCATTGTTTGGGGCCAGATTATCTAAATTGTCGAGCACCCACTTCGTTGCCTCCAGACAATCATCGTGCGCTGCAGGGAAGGTGTGCTCTGGGGCAAGCCGGTAATTGATAGAAATCAGGCTGCATCCGCTATTTAAGCTAAGTGCTCGGCAAAACCGATCATGAGTCTCCATATTACCGACGACAAAG
>JAACDF010000001.1 GCA_009937065.1 Gammaproteobacteria bacterium | reverse complement strand
CCAATACAATCTCAAGGGCTGACCCGAGACCAATCCCTAAGACCATTGCCAGTAAAATTCGGTTAGTTAATGACATGTTCACTCCTCGCAGGGTTCAGGTCGCCAGGCACTAACAGCAATATCAGCGCAGGCATTACAGGCCGAAGGGTACGTGGTAATCGACCCCGACTCCATCACGGCACAGACAGGTTGATACTGCATCGTGCAGATTTTAGGTCTTGGTTCCTCGCAGTGGCGAGTTTGCGATGCCGCCGGTTCTAAACCGACAGCTGCCGGGTCGCTCTGACCCAAAATACTGGTCGGGAACGTGCAGGCTGTCATCAGCAGCAGGCAACCAAACATGATCAATACTTTCGAGTTTGAGTAGCGAAGTAGATCAGTATTCATCGGGCGCAATCTTTATTATCCATGGTTTATCCAGCGTCTAGCGTGATATCAGTTCGTCGCGTCTTTTGACCAATGCTGCCTGACGTTGACTGAGTGTCGCGGAAGTGGTGACCGATGCCAATGAGCCAGAGACCTGCGACATGCGACCCTGTGACTCAAGCGAGGGAGCGGATAGTTTCTCTGCAATCGAAACCATATCGGTCATTTTTGCCCAACAGTTTAGTACCACATCACAACCCGCTCGCTGCGACGCCGCGGCAAGCTCACCTATTTCACCCGACAAGGCCTTCATATCGAGATCGTCACTCATCAAAAGGCCATCAAACCCGATCTTTTTTCGGATGACCTGATCAATGACAGAAGATGACAAGGTGGCGCATCGGTCTGCATCCCAGGCATCAAAAATGACATGAGCGGTCATGGCCATCAGCGCACCGCTTAATGCGCGAAATGGCAACAAGTCCGAAGCCAGTTCGGCGTCCGACGCTGTGACGCGTGGCAGATCCTCGTGTGAGTCCACCGCCGAGCGGCCGTGTCCCGGTATGTGCTTAATCACACCCTCAACCCCACCTGCTCTTAAACCAACCAAACATGCCTCACCGAGTTTCGCTACATATTCAGGATTTTGTGAGAAGGCGCGATCTCCGATGACGTCGTGGGCGCCGACTATGGGGACATCAAGCACGGGCGCACAGGTCACGGTAATACCGACCTCTGCCAAGTCGAGAGCTAAGGCCTCGAAGTTCAACGCACAAGCCTCTAAACCACAGCTCGGATCATGCGCATAAATAGCTTCAAAGATAGCTGCGGGAGGATAGACGGGCCACTGTGGTGCCTGCATACGGGCTACTCTGCCACCTTCCTGATCGATCAAAATCGGCAATTGATCGCGTCCCGTTAGCGAGCGCAAGTCATCGGTTAGTGCGCGTAGCTGATCTCGGTGAGCGACATTACGGCCAAACAAGATAAAGCCAAAGGGCTGGCTGTCTTTGAAAAAGTCGCGCTCTGATGCTGTAAGCGACTGTCCTTGGATGCCAAAAATCGCGGGTGTCATCGTCGCTGACCTTCATTAACGGGAACCCAAATCGTGAGTACGCTTAATGAACCCGGCTTGAATTTAAAAACCCCGTTTGAGCCTCTGTCTAAACAAAGGCTCTGAGACCGACCCGGCGACCTGTATAACGGCTCTGTCAAAGCAATTTCCCTGACTTGGGTGTGTAGAACACTCTACAGTTGCCTCTTGCCGGCGATCGCACAGAGTTTCCCCACGAGCAATCGTCAAAACTAAACCAGAGCCAACCAGCTGTTGGCAGGTTAGACAGGGTCAACGATGGGCAAAGAAAATTCGCAAGGTCGGTCATAGCCGGATTGTGGCCGATGATGGCGATACTGTCTAAGCCGTCATCGACAGCGGCTAACCAATTAACAAGATCCGCATCGTTAAAGGTATACAGGGCTCCGTCGTAGGTAGCCTCCTGTTGACTCAATGATGCCCAGCCCCCCTTTAAGCCGTCGAACGTCTCGCGTGCGCGTTGAGCCGTACTAACAAAAAAGAGCGGCAACCCAGCGCCTTTGGCGTCAATCTCCTCGCGCATTGTCTGCCCTGTGATGGGCGCAGCATGACGACCGCGATCATTCAGCGGCCTTTCGTGATCCGAGAGCGAAGGTAGCTCCCAGGAGGATTTAGCGTGACGGATGAGATGTAACTGCTTCAAAAGAGGACGCGCCAAAATACCAGCATGGAATCACTCCACAAGGAACAGGTGCACCTTTTTCTTACCCAGTCGAGTAATAAAATAACGGCCATGCATCGCTGCTTCCGGCGCAAAACACGCTAACGGATCAGCGTTATTCGCCGCCGACACCGAGACGCCATTAATCGATACCGCGGCTCGGCCCAAGGCATCTTTGACCTGCTTGCCCGAGGCGGCCATGCCTGCGTCGGTCAATAACTGCGTCAATGTCTCCGGCATTGCCTCTCGTGTAATAACCGAACTTGGCAAGCCATCGAGACTGAGCTGAGCCAAATCCGACTCCGATAAACTTGACTCGTCGCCACTAAACATAGCGGATGTGATGCGTTCAGCGGCCTCCAGGCCACCATCCCCATGCACGAGTCGCGTTACCTCACGCGCCAGCACACGCTGTGCCTGAGGCCGACCTTCGCGATCTGCGTCCTCCTGCTCCACAACATCAATAGCCTCAACCGTCAAAAAGGTGAAGTATTTAAGGAATTTGTAAACGTCGGCATCAGCCGTGCTCAGCCAGAACTGATAGAACGCATAGGGTGATGTTTTCCCTGCATCTAGCCAGATTGTCCCTGACTCAGTCTTACCGAACTTACTGCCATCGGCCTTGGTAACCAATGGCATGGTCAGACCTTGCACTGGAGCGCCATTCATTCTGCGGGTGAGATCAATCCCTCCAGTTATGTTGCCCCACTGATCAGATCCACCAATTTGAAGCTCACAGCCAAAACGTTTATTTAGCTCCGCAAAGTCGAATGACTGCAAAATCATATACGTGAATTCGGTAAAACTAATTCCCGAACCTTCGCGCTCGATACGCTGCTTAACGGATTCCTTCGCAATCATGGTGTTGACCGAAAAGTGTTTACCGACATCGCGCAAAAACGTCAGCACGTCGACGTCGGCCGTCCAGTCGAGGTTATTGGCCATGATGGCAGCGGCGTCCCCGTCGAACGAAAGGAATTGAGACATTTGGCGTCGCAGACGCTCGACCCAATTAGCGACAACGTCGGGGGTATTCAATGAGCGCTCCTGAGCTTTAAAGCTCGGATCGCCAATTAAGCCAGTTGCACCCCCAACGAGCGCGATGGGTGTATGACCAGCCAGTTGAAAGCGCCTCAGTGTGAGCAGTGGAACCAACGAACCAATATGTAAACTGTCAGCGGTAGGGTCGAACCCACAATATAGGGTGCGTGGCTTCTCGGCTAACCACGCCTCAAATGTTTCATCGCCTGTGGTCTGAAACACTAAGCCCCGCGCTTTCAGATCCTCAAAAAGACCCATTACTTCACCTTCTACTCAATTTGTAACATGTCAATGTAGCGGCTGATTAAAAACTGCCCTCTGGCCATCAGTCCGCCTATCTAGCCATTAATGTCCGCACTATTGTCGGTTATGATGCAGGGCAATGAATAGCCCCTCAACTGGAGGGGGGGAAACGGAATAACCTTGCAACCTAAACCCAGAGGCGCCACGCGTCTCCAAGACAACGCGCCGTTAGCGCTAGATCGCGAACGTCTCCTATGGGGTGGCGTGAGTCTACTCGTCTTGGTGTTGCTATCACAGCTTTTCATCGGCGCATTCGACAGCACCACTGAGGATGAAACGTTGCTGGCACCTGATCCACTCGTAAATGCTACGGCGCAAGTAGCTTGGGACGCGGTCAGCGAAGGCCAGGTACTGGAGCCTAATGAACCTCCTATCGTCTGGAACGATATGGCGGTAAGAACTGGCGATAACTTGAGCCTTATCTTCAATCGCGCGGGGTTTTCAGATCGAGATGTTTACGACGTGACATCGAGTAAAAAGGGGGGTGCGTTAAGAAAAATCTTTCCAGGACAACTGATTGGTTTTGCCGCGAACGAGGACAACGCGTTAGTTGCAGTGAGACATATTGAGTCTCCTCTCAAACAAACGGTTTACTCGAAAAGTGAAGGGCAGTTTGTTTCAGAGATCATTACCCGAGAAACGCAGGCACGGGAGCGTTCAGTGGCGCTCACCATAGATAGCTCTCTCTTTCTGGCGGGCGATCGAGCAGGTTTATCAGACGGAATCATTATGGAGTTAGCCGCAATTCTGGGTGGCGTAATCGACTTCGCATTGGATCCACGTCGAGGAGATGAAATCATTATTTTATTCGAGGAAAACTTCCTCGATGCCGAAAAATTCTCTGATGGCAACATCCTTGCTGCCTCGTTTAATAACAACGGTCGGCTCGTCGAAGCATATCGGTACACTGATAGTTCAGGTGACACCGGTTACTTTGACGCTGACGGTGTCAGCATGCGTAAAGCTTTTCTAAAAGCTCCGCTCGACTTTACGCGGGTCAGCTCAAGCTTTAATCCCAATCGCTTGCATCCCATTTACAAGACGAAACGCCCGCACCGCGGTACGGACTACGCCGCTCCAAGAGGCACTCCGGTGTATGCCGCTGGGGACGGGCGTATTGTTGAAGCGGGCTATACGCCTTCCAATGGAAATTATGTGTTCATTCAGCATGGTGAGGGCTTCAAGACTCACTATTTGCACTTGAATAAAAAACGGGTGAAACGCGGTGATCGCGTTACGCAGGGGCAAGTCATTGGTACTGTCGGTTCAACTGGCGCTGCTACAGGTCCGCACTTGCATTACGAATTTCTGGTAAATGGCGTGCACCGCAACCCACGCACCGTGCACAAGATATTGCCGAAAGCGAAGTCTCTGCCCGACTCAGAGCTTGCGTTGTTCAAAGTGGCAATTGAACAGCCGGTTCAACGGCTGGCGGCTTTAAAAATGAACGGTGCCATTACGGGGGCCGAGTGACTCGGCCTCGTCACTTTATTGGATTAATGTCCGGCACCAGCGCAGATGCTATTGACGCAGCGCTAGTCGCATTTCATCCCGACGGTGAGACTCAACTCATTTGTACCCATTCGCTTGAACTACCGGCGAGCCTCAAATCACGCATCATTGCCGCACAAACCGATGCAGATACAACCATTCAAGATGTCTGTACGCAAGATGTGGAGCTTTCCCTACTCTATGCTGCAACGGTAAAGGACTTACTTAAGAAGGCCGGCGTACCCGCATCCACCGTTGAAGCCATCGGCAATCACGGGCAAACCTTACTCCATGCGCCCACTGCGCATCATCCATTCACCCTGCAGATTGGCGACAATCACCGCTTGGCAGAACTCTCTGACATTACCGTCGTTGGGGACTTCCGCCGTAGAGACATTGCTGCCGGGGGTCAAGGCGCACCCCTCGTTCCAGCGTTTCACCGCACGCTGGTTGATTGCTCTGAAACGACCGCGTTTTTAAATATCGGTGGTATTGCCAATATCAGCGTCATTTCCTCCGAAGCGGTAACCGGCTTTGATACGGGCCCTGGAAATACCTTGTCCGATGCCTGGATTCGCAGACATCGTCAAAAAGCATTTGATGCGAGTGGTGCTTGGGCAAGCGAGGGCAATGTTAGTGAGCCGTTACTTCACCGCATGCTCGCTGATCCCTACTTCAAACGCCAAGCACCTAAGAGCACGGGGCAGGATTATTTCAACCTTGGCTGGCTAGATCAGCTGAACATCGAGCAAGAAGTGCCGCCGGTCGATGTTCAACGCACGCTCGTGGAACTCACCGCCCGTTCCGCGGCAGACGCCATCACCGCATCAGGGTGCGAGCGTTCGTATTTATGCGGCGGTGGACGTCACAACGACTTTCTTATTGAGCGATTGCAAACGCTTGTGGGATCCGTTGATCTCGCGGATACCAGTGCTTTAGGAATCGACGGCGATTTCATGGAGGCTACTGCCTTTGCCTGGCTTGCAAAGCAGTGTATTGACCGCAGTGTAGGGAATGTACCTGCAGTCACCGGTGCTCAATCGGAACGAGTATTAGGGGCGATTTATCCGCGGACTGACTAACACCGCGAGCGACTTTATAGAGACGCTAAACTAGATAGAAAAGGAAGCACCGCAACCACAAGTGGTTGTCGCATTCGGGTTGTTGACAACAAATTTAGAGCCCTCAAGGCCCTCAACATAGTCAATCTCGGAACCCATCAGGTACTGGTAACTCATCGCATCGATCAGTGCCGCTACGCCCTCTCGCTCAATGAGCCAATCGTCCTCGGCCATGTTTTCGTCGAAGGTAAAGCCGTATTGGAACCCTGAGCATCCTCCACCGGTGATATAGACACGGAAACGCAAAGACGGGTTGTCTTCGTCCTCAATCAAATGTTGAAGCTTACTGACCGCATTATCAGAAAGGCTAATTTCTGTGGGATCAAAGCCGGCGACTACTGTCATGGAGAACTCCGGATCTAGGACTTGTCCGCTGAAATAACAGGACTGGCTGATGAAATCTGTTCCACCTTGGCCGAAGCGGTTGAATGCTTCATGTTGCCATCAATTTTACTACCTATCGACATCTCGATCAGGTTGTAGAAAACGTCACCGGTGACCACTGCGCCCTTGGTCAATTCCAGATTATCGGCACTGTAAATGTTACCCTTCACAGACCCACTGATTGACGCCGACGGTACGCGAATTTCACCCTCGACGGAGCCACCCGCTACGACTCGCAACAAGGCTGACGCACCGGGCTCAGCGCTGATCGATCCGACAACGCGACCTTCAACGTCTAAGTTACCTGAAAACGTAATATCACCTGACACAGTAGTGCCAGCCGAGATGAGCGTTGTCGCACCATTCGCAGTTGTGGGCATTTGTGATTGTTTGTTTCTCATAACGCTAATCCTACTTTACTGGCTACTGTAGACAATCGATGAACTCCAGTCGAAGGTCTGCTCATAGGTCCGCTTCCGCGGGGCCGACAATTCTATGTCAAACCGCACTGACGCGGGAATAACTGTTTCCTTAAGCTCTATGGTGCCTGAAATACGTTGAAAATACTTGAACGATAGATCGTGACTACTTTCTGAGGACGCCGACGCGATGGACTGACCCTCTGAGTCGACGATCTTAACCGTTAATCTACCTCGGTAAAATTGTGTGCCGGGCGCCAATCGTTGAACGACGCCACGATATTCAAGGCTGCGTTGTTCGGGGTCCCAGCTCAGATCGGGCGGTCGAAGTTTTACCGCGCTTACATCCTCAGACGAGGACATAATGTCTCGGTAAAACACGAGCTCTTTTTCCAACTCATCCACCTGCTTTTCAGAGTCGGCCAGCTCAACGCGAAATCGATTGAGCGTCTCTGAATCCACTGCCAGTCGAGTCTCAAGCTTTGAAATAGTGTCCTTCAGACCTGCTTCATCGAGAACCAAAGGCACTCGATCATCGAACCCTTGCTGATAGCCAACGGCGTAAACCCCCGCACCTAAGACGACAAGCAGCCCCACGAACCCCATGCGAAGTCTGCGCTGCTTTACAACGTTCACGCGCGTTACAACGGTCTTAAAATCCTCGGAAGCCATCGTCAATTAGGGGTTTACCGCCGGTGCCATGAGACCTGTTGCCTCGTCCCACCCCTGCATGAGATTCATAGCCTGCACAGCCTGTCCCGATGCACCTTTAATGAGGTTATCGATGGCGACCGTAATCACCACGGTGTCTCCCGGGGGTTGCGTCACGTCAATCTCACAGAAGTTGGTCCCTCTCACATGCCGTGTTTCGGGCTCGTAGTTACCATCGGTGAGTCGAACAAAGGGCTCATCGGCGAACCGCGAGTCAAAAAGGGCTCGGACATCGGTCGAGGGCTCTGTCAAAGTGGCAAACAAGGTCGCATGAATACCGCGCGTCATGGGAGCCAAATGGGGTACGAAGGTCAATGACACATCACCACCTGCCGCTTGGGATAATCCCTGTTCCATCTCGGGCAAGTGACGGTGACCTTGCACTCCGTAAGACTTCATTGACTCGGTCGATTCGGCGAGCAAGAGATTAACTTTGGCGCTACGGCCCGCCCCACTCGTGCCGGAAGCACACGACGCAATCAACCGACCAGTATCGATGACGCCCGCTTCCAAAAGTGGCAGAAAGCCCAACTGGACAGCGGTTGGGTAACAACCGGGGCAGGCGACCAAACTTGCATCTCGCATTGCCTCTCGATTCACTTCGGGCAAGCCATAGACGGCAGTTGAGACAAGTTCGGGAGCCGCATGTGTTGTGCCGTACCAGGACTCCCAAACATTGATGTCGCTCAAACGGAAATCCGCTGACAAGTCGATAATTTTAGTGCCGCGATCCAAAAGTACAGGCACTGTATTCATCGAAATGGCATGTGGCGTCGCGAAAAATACGAGATCGCAGTCTGCGAAATCTACCTCGCCGGGATCCTCGAACACCAAGTCAATGTGACCTCTCAGACTTGGGAATAAGCGATCGACGCGCGCACCGGCCTCGGCCCGCGATGTCAGGCGCTGGATGGCAACATGGGGATGCCCTAGCAGTAAACGAATGAGTTCCACCCCGGCGTAACCGGTGGCGCCAACAATCCCAACTTTAATCATTTCAGGCCTAAGATCTGATATTGTGCGGCTAGTTTACTTGCTGTTCAATTTGAAACCAGCATGGAGTAGTGAATGCTTTGGATTCAGGGTCTTCATGTCATCTTTGTTGTGACATGGTTTGCCGGTCTTTTTTACCTGCCAAGAATATTTGTTTACTACGCGCAGGCAGAAGACGACACAACGCGGACGACACTGGCGATTATGGCGCGCAAGCTCTATAAATTCGTCACGCCACTGATGATGTTGGCGGTGGCACTTGGCCTGTGGCGGCTTAGCTACGCATTGGACTACTACCTGAGCAGCCTGTGGATGCAACTAAAGCTGCTTGGCGTTGTTTGCCTCCTTGCCTATCACGTCCAGTGCGGCCGCTACGTTGCTCGCATCAACGGCGGTGATGACAGCAAAAGTCATGTGTTTTATCGATTTTTTAACGAAGTGCCCGTGTTATTTTTGTTCGCCATCGTACTATTGGTATATGTGCGACCGGTCTAGCAACACGGCAACATCACTATAAAAATGACGAAAAGTCGGGGGAATATGGTCAATGACCAAATCTGAAGCGCTGTTTGAGCGCGCACAAACTCGTATTCCGGGCGGGGTCAACTCGCCTGTTCGGGCCTTCAAAGCTGTGGGCGGAACTCCTCGGTTTATGGAGCGATCTGACGGCGCCTATATTTTTGATGCTGATGGAAATAAGTACATCGATTATGTGCTGTCTTGGGGCCCAATGATCATGGGGCACAACCACCCGCGAGTTCGGGACGCGGTCGTTCAAACGGCGCAGGACGGATTGAGCTTCGGCTGCCCCACGGAAATCGAGATTGAACTGGCTGAGCGTCTTTGCGATCTGGTACCCAGCCTTGAACAAGTTAGAATGACGAGTTCGGGCACTGAGGCGACAATGAGCGCCATCCGCCTCGCGCGGGGTGCGACAGGGCGGGATAAAATTATCAAGTTTGAGGGGTGTTACCACGGCCACTCAGACTCACTCCTTATCAAAGCAGGATCAGGTGCACTTACCTTTGGCGTTCCTAGCTCGCCTGGCGTCCCCGACGTATTGGCACAGCACACTGTCACACTCCCGTTTAATGATCTGAGCGCCTTAAAAGAAGCCTTTGATCAACTCGGTGATGAGATTGTATGTGTCATTACCGAGCCCGTCACCGGGAATATGAACTGCATTCTGCCCGAGCCCGGCTACCTCGAGGGCATGCGGGAGCTCTGTAGCGAGCACGGCGCTATTCTTATCTTTGATGAGGTCATGACAGGATTCCGGTTTGGTACACACTGCGCGCAAGGGCACCTGGGAATCGACCCTGATCTTACCTGTCTAGGTAAGGTGATAGGCGGTGGTATGCCAGTCGGTGCCTTTGGCGGCAAGAAAGACATCATGGCGCACATATCGCCCTTGGGTCCGGTGTATCAAGCGGGCACTTTGTCAGGCAACCCGGTCGCCATGGCCTCAGGTCTCGCAACCATGGATATCATCTCCCAGCCCAACTTCTATGATGATCTGTTCCGTCACACCACCGAGCTGTGCGAAGGTTTGCAGCAGGTCGCGAACGAGATCGGAATCCCATTTACTACCAATCATATGGGTAGCATGTTCGGCTTCTTTTTCACTGAAGATGAGAAAGTCACCCAGTACCCGCAAGTCATCGGAGCGAACGTTGAACGATTTAACAAGTTCTTCCACTTGATGCTTAACGAGGGTGTTTACTTGGCACCCGCGTCCTTCGAAGCGGGCTTTATGTCATCGGCACACACCGATGACGATATTGCCGATACCATCGATGCCGCTCGACGCGCGTTTAAAGCGCTTTGAACAGCGCTTGCTTTCAATAAAACCGGCATTCAATAAAAACAGGAATACAATTTCAGGGACACAAGAGGGAAATCGAATGAATACAGCCAGAGGCCCTTTCCCATTTACGCGAATGCGACGCTTGCGGGCATCACAGTTTGCGCGTTCATTGACGGCGGAGAATGCACTGAGCCCCAGTGATTTTATTTACCCCATGTTTGTTCTGGAGGGTGAAAACCAGCGTGAGGCCGTACCATCGATGCCGGGGGTTGAACGCCTCAGTATCGATCTTCTAATCCAAAGAGCAACCGAAGCCCATGATCTAGGGATACCAGCTATCGCTTTGTTTCCCGTGGTTGGTGAGGAAAAGAAATCGCTGGATGCTGGCGAGGCATACTCACCAGATGGTCTGGTGCAACGAACCGTCAGCGCGCTCAAAGCCGCACTTCCCGATCTGGGCGTTATCACCGACGTTGCTCTGGATCCCTACACCACCCACGGGCAAGACGGAATCATTGATGATCAGGGCTACGTGTTGAATGACATTACCAAAGATGCCCTCGTCAAGCAGGCAGTCAGCCATGCGCGCGCAGGTGCTGATGTCGTGGCACCGTCTGACATGATGGATGGACGCATTGGCGCCATCCGTGACGCGCTTGAGGCCGACGGTCATGTCAACACCCTGATACTGTCCTATGCCGCCAAATACGCCTCCGCGTACTACGGCCCCTTCCGCGACGCTGTGGGCTCTGCCGGGAATCTCAAAGGCGGCGATAAAAAAACCTATCAAATGGATCCCGCTAACAGCGATGAAGCTATTCACGAGGTGGCTCTCGATCTCGGCGAAGGAGCGGATATGGTGATGATTAAGCCCGGGATGCCCTACCTCGATATCGTTCGCAGGGTAAAGACCGAGCTGCAAGTACCGACCTTTGCATACCAAGTGTCTGGCGAATATGCGATGCATCAGGCCGCTTTCGACAATGGCTGGTTGTCGCGCGATACCGTCATCCTCGAAAGTCTTCTGTCGTTCAAACGCGCAGGTGCCGATGGCATTCTCACCTACTTCGCCATCGATGCTGCGAGACTACTGACGAAGTAATGGCGACCGCTGAACTGCCGATGACAGGTCGTCACGTTGCAGGGCTGTTTATCGCTGCCATCATTGGACTCTACGCACCCGCAAGCTCGGCCTGTGAGTGTTTATGGGAAGGCAGCTTTGCAGAAGTTGCTCCCGAGTCGGATCTCGTCGTACTGGGTAGCATCGCTCGCAAAAAAGGCAATGCCATTGATGTCGAGGTCGATGTCACGCTTGCGGGTCCTGAGTGGGAGTCGTCACTGAGAGTCTGGCTAAAGACCGGCGCTTACTGCAGACCGGAGTCGGACCAGTTCGATGAGGGTCAACGATTAGTCCTAGCTCTCAAAAAGCTGACCAAACTGCCCGACGATAGCTTTAACCCCTCCACACCGAATATAAGCTACGGTCGTATTGGCGACTATGAGCTCTCCAGTTGCGGCGGTTATTGGTTGACGGTAGAGGGTCTTCGCGCATCGGGCAACCTCGTGCCAGGCATGCCGCGCTATTCGCATGAACCCGAGATGTCGCCCGTATTGGTGGGGCACCTGATCGCCTACCTCAAGGGTGCTGCGAGCTTGGAGTCATTAGTGGCGGCGAGTGAGGAGGATCCGGAATTGGAAGCACTTCGCCGAGACTCACGCGGGTTCCTGAGAGGTCTACCACCCGTCGATCTGGAAGCTGAACCAGAGGCTAAGCCCGAGTAACACGAGCCGAGGTACTCTCCAGACCAGCAGCTCGCCCATCGATGATTTCCAGTAGCTCATCGATCATCATCAGCGATAGTCCCCAAATTAAGCGGTTATCATAAGTAAAGGCATCTGACTCGAGCACCTCGCCGCGCCAATCCCACTGATGGCGACTGCGGTTTGCATCATCGAGTAAAAAACTCAAAGGAACCCATAAGGTGTCGTCCACCTCGTGGTTAAGCTCAAAGTCCGGCGTGCTGTCCACTTTGAAAATAAAAGGCGCCACCAGCATCTCCGGGCGATCTGCGCGCCAGCCAGTGTTCACATCGGATAGCTGACAGATGAGCTCACCGTAGGTATCTAGATCAAAGCCTATTTCTTCAAGCGTTTCGCGCTTAGCGCAGGCCACATCAGTAGCATCGGACGCGTCCTTTCGGCCTCCTGGAAATCCCATGTGACCGGACCAGGGGTCTCCCTCCCTGACCGCACGCTGAATCATGAGCATCTCTGGACCCGAGACACCCAATCGCAAACTGATCGCAACCGCTGCTCGCTTGGATGGCAAAGGCTCCGCGGGGGACGCCACGACTGACAGACGATCAATGACTTCTTGAAAACTTGGGTACACAGGTCACCTTTTTGCTACCAGCGGTTTGCCGCTACCAGTCTATCGAAAACTTTTTGCTGAAGCTTGATTACAAGTTAGACAAGTAATGATCCTGATCACCCGGCATGCGATACTGCACCCATACAAACCTCTTTGACGGATTGACCGTGTCTGAATACTTCGTCTACGCAATTGGCGCCGCTTTGGTCGATACTGAAATCGATGTGTCGGATCAGGACCTTGCTGAATTATCGATCGAAAAAGGCATGATGACACTGGTTGACGAAGCCCGTCAGGCTGAGATCAAACATCATTTAGCTGATAGGCTCTCAGCGGCCAATAACGCCTGTGGCGGCAGTGCGGGGAACAGTGTGATTGCAGCATCCCAGTTTGGCGCACCAACCTATATGAGCTGCCTCGTGGCGAAAGATGAGGATGGCGATATTTACATAGAAGACCTTGAGGCCTCTGGTGTAGACCATGGCTTCAAAAGTGAGCGGCGCGCCGGCACGACCGGAAAGTGCCTAGTCCTGATCACACCGGATGCCGAGCGGAGCATGAACACCTTCCTTGGCGTATCCGAAACGCTTTCGATAACCGAAGTGAATGAGGCTGCCATTGCAGCATCAACTTGGGTTTATCTAGAGGGGTATCTTGTCACCTCACCAACAGGCCATGCCGCAGCTTTGAAAACGAAGCAACTTGCTGAGGCAAACAACACAAAAGTAGCGGTCAGCTTTTCTGACCCTGGCATGGTGACGTTTTTTCGCGACAACATGAATGCCATGCTTGAGGGCGGCGTACATTTTGTCTTCTGCAACGAGATCGAAGCCTTGGAATGGGCACAGACCGATAATTTGGATGTGGCGGCTGAGCGTCTAAAAACTATTTGCGAAAGTTTCGTGATTACTCGCGGTGCCGATGGCGCCATTTTGTTTGATGGTAACGGCCTACATGCGGTGGCGTCGGAGAAGGTAACTGCCGTCAATACCAATGGCGCTGGCGATATGTTTGCCGGTGCGTTCTTCTACGCACTCTGGAGAGGCGCAAGCATGGTAAGCGCATGTGAGTTTGCAGCCAAAGCTGCGGGGACAGTTGTCTGCCAAGCGGGCCCCAGACTCAGTCTGGATACGACCAGTGCCCTTCGTGATGCGTATTTTAGAGAGTAGCACTAACATTTAAGTGCCGAGTTAGGTATTTCAACAGCGAGGCTCTTTAAGGAGTAGTCGATGAGCGACAAAGAAATTAAACCCGAGGTAAAAGACGATCCGCTATTTCAGATGTTGCGACACGAGGACGTCGATAGCTTCAACAAAAGCCGCGACACCATGGATTGCGGCCAACTGTCGGGGGGAGACTACCGAGGTCGTGATTTACGCAAAATGAATGCAAGAGGTCTCGACTTCTCTAGCGCCTATTTTAGAAACTGCGATTTATCAGGCATTGATTTTCGCGAGACCAATCTCGAAGGTGCCAGTCTTCTTGATGCGAAGGTATCAGGCGTGTACTTCCCCGATGAACTGGATCCCGAGGAGATTCGCCTGTCTCTCGATCACGGCACGCGTCTGCGCTATCAAAAGTAGGGACAGGTCATGAGCATGGCGATTCGCCGAATACTGCAACTCTGCCTTCTCGCATCACTGTGGTTACCGCTCAGTGGGCTGGCACAAAATGCACTGTCCTCGTACACGCAGCAGCAAACACAGTTCTTGCCGGTCGATGAGGCCTATCAGCTGACGCTAGTCGCTGATGACGAGCAACGGCTCCTGTTGCAGTGGTTGATCGCCCCCGAATACTACCTTTATCGCCACGCGTTCAAGACGCAGGCCTCGGATACGGATGGCAGTATTCCAACCGACTTAATGATTCCAGATGGGATCGCGAAAACAGACGAATTTTTCGGCGATGTTGAGGTCTACTATGACGCCTTAGAGGCCACGGTAGCACTTGCGAAGACAACCGAGCTAACGCAAATCAAAGTGACTTATCAGGGCTGCGCTGACGCGGGGCTTTGCTACCCACCGGAAACAAAATCATTCCTCTGGCATATGGCTTCGGGTGAGATTCAAGCAGGGTCGCTCGGTCCAAAATCGACCGAGACAGATTCAAGTGATATTGCATCGAGCACTGAAAGTATGGGGCTTTTAGCCGCCGTCGCCTTTGCCTTTCTTGGCGGCATCATCCTAAACATCATGCCCTGTGTATTCCCCATTCTGTCGCTAAAAGCCCTGGGCTTTACCCAAGGCCGCGCTGAGCAGCATCGTCGCGGAAGCCTTGTATATGCCGCGGGCGTTATTGCCAGTTTTATGGCATTAGCCAGTGTACTCGTGGCCATTCAACAAACGGGGCAGCTCATTGGTTGGGGCTTCCAGTTGCAAAATACAGGCTTTGTCATTGCACTCGCCTATCTGTTCACTGTCATGGGTCTAAGTCTCAACGGACTGATTCATTTTGGTACGTCAATGATGAATGTCGGCCAGTCTTTGACCGAACAAGAAGGAGATGCGGGTAACTTTTTTACCGGTGTTCTTGCCGTGGTTGTCGCCAGTCCTTGCACTGCTCCTTTCATGGGTACGGCGCTGGGGTATGCGCTGACTCAACCAATGGTCGTAACCCTCATTGTTTTCGCAGCACTGGGTGCCGGCATGGCTCTGCCCATGGTCGTTCTTAGCCACAGTAACGCCGCGGTTCGGGCGCTACCCAAACCGGGACCGTGGATGGATACGGCAAAGAATGTGCTGGCTTTCCCCCTTTACCTGACATCAGTTTGG
>JAACDF010000007.1 GCA_009937065.1 Gammaproteobacteria bacterium | reverse complement strand
TCCCGAGAGCTGGATGATGCGAGCCGCTCTGATCGGGTTATAGCCGATGCATGGGATTTAACTTTTGGCCTAGTTGAAGGCGATGTCGAAGACACCCTGATGGCATCACTCTCGGAAAATGTACCGCTTCAAGAGGCCGGTAGGCAGCATCCCAAGCTTCTGGTTATCTCACGAGCCAATCGCAGTGTCAGAAACTTCTCATCGTTTGTAGAGCAGTTGAGCCAGGGGCTCCAGCCTGACATCGGTCTGCTTCACAGCGCCGGTTATCTTTACCGAACCACAGCGGTGTATGGAAACGGAAAATTCGGCATCGCGGACTTTTCAAGGCTTAAGCAAAACCCAGACTTCAGAACACCATTTTCCGCTCAAATGTTGGCGGTCTATGTATTACGGCAATTTTCTATCGATCAGGTGGAGCACATTGCAGCGCAGCGAAGCAGTACCGCAACCACACTCTCCTCAGCCCTAAAGCGGTACGTCGGCATCGGTAATTCGACCGGCTTGGGAATGGCACCGTTCCTGATTAATCACCCTCTACTTATCAACCAATGGGTGCACATGCGCGAAACCGCTCTTGCTCTGGTAAAGCAGCAAATACCTGAAGAAGCCAGTCAACACAAACTGCTTGAGCTTATAGCGCGCGCATCCTCTAGTTTGAGCGAGTGCTTGATCGAAGACTCAGATCAAAGCATGAGAAATGAGCAAGTTGTTGTTGAACTAGAGGCAGTGCAAGCCTGGTTGACTCAAGTTCCTGCTCAGGAGGATCTATGGCTCCAACTTACTGACTGGGCTGATGCGGCTCTCTCACTGGAGACCCAGGAGCTGATAAACACCTTGCTGATCGAACTCTATCCAGATCAGGTCGATGTACTGGAAGACTTCATGACCACCGATGAGACATTGGACCTGGTGCCTGATATGCCCCTCGTTCAACTCAAGCAGTTGATCGAGACCCACCTAGATTGGACGTTAACCGAGGATCTAAAGTCAGATGTTGGTCGATACTGGTTCTGGTATCGGTCCATTGAAAAAGAAGAGCCGAGACTTGGTGTACGAGGCGTTGATGAGGGTGAAGAGAAAGAACTGGCCATTGCAATTGGGCCTCGAGTTCAGCGCATTCATAGCTCTATCGACGCACATTTAGCCGATGATCCCCGAGCCCTTACCATCGACTACTTAATGGCAAACACACGTGACACCGATATTGTGCGTCGAATTCAGACCATGGCAGGTTCGGCCTACGGGGAAATACGTGCCAATCTCTGGCACCGCGACATGAAGCCAATGCACCTATTGCGCGCAAAACTCTCATTTCTGGGCGCTCAGCGCTTTGATCCACGAGGCGATCGTTGGGTTCGCGTTACGTTTTTTCAGGGAGCGCCGCTCTTGTCCGAGCTAAATGCGGAACCCACCGATCTAAGCGCGTTTGATGACTGGAGCTTTGCTCTGTCATCCGACGCACAGAGCACATCATGAACGTATCATTTAACGAACTTCAGTCTCTATCTTGGAAAGCATTTGTAGGCATGGGCTTTTCAGACGGCCAGGCTTCCGATGCAGCCGACATGCTGTGTTGGATGGAGAGCTACGGTTTAGGTGGGCTTGAAGCCCTGAATGATGCGCTACAGCAGTATTCGCTACAGCACCCCTATGCGCCACCCGAGGTTGTCTATAAAGACACCGATGTCACAGTAATAGACGCAAACAACGTTAGCGTACTCGCCTGCTCTCACCTCCCTCTTGAACTCGCTTTCACTCAGGCGCGGGCACGAGGTCTATCGGTTTTGAAACTGAAACGATGCCGTCAGCGCCAGCTGATCATGGGCTATCTAGCGCGCTTGGCGGGTCGCGGCATGAACGTGACGGCGTTTTGGCGAAATTCGCAGGAACCGCTAACGGAGCAAGTAGTCGGCTTCACGGCGAAATCCTCGGTACCGTCGATTCGCATCTATGCCGTATCAGAGCTTCCCGAGGAAAACAAAGAGAATACCGGCATCACAGTAATTTTGGCCAACCACGTTGATCTATTACCCACGATGCGATCAGAGTATCAATACGACCTGTTAGCACGTCACGACGAAGCAGACCTGTTAGAGCTGAAATCTCAAGCCGAGACAGACGGCATTCGCGTCGAAGCAGCGCTTTGGGACCAGCTCAAAGAATTTGCGAAACTGACCTTGGTGGCATCAACCTCGAGCTCGCGTCTTGGTGCGGGTCCAGGTGACTGACCTCGAGAAACGTTCCGAGCCCGCGCAACTCACGTCACGACGGGCCACAACCTCGTTCTGGAGTAAGACTCTTATCCTTTTGGGGTAGGTTTCGGTAAATAACAGCTTAATGAACTAAGCGTATTCAGAGTGGAGTCAGCTACTATTAAGGCTGACGAAACTACATAACAAAGAGACAGCGCGTCATGCCTTTCGGGCTTCTGAAATACGGCTTAAATAACGATTACCCGTTTGAAAAAGACGCCGACTTACCCCTTCCCACCGATCTCAAGCAGCGCTATGACGTTGTGATTATTGGTGGCGGTGGTCACGGGGTTGCAACGGCTTACTACCTTGCTAAATATCACGGTATCACCAACGTCGCCGTGCTTGAAAAAGGCTATCTGGGTGGCGGCAATACTGCGAGAAATACCGCTGTTATTCGCTCCAATTACCTCACACCTGAAGGGGTGAAGTTCTACAGTGAGTCCGTGAAGTTGTATGAAAATCTCTCTAATGAGTTCGATTTCAACATCATGTATTCGCAGAGAGGCCAGCTGACACTTGCGCATACTGACGCAACCGTTCGAGCCTTCCGCCAGCGTGCCGAAGTCAACAAACACTTCGGTGGGCGGACCGAATTAATTGATCCATCAGACATTGCAAAGCTCGTTCCCACCTTGAATCTCAATCCAGCTAATTTGCCGGTACTTGCCGGTCTTTGGCATAAAGATGGTGCGACAGCGAGGCACGATGCAGTTGCCTGGGGCTATGCTCGGGGCGCTACACAACGCTGTGTAGAGCTCCATCAATTGACCGAAGTCACTGATGTAGTGGTAAGTAATGGTCGCGCTACGGGTGTAAAAACGACTCGTGGCAATGTCAACGCAGGTGTCGTCATTCAAGCCGTCGCAGGGCACAGCGCCTTAGTGGCGCAGAAAGCGGGCTTTGAGCTCCCG
>JAACDF010000038.1 GCA_009937065.1 Gammaproteobacteria bacterium | reverse complement strand
AGATCGTCAGACGAACTCATCGAGATTTACTTAGGTGGCGCACCGTTGACGCCAGGCCACCGTGAACCCGATATGGTGTCGGCATGTGGCAGGAACGCCTCGGGATCGAGGGGTTTCGACAAAGTCACCGAACGATCGAGGAAGATTGGCCACCACAGGTAAGCCGATAACTGCTCACGCAGAGGCAGCTTGCTGGCCAGTGGGTCCCAAGGACTGTCCCGTAATACCACTTGTCCCTGCACATTTCTTTCCAGGCAGTGCCATATTTACTCGCAACGTGCACAACATGAGGCGGGAAGTCATAACCTGTTGCAGGACCACCAATGCTGACCGCGCGAGACACCTTGATCCACCACTCGTTTTGAACGATCTCATCACCCGGGTCAGTGGGTCCTTCACTCATGCCTTCGAATTCGAGAAAGGTGTAGCCCTGGTGAGTGCACTTGGCGCGAACCATGGGGCCTATTCGGTGGTAGTCGATATCGCAGGGGTATTTTGGTTGTCCATTAGTTTCCTGAGAAATGAAAATCGCGGACTCTTGGTCTATGCCATATCCGAGGGTGTACTCGCCCTCAACGCCATCAAAGTCGGCGTTGACCGTGGTCACGACACCGTACTCGGGCACATCAGGCACCGGGAAGTTGTAGACGGTCAGATTGACGTTGGGTTCTTTACCCACTGTGATGCCTGGTGGCAGCAGTGCGGCGATGGCTTCCGGGTCAGTCCGGTAGTGTATCTTGAGCATTGGCCAGTTAATGATATCGCCGGTGTTCCCCATTGGGGCTTGCTGTTCGGTCATTTTATTATTCCTTTTGCCCGTAAATTTGCTGTTGTTAACCTACCGATTCGGGAACCGGCGTTGTTTTGTTAATAATCATTTCCGCCCGACGCTGCACTTTGGCTTTGCTCTCGTCGGTATGTGCTAGCAGCCAAAAATCGCCATTGGGAATGCCCGCTAGGGCCATCTCGGCTACTTCATCCGGGTGCGTGGTCTTGAGGTCAAAGCCGTATTCTTCGGCCATGCGCTTCATGTCTTCGACAGAATTGATTCCGGTTTCATTACCCGCCACGCCTTTATCAAACTCGGCAGGTCGGACCCGGCCGGAATTGAATAATCCTGTTTCGACGACATGTGGACCTGGGAAGAGTGCGCTCACGACAACGGGCAGACCACCCATTTGTACTTGATAGTGCAGATTTTCCGTAATGGTGTGCACGGCAGCTTTGGTTGCTGTGTAGATTGGGACGTCCGGAAGCACTGTGTAGGCGCCATTACCCGAACCCGTAATAATCATATGCGTTCGATCGGTACGGGTGATGAGGTAGGGCATGAACACATTGATACTGTTCACTGCGCCCCAAAGATTAACGTTAAAGCACCACTGCCAGTCTTTCTGCGAGAAGCCCCAGATAGGACCTGCTTCACCCGCACCGATACCGGCGTTGGCAAACACCAAATCCACCTTTGCAAAGGCTTCCAGCGACGAATCCAACAAGCTCTGCAAGCTATCGATCGACGTCACATCACAGCGTTCAACCCTATGTGGAATGTTCTCCGCCGCCAGATCTGAGGCAATCGCCTCCATGGCGCTCGCATCGACATCGCCAATAACAACATTGGCGCCTGCACGCCCCAACCCAAAGGCAATAGATCGCCCAATGCCGCTCGCGCCGCCGGTAATTACCGCCGTTTTACCTTGATAATAATCGCTCATTGCTGACCTCGCGGACTGTCGGGCAGATAGAATTGACGTACCCACTTTCGGAATAACACCAATGTTTCATCGCCTTTGCAGAAGATAGGCTGTCGGCGGTGCACCTTGTTCTCCCAAATGGGGTAGTCGTCTGACAGTCCCTCAATGATGCCGTCCATGACCTGATCACCAACAAACTCTGCGATCTCGTTGCGAACGATGAGCGTCCAGCGAAGCAGAGTTTCGTTGCGTGATATGGGCTGCGCGGAGTTGTAAACCAGCATTTCAGCGCCTGGCCCGTAACTGGTCATGACCCGCGCAAGCCCAGGCTGGAACATCGTCGCATGCAGTCCACCTTTCATGCCCTGTGCTTCGATTTCCGAGCGAAGGTGCACCGCGCCGTCGTCTTCAACCGCTACTGAAGACGGTGGCGTCTGATTCTGTTTATGCACGTACTGGAAATGCTCGGGATCACATGAATTCTCGGCAATATCCTGAATATGGACTGGAATGTTGAACTCTACCTGACGCGGTTCGGTCCAGTTTTCATCGCCAATTTGTTCAATGACAGGCACTTTTCTGTCCGGTTCGGCGCCCGTGGGGTGGAACCACATGTAGATCTCACCGTTCACCTCACTGGTTGGCCAGTTTTGTACCTTTGCGCGTGCTGGAATCGTGTCACAGTAGGGAATGTGATTGCACTTGCCATCACCACCAAACTGCCAGCCATGAAACGGGCATTGAATTGACTCTCCTACCACCTTCCCGTTGACACCCAAATGAGCGCCCAGGTGCGGACAAAAGGCATCGTGTACCCGAGCTTCACCCGATTCAGTTCTGTATACCACCAGCTCGCGATCCAGCGCACTGACAGATTTTACGTCACCCGGTTTCAGCTCGTGGCTTCTGGCCACTGACCACCACCCAATGGGGAAGTCGGGTGCTGTGTTTGTTTTTGAATCGCAGACAGCGATGAGTTCCATGAGCGCATTCTCCTTACTTATTTTTT
>JAACDF010000037.1 GCA_009937065.1 Gammaproteobacteria bacterium | reverse complement strand
CTCGAGCTGATTGACTCGTGCTTCTCGACGCACAATATGTTGGCGTATATGGCGGTCATCAACCATTCCGACAGTCCAGTGGCAATCGAGGCCGACGAAATGGTCGCGACGGCAGCCAAGCACGAGAGCAAACAGTATGTCACATCCAACGATGTCTCGCACGGGCGATTGGAGTTCGGTGTGCAACTGCCCAAGGAGCGGGGAGATGGTGAAGTAACGGAGGAAACTCTACGGCAGCGAGGTCTTGATCTCTCGAACAGTAGAGATCTCGGACTGCCTAACTCGCCTCTCCTCACACCAAAGCAACGCGCAGAGCTCGCTCAAGTGTTCATCGACGAGCAGGAAGCAATCGCTGTCGACCCCAAGCGGCCTGGCACGAGCGACTACGATGTCATCTCGTTGAACACAGGAGATAACCCGCCGCAGGCATCAAAGCCCTATTCGATTCCTTACGCGTATCAGGAGCTTGTGCGACAAGAACTGCTCAAGCTGCTACGCTATGGACTCATAGATCCGTGTATTTCATCGTGGGCATCGCCGGTGCTCGTGGTCGTGAAGAAGGACCACACGGGCCTGGTGGCTAACATCAAACTGGCGACGGACCTGCGTAAGCTTAACGCGGTCACTGAGATGGACTCCGGCTCGATAGGTGATATGGCTGAGATAGTTGACAAGTTTAATGGTAAACCTTATGCAAGTGTGGGTGATATCGCGAGCGGCTACTACAACTTCGTCATCAAACCATCGGATCGCACGAAACTGGCATTTGTTCTACCAATGGCGGTGCAGGGCAGCACTACGTTTTGTTGGAATCGCGCGCCTTATGGCGTCGCTTTACTACCAGCCCAATTTTCACGGGCCATAATGTCGCTACTAAATGGAATGCATGACGACGTTAGTTCCTTCATCGACGACCTGGCGGTGCACACTACGACGTTCGAACGTCATCTACAGGTATTACGCATGATGCTACGCAGGCTCATCATGGCCGGCTTGACGCTGAAAGGGAGCAAGGTGTTCATTCTGCCACCATCTCTTGAATTGCTCGGATACGATGTCACACCGGACGGAATCAAGATGCAACACAGTAAGACGAGCAAATGGCGCGACTTCCCGAAGCCCAAGGGCAAGCAAGAGTTGCATAGTTTCCTTAGTGCAGTGTCATGGTACCGGCGATGGCTTGACAACTTTTCGACGGTTGCTGCACCACTCAACGATCTATTAAAACAGAACGTGAAATGGGAGTGGACGGAACAACATGATGCGGCATTCGAAGCTATACGTGAGATGTTACAGAGTGAAGAAGCTATGGGCTTTCCTGATTTTCGTGACCCGAAAGCTCGTTTCTGGGTGTTCACTGACGCTAGTGACGTCGCTATAGCGGGTATTTTGATGCAATTGCAGTGGAGCGCGACTCATGGCGAGTATCGACCAAAGACAATTGCGCATTTTAGCCGCACACTCAACGACACTCAGCGACGATGGGCTATCTACGAGAAAGAGGCCGCGGCTATGATGGTTGCAACAGTTAATTGGCGAAAATACCTGTTAGGGCGTGATTTTGACTGCTTCGTCGACAGTACCGGTGCCATGACAATGTTGAGTAAGGCACGGCACTCCAGCAAGCTACAACGATGGGGCCAAATCCTTCAAGAGTACATGCCGGGCATGCACATTGGGTTCAAACGATCAGCCGACAATCCGGCGGACATATTCACTCGCGAGCATACATATGCTAGCTATGTGCCGCAGCCGACTAATGAATTAGAACTGCAAGACGAGCTTTATGAAAGGCTGTATCAACTGCCTACCAAATTCCGCGGCACTTTTGATCTACTGCAACCCAAATTTCCGCTGGAGATTGGTACACTATGGGGTGTCGCCTCCGACGATCGACAATCCGAAGTCATCGCTTCGTGTGAAAGCCAGCTTCAAGAGGCAAATGATCGCATCCAGACCGACGCTTTCATTCAACTCTTTGGGGGGGGAGGTGATCACGAAGACGATGAACTGGACAAATTTAAGCTTAATATGATGGCTCAATTTGACTCAATGCGCCAGCAGGTGGCCCAAAAGTCGACACCAGCAAATAGCACTAGGCTAATTGAGCTAGAGAAATTACTATGCAATCGTTATTTGACACCAGCTGGCATCGCATCCGACGACAGTACTGTTGCGTATGCCAAACTAGTGGATCATTATGCGCAGTATATTGAAGCATTCAAGGCGATGCATGGTCAATCGCCACGCATACTGTGCTTGGGAGGAGATCGAGAACTATTTGCACTAGGAGTAGAGCTAGCAGGATGTGAACCAGTTGTGCACGAACACTCGCAAAGCGCGAATGTCATCTCTTCGTCCGCAAGAGTAAGTAGGGATTATGCCGCTTGGGGCGTACAGAATGTACACGCTATTCATGCTTACGGAGAGGATAACATCGAGGCAGTAATCACAGCCGCTTCATTCATAAGTTCGATCAAAGCGGGTGGTATCAACATCCCAACCCAGATTGATCAGGATGGTGTAGCTGCCGCGTTAAACTTTGACATTCACGATCGACGGGTTAATCCGCCATTCTCAGCTTCTGCCTGGAAGCAAACGGCTGACGGATTACCGCATCTACGACCCGATGCGAAGTGTACGGAACACTCTGTGCAGGGCGCTCATGCTGATTCACGCAAACGATCAATAATGCACGGCCAGCTCCTCAGTGGGCAGATGATCGCCACTTACATGCATCGAGTTCACGGAATGCCCCTCTGGACCCATAATCAGACAGTCCAGAACCCATCGCATGCGGAACAACTACGCGAATGGTCATCGTACGGCTATCTCGCGCACGTGTCCGATGGAGCAGCGGATGCATTCTGGGACGAGTATTTCAATCAACAAACCCTGCAGTCATCAGTAAGAGTATTGCAGCGTGTTGGAGAACCTCCGTTTGCCAGTAAGAAGGCTTCTAATGCTAAACTTGTTGCTCGACCCATGGAAGAGCGCGAGGTTGCATACGCGCAGGCACGAGAGAGGAT
>JAACDF010000036.1 GCA_009937065.1 Gammaproteobacteria bacterium | reverse complement strand
GCGCACCCATCCCCATGAAACCCATGAAGCGATGGGATGATGGCAAAGCATTGCTGGTATCTGGAGATGCGGCTGGCGTTGTGGCTCCGGCCTCAGGTGAGGGTATTTACTATGCCATGCTGTGTGGCCGTCTAAGTGCTGACGCCATAAAAGAGTTCCTGGCGACTGGCAAAGCATCGGCTTTGCGAGCACCGCGAAAACGGTTTATGAAACTCCATGGTCGCACCTTCTTTGCATTAGGCCTATTGCAATACTTCTGGTACCACAGCGACAAACGACGCGAGCAGTTCGTAGAGATGTGCAAAGACGAGGACGTCCAAACAGTCACCTGGCGGGCAGACACGCAGAAAAAACTCGTCAAGAAAAAGAAGAAAGAGCACCTTCGAGTCTTCATTAAGGACGTTGCGCAACTGTTAGGCCTGTCAAAAAGGGCGGCCTGATTAATGCTATGACAGCTCTTCTTCAGTCAGGCACCCTGATTGCAGTGATTTTGGTGTTGATAGGCGCCGAAATACTGGCGCTATACCTACGACATCGCGCCACCGGCAAAGGCGTATCGGCTCGTATTTTTTTACCGAATCTTTTGGCTGGATTGTTTCTGATGTGCGGCATTCAGCTCGCCGTCTGGGATGCACCGACAGGAGCCTTGCTGACCTGCCTTACCTTGGCGGGACTCTGTCATCTTTTCGACTTCAGGCAGTATTGGCGCGGGCGCTGAAGCACCCGCGGATTCAAATTACCAAGCGGGCTGCATCGCCACCTGTTTCGGCATTTCATTTGGTATCGTTGGAAGCAGGAACAATCGCAATATCGTTGTGCCAATACCGACTTGCAACGATAAGCGCTTGAGTGTTGCACCCACGCCGCTCACACCTTGTAGCCCATCTACGCGAATATTCAAGTCCAACAAACGTTCAAGACCACGCTGGAACTTTGGATCCCGCGTATTTAGCGTCATCGGGAACACCTGTTTTGAGATCTCGGTTGTGATGTCAAAGACCGTGTGGTCAAACTCAGTCACATCCATACCAAATGCTTCATATAACTTGGGACGTGAATGGTCGCGCACGTACATCGTCGTATAAACCAGCACAAGGAACATTCTAATGAACAACTTGTTGTAACCACGGAGTAGTTTTGGGTTAGCCCTCATCAATAAGGCAAAGGCCTCGCCGTGCGCAAACTCATCATTGCACCACTCTAAAAACCATTTGAATATTGGATGGAATCGACGCTCTGGATGACGTTCCAGATGACGATAAATAGTGATGTATCGCGCGTATCCAATCTTTTCAGAGAGGTAGGTGGCATAAAAAATGAACTTCGGTCTGAAGTAGGTGTATTCCTTGTCTCGCTTCAGCACACTCAAGTCAACGGCGACGCCAAGCTTCTTCAGCGCACGATTAATGAAGCCCGCATGGCGAGATTCATCGCGCGCCATGTAGCGAAATAGTCGCGCGATCTCAGGGTCACCTACCTTACTCTCGATCTCTTGATACAGCACACAACCTGAGTACTCAGCTGTTATTGAACTCACCAAAAGATCAAGGAACTCAGCCTTCAACTCTGGGTCCGCCTCTAATGTTTCGGGATCGAAGTCATAATTCTGCTTAAAGTGCTCGCGATTTATATCGAGCTCAAAAGCCGCCATCATGGCGTCCCATTCTTCACGGACCGGATCTATGTCATAGCGACCAATTTCATCACAATCGGTTGTGTAGAACCGCGGTGCTAAGGCGCGACTTTCTAGCGCTTGTTTGGTGCTGTTGTTCATATCAAGTGCAGTTGAATCTTCTGCCATATTTCCCCCGTATAGACTCCAAGTGCTTAGAATAATATGCTAGGCGTCTAATAAATTGGATATTATTACTGTCCACTTTATTTTACCTTGGCAGTTCAATCAAGTTGATGAACACCGCGCGGCGAAGAGATGAATACCCATGCCTGAAACTAGTAGTGATCGCCTCTTTCATTTGGGCTATGTCAGCACCGAGACCGGGGACTTAGGCTCTTCCGGTATGGTGGAGCTTCTCAAGGAGGCTCGCCTTACCAACACGTCCCGCAATATAACCGGGCTTTTGCTGCATCGAGATCGGTCGTTTTATCAGGTGCTCGAAGGCTCGGAAGACGTCGTTCGAGAGACTTTTGAGGGCATCGAAAAAGACGAGCGACATACCGCTATCGATGTCTTATTTGAAGGGGCGGTAGAAGAAAGGGAGTTTCCAGACTGGCAGATGGGCTTCCTTAATCTCGACGATGTCGACATTGCGGCATTGCGGGGATATTCAGATTTTCTTACGCGCGAGGACAACGCCAGAGACTTTCTTGAAAATCTGAGTCGAGGAAAGCGTCTCGCGCTGATGTTCCGATCGATGGAATAGCTTTTAGAAAAACGTTTGCCTCCCTCGAATCAGGTTCTACACTTGAAAATGAGGGGCTAAGACCCCAGTTTATTGAATAAGCACTTAAACAAGAGGGGGTAGCCATGCAGTTTCTATCATTTGGTTTGGTAAGTTCCGTCGCGATTGCGATCGTGTTGATTGTTGTTCTGACCAAAGCCGTGAAGTTTGTTCCGCAAAACCGTGCCTTTGTCGTTGAGCGCTTTGGTAAATACACACGCACGCTTGAGGCAGGACTCAATTTCCTTAATCCATTCTTTGATCGCGTGGCCTACAATCGGACGCTGAAGGAGCAGGCCTTCGATGTTCCGTCTCAGGCTGCAATTACTCGGGATAACATCTCGCTCATCGTTGATGGCGTGTTGTACCTGAAGGTGCTGGACCCATACAAAGCTTCGTATGGTGTCGACGATTACGTGTACGCAGTGACACAGCTCGCGCAGACCACTATGAGGAGTGAGATCGGTAAAATTGAACTCGACAAAACCTTCGAAGAGCGTGAAGCGCTGAACAATAACATTGTCTCGCAAATTAATGAGGCCGCGGGACCTTGGGGCGTCATGGTTCTTCGCTACGAAATTAAGGACATTGAGCCACCTCGCACGGTGCTCGATGCCATGGAAAGACAGATGAAGGCTGAGCGAGAAAAGCGCGCTTCTATCCTCGAGTCTGAAGGTGAACGCCAATCGTCTATCAACGTCGCCGAAGGTGAAAAACAAGCTCGAGTCCTTGCCGCCGAGGCTGAAAGGGCAGAGCAGATTTTGAAGGCCGAAGGCGAAGCTAATGCGATCATTGCCGTCGCTGAGGCGAAAGCAGAGGCCCTCAACAAAGTCGGTGCGGCCGCCAACACAGAAGACGGCCAAAAAGCGGTACAACTCGACTTGGCAGAGCAGGCCATCGCGGCCAAGCAAGCTATCGCGCGAGACTCATCCGTTGTACTTCTCAGCGATACGCAAACAAATGCATCCAATGTCGTTGCGGAGGCAATGACCATCGTCAACCGACTCAATGAAGTACAAGGAAAGACCGATGGCGCTGCTTGAATACTTTAGTGAAAACCCTGCGAGCTTCTGGTTTGCCATCGGCGCGCTCGCACTTGTCATTGAATTAGTAGTGCTCGGCATGAGTACTATCGTGCTTTTCCTTGCGGGCCTCGGATCGCTACTTACTGCACTACTCATTTACCTTGGGGTTGTGCCGGGCGATTGGTTAACGGGGTTTGCCGTGATGGGTGTGCTGTCGTTTATTTTAGGCGTATTACTTTGGAAGCCTCTCAAACAATACCAGGCAGCAGAACCACCTCGCTCAGGGCAGAGCTCTGACTTCGTTGGCTATGAGTTTGCGCTGTCTAGTCTGTTGGATCGCGAGACCCATTCCGCACATCAATTTTCCGGTGTCGCTTGGCGCGTTGAGCTTGCGCGTGAGGAAGGAGATAAATCCCTCGCAAGTGGCGACCGCGTTCGTGTTGTCGCTCTCCACCCTGGAATTTTAGTGGTCGCGCAAGCGTAGATGAGCGATGTTTAGTCAGGGGGCGTGCATGATGGCAAAGTTGCCATCGGCGGTCCCCACAAGCTTCTCATTCACATAGAGCTCCCCGCGGACATTGGCAAAGCGTCTGCCCTTATTAACAACCCTCGCCTCACATTCGACGATGACGCCGCCGACGACAGGCTTTAGAAAATTCATGGATATTTGGAGCGTTGCACAAATCTCGCCTTCGTCTAAGCGCTGCATCAGTGAGGCACCCATTGCTGTGTCCACCAGGGTGAATAAAGCACCCCCATGAACCACACCGTTAGGATTTAGATGGCACTCAGAGACTGTTAATTGCCCTTTTCCAGTGCCATCACTTTCTGGAAAGACCTCAAAGCCGACTAGTTCGGCAAAACCGGGATGTCGCATAGGACCTTGAACCACTTGATTTGTAAATCCTGGCGCACTCTATCAGCTTCTAATTCCGCTATCAGCCGGGTCGTCCGATATTCTTTACCGTGAATGACCGGTCAGCTCCCAAGCTTGCGAGTACTAAGATTGATGGAATTCGCAAAGGATTGTGGCAAGGGCTCTAGTTCTGAGCCCATGGTGTCGCTCCATCGGTTCAGGAATCCAAACAACGCGATAACGCTGACTATTTCAACGACTTCCCTGTCGGAATAATGCTGCTTCAGCGCGGCGAAATCGCTGTCACTCGCCGTATTGGGCTGAAGTGCAGCATGCCAAGCTAGCCGAAGAGCGGCTCGCTCTGAATCGCTGAACAGTGAGGATGACTCAAACTCGAAGACGGCTTCGACTTTTTCCTTAGATACACCCAGATTGTGTGCTGAATGTGAGGTGTGAGCCTGACAGTAATGACAGCCATTCGCCGCACTCGCGACCATTGCTACTAACTGCTTCAAACCACGATCAACCTCCCCGGTCTGCAGTATCGTCGCACCGATGCCACCAAACGCCGTCAACAACTCGGGCCAATGGGCCATCGACAGCATGTTATTAGGGATGTAACCCATGCTTCCCTCGAGCAACTGGAACATGGACTCGAAGTCGGGTAGTTGATCACGCGGTACCGTTGGAATTCTGGGCACTGTCAATATCCTCCGCTCAAACGCGTTAGCTTACGATCGCCCCCTAAGGCGATCGTCATGAATAAATTATCGAACCGCCGGCTCTAGTAGCCGGAGTAGACCAGCACCGGCATCCATCTCGGCAGCCACGCCGATAGGTACTGTACTCTGCTCCTCTACGTGCCCAATCATGGCACCAAAATAACAGGGTACGCCCAGCGGTTTACAGTGCTGTTCGAGGATGTCCATCAACGCGAAATTGCCCAGGCCAGGATTGGGCTTTACGCCGGTAAAGTGTCCAAAAACAATGCCGGAAACTTGACCAAGCACACCACTCAGCTTCAGCTGCGTCATCATACGATCGACGCGGTAAATCGCTTCTCCAACATCCTCGAGAAACAGTATGGCGCCTCTGGCATCCGGGAAATAAGGCGTTCCAATCAGTGCGCTCATCAAGGTGAGATTTCCACCAATGAGATGCCCCGTGGCCTTTCCTGCGTTAATAGTTTGAATGCGGTGTTTTCGAGCCACAAGATCATCATCAATGACTTCAGGGTTACTGTAAGTCGAGGACTTACCGTTAAATAGCACGTCGCGCATTCCCTGATAGGTGAATTCATTCCACCGCGACATCACGTTAGGGCCGTGAAAAGTAACGACACCTGCCTTTGCGTAGATGGCGTTGAGTAAACTGGTGATATCGCTATAACCCAGGAAGATCTTCGGATTTTTCGCTATGAGATCAAAGTCTAAAAACGGCAGTAGCCGACTCGCGCCCCAGCCCCCACGCAACGCAAAGACGGCGTCAATTTCAGGATCGGCGAATGCGGCATTGATATCTGAAGCGCGATCTTTGTCCTCACCCGCAAGATAGCCAAATCGATCCATCACATGCGGACCGACTTTCGCTTTCAACCCCATTGCATCCAAGGCTTCCAGCGCTATTTGAAGCTGTAGGGACTCGTAGGTAACAGACGCAGGTGCAACCAGACCGACGGTATCGCCCAGCTGAAGTCGCCTAGGACGCTCGGCAGTATTTGCTGACGCGACGCCGGGCGCAACTCCCAGGAAGATACTCGCGAGACTCAGTTGAAGGAGTAATCGTCGATCCATAGCGTACATTTCCGAATGACTATTATTCAGCTTGGCAGAGCTACTCTCCCACGGCAAGCTAGCCTCAAGCATCGATGAACAAATGAGTCTTAATCAAAGTGCCCAGGTTACTCACAGTGCTGCTATTCATCATCGCCCCCCTCTCAGCTCCTGGGGAGGCGAATCCGCTGGTGAACGCGCAGACCAGGACCCCGGATTTACTCACCGACATCCGGTATGCGGGAAGTGATAACTTCATTGGGCGACCTGCCGCGGGTTACCAGGCCCCTCTTTGCTTGTTAAGTGAGGCTGCCTCCCGGGCACTGAACCAGGCTCAGGAAGTAGCTATGAGCCAGGGCTTAAGCCTTTTAATGTACGACTGCTATCGACCACAGCGTGCCGTCGATGAATTCGTCGCTTGGGTCTCAGGTACCTCTCCTGAACCTATGAAGGCAAAGTATTACCCTAGTCTCGAGCGGTCATCGCTAATTGATCTCGGGTACATTGCCAGAAAATCAGGACACTCACGCGCGAGTACCGTCGACTTAACGCTGGTGGATAGGGAGATAGCTCAACCACTTGATATGGGCACACCTTGGGACTTTTTCGATCCGATGTCCCACACGGAAAGCGCTGATATCGATCCAGCAGCCCGCGATAATCGGCTGTTGCTGCGCGAAATTATGATGGCCTCAGGATTCAAGCCTTACTACGCGGAGTGGTGGCACTTCACGCTTGCCGATGAGCCGTACCCCCAGACGTATTTCAACGTCACTATAGATAAATAACGGGTCTTCAAAGCAGTCACAGTCCTCAGCCCAATTGAGTTACCATCGGAGCGATAAAATTGATGTCCTGAACCGACTAGGCCCAATGACAAGACTAAAAGGAAGCGATGACTATGCGCATCATGCTCGGTATTTCCACCCTAATTGCCGCAGTGATTCTCGCGGGCTGTGGCAGTGATCCAAAGGTCGAGCCTGCCGATCTCGTCTTTTCTGGTGGAGCCGTATTCACTTCTGACCCCGACCAACCCACTGCCTCGGCCGTTGCCGTAAGAGGCGAACGGATTGTTTACGTTGGCGAGGAAGCTGGAATCGCGCCATTCATCGGCGCTGGGACCCGGCAAATTGATATTGGGAATGGGCTTCTTATATCGGGACTTATGGATTCACATACCCATGTCTTTAATGGGTCTTTCTCCGATGTTGGGGTCAATCTTAGCCTTGCTGACACACGCGCGAAATTACAGAGCGCATTAGAAGCGATACGAGATGCCAATCCAGGCTCAGGTCCTGTCTATGCCCGAGGCTGGCAGAACCACCTCTTCCCCAAGACTGGGCCTACGGCACAAGAGCTAGATGCTATTTTTGGCGATCGAATTGTGATTCTGGGATCAGTTGACGGTCATTCCCGGTGGTTTTCATCCCGTGCGCTGCGCGACGGCGGTGTCGATGCCAACTACCCTGATCCACATCCGGGCGTCAGCTTTTTTGAGCGCGACCCACTGACCAACGAACCTCTAGGCACAGGCCGTGAAAAAGCCGGTGTCCACATTGAGGCCGAATTCGTGCCTGGCGACAAAGCCGCTTACCACG
>JAACDF010000035.1 GCA_009937065.1 Gammaproteobacteria bacterium | reverse complement strand
TCTTGACCAAAGATCGCTGCAGTTTGAGATAAGGCCAGTTGAAACTGCTTAGCTGCCCCCTGCTTGGCGCGTTTGGGCCAGCCCGCAATATTGGGCAGTTTAGTCAGGTGTGGCTCGTAGCCCATGAGACCGGCGAGGACCAGGTTACCACTCTGATGGATGGCGTTCAGCGAGGCTTCGAGATCAGCTCCCGGCTCCATTCCACCTCGGTGGAGGCCAACATCGATCTCGAGATTGATCTGTAACTGGATGCCGGCGGACTCGGCGAACTCGGCGTACTCTGCGAGTCGGGCCGGCGTATCGATCAGCCACTGGACCTGATGCTGCAGCGGGCTGCGCAGTTGGGCATTGGCCGCATCGAGCGTTCGCTTTAGCGCTTGCACTGGAATTGGCTTGCCGAGCAGCTGACTGGCCTGGGGCATTAGTTCAAGGAGCTGCATGACCATGTTGGTATTGAAGCTCATTAGCCGATTGGTTTCAGTGTGGGCTGCAACGTATTCAAGCAGTTCGGCACAGGGTAGGGACTTGGCAACAATGCGGTAGGCCATACCCGTGGGGAGCATGGCTTTTAACGCTGCGATATTGGTGTCGAGCCGATCCCGATCAATGACCAATACTGGTTCCGCGAGCCCTGCGTCAGCGAGCGCCTGTTGCAGTTGTTGAAAGTAGCTGGCGGAAAGTGGGTTCATGTCAGGCCTCAAACAGATCCGATAGATAGCCGTTGAGAAGTCGACCATCTGGGTCTAGCTCGCGGCGCAACGCGGCGAATTTTTCGAAGTCTGGATACCAGGCGCGCGCTTGCGCTGCTGTCATGCTGTTGAGTTTCCCCCAGTGAGGTCGGCCACCGTATCTCTGGAAAATCGGTTCGACATCGGTGAACAGGAAATCAAAGGCATCCTTGTGATAGCAGTGCACGGCCACCGAAATCCGGTTACCGCCATTGAATGGTGATAGCCAAGCGCCATCGCCCTTGGTCTGTCTCGCCTCGAACGGGAAGAATACATCAGGGCGCTTGGTTTCAATGTAGTGCCGCACTTCCTCGAGCGCCTCGAGTCCTCGCTCTACAGGCAGGTGATATTCCATTTCGTTGAAACGAACATTCCTTTCGCTGGCCAGTAAATCCCAACTCTCACCGATGATATTTTCCGTTGGCTCATTAGCGATTGCGCGCTTGAGAAGCCATCGTCTCAGTGGTGTTAGCCATTTGAGCGAATCCCTGAGGCTCTTTAGCTGCATCATGCCCGATGTGCTGGCGTCTTCATTCGGCGGAGTTGATGGCTCAGTGCTTACGTTGTGCGTGAGTAGTAAGCTGGTATCGGAAAAGGGGATGTAAAAGAACTCGAAGTTACGGTTCTCATTCCAATAGCGCTCTGCGTTTTCCAGTGTGTGTTTGTTTGAGGCAGGCCACACCTGTCGATGCAGTTTAAAGCGTTCCACGAGCTGCATTTTAATCTCTGTAATAACGCCCAGCGCACCCAGTGCGACACGTGCGCCGTTCAGCCACTCAGCATTTTCCTGCTCGCCGATTTCAATGTGCTCGCCCGTACCTGTTACTAGCCTCAATCCGCGGATCTCCGCGGCGAGACCTTGTAACTCTTTACCCGTTCCATGGGTCCCTGTGCTTGTGGCGCCTGCGAGAGTTTGGACGTCAATGTCACCGAGGTTCCTAAAGGCGTAGCCGCGCTCCGAGAGCTGGGGAGACAAATCATGTAGTTTGGCGCCTGCGCCTAACCACGCCTGATGCGTCAAATGATCGATATCACCTACGCTTGAGAAATGGTCGAGTTTGACGATGGCATGCTTTGTCGGAACCAGCGGCATCCAGCTGTGACCGGAGCCCACAGGTCTCACCCCCTGACTGTGCGACAGCATCAGGGCTGCTAATTCCTGCACAGATGAGGGCGTCATCACAGGGGCTGGTGAGGGCGGTAGCGACCTCGACCAGTTCTGCCATTGTGTCTCTGCTTTTTCCGTCATTGGCTTTGAATTATGAGTAAGCGGACTGCCCTGACGGTAGCACACTCGCAGGCAACTGGAAGGTGATTTGGATGAGCCAGAAAGTACGCACGCAGTACGCAAAACCCGAGGCCAACTTTTCACTTAAATTTTTCATCTCAGACCCTTGCTCATGCCTGTTTTTATCTTTAGTTTGGCGGCGAAATAGAGGCCGCCCAAATAATATTCAATAGGGCCTCGTTAGGGGAATCACACCATGGCATCAGATATCGAAATCGCACAGGCCGCGACGCCGCGTCCAATCTCTCAGATTGCAGATCAGCTCAGTATTCCTGAGGAAGCGCTGGAGCCTTATGGCCGGATTAAAGGCAAGGTGAATTTGGACTGGCTGCTACAGCAACCGGTTCGCGACAGTGCGCGCATGATCTTGGTCACCGCCATTAGCCCAACACCCGCCGGTGAAGGTAAAACCACCACAACAGTGGGTCTGGGTGATGCACTACAGACAATTGGTAAGGACACGGTCATCTGTCTCCGTGAGCCCTCGTTAGGTCCCGTCTTTGGTATGAAAGGCGGCGCTGCAGGCGGTGGTTACGCGCAGGTTATTCCCATGGAGGACATCAACCTCCACTTTAATGGTGATTTGCATGCCATTGGCGTCGCCAACAATCTCTTGGCGGCACTTCTTGATAATCACATTCATCACGGTAATGCACTCGACATCGATGTGCGGCGTATCACCTGGAAGCGCGTGCTGGATATGAATGATCGCGCGCTTCGAGATATCACCGTTGCACTGGGTGGCCCCGGTAATGGGTATCCACGACAGGACGGTTTTGACATCGTCGTCGCCTCCGAAATCATGGCGATTTTCTGTCTGGCAACCGATCTTGATGACCTAAAAGCACGTTTGGGCCGCATTGTCGTTGCTTACACCCGCGATCGTCAGCCGGTGACGGCAGCTGACCTCAAGGCCGAGGGTGCGTTAACGGCGGTATTGAAGGACGCGTTGGCGCCCAATCTAGTGCAAACCCTTGAGGGCACACCTGCCTTCGTTCATGGCGGACCGTTTGCCAACATCGCGCACGGTTGTAACAGCGTTATCGCAACAACAGCAGGTCTTCGACTGGCTGACTATGTGGTTACCGAAGCGGGCTTTGGTGCTGACCTGGGTGCGGAGAAGTTTATCGACATCAAGTGCCGTTCTGCTGGTATTCGCCCGTCTGCAGCGGTGCTCGTTGCCACTATCCGCGCACTGAAATTCCACGGTGGTGTCGCTCGAGAAAATCTGACTGAGGAAAATCTCGAGGCACTCGAGAAAGGGCTGGCCAACCTCGATCGTCACATCACCAACATCCGTGATAACTATGGTGTTCCCGCGGTTGTTTCGATTAACCAGTTCATTGCAGACACGCAGGCCGAGATCGATCTCATTATCGAGCACTGTCGGGTTCGCGGCATTCAGGTAGCGCTATCGAGCCACTGGGCAAATGGCGGTGCTGGTGCGACAGAACTTGCGGAGATGGTCGTTTCGCTGTGCGACGCAGACGAGACACCTGCCAATACTCCCCATCAGTCATTTGTCTACCCGGATTCGGCCACCTTGTTCGAAAAGGTGGAAGCTGTGGCTACCAAGGTTTATGGCGCATCTGAGGTAACCGCCAATGCCAAGGTTAGAACGCGACTTAAGGAATTGGCCGATGAAGGCTACAGCCACTTGCCGATTTGTATCGCCAAAACCCAATACTCATTCTCGACGGACCCTGCTTTGAAAGGTGCGCCGACGGGCCATTCAATGGATATTCGTGAAGTGCGCTTGTCCGTTGGTGCGGGCTTTGTCGTAGTAATTTGCGGCGACGTCATGACGATGCCAGGACTGCCCAAGGTCCCCGCGAGTCAGAGCATTGATGTGGTTGACGGACAGATTGTGGGTTTGTTTTGAGGAAGGATCGAATAAAAAAGCCCGCGCGAGCGGGCTTTTTTATGAGCCTTGTTACTTGGAGTAGTAAACGGGAAATCCTTGGATAGAGCCTACGGGTGTAACTTGCCCCGTTGCTGAGGCTTGAAGCGCTCTGAATTCGGGACTCATGGCAATGGCGTCGCCCGATGACGCCATTGAAGACCAGCTGTCCCAACTCATCACGTAATGTATGTTTCCTGTTCCACCGATCCCTTCATTGTAGATATTGACCCTAGCACCCAGTGATTCGTGAATGGCTTTCGCTTTCATGAAGGTCTCGTAAATATCGGCCATTTTCCCGGGTGTCGGTTGCCAGATAAATACCCGGAAGGGCCCGTCATCTGCGAAGCTTGCTCCGGTTACTGATGCATCCCAGTTCAGTCCTTCCAGTGACATCATGAGTTGCCCTGACGGATCCGCGCCGGCCTTGGCAAAAAACGCGGAGAATTCCTCGCCGCTGTTATAAGCCTTGGTTTTAGCCCATGCCTCACTGCTATCCCAGCGAAGAACATAATCAAAGGTGGTATTACCCGAGCCGCCAACGTCCATTTGAAAAACACCCACACTGGCTCCGCTCTTCTCATGAAGTTTGGCGGCCTCAACAAGAGAGCTTGCTAGTTGTGTGGCTTTTCCATCCAGCGCTTGCCAACGAAAAACTTCCAATCGTTCTGCCAGTGCCGAAGTTGAGCTGAGAATCATCGATAAGACGATAAAAACTTTAGTGGTGTGCTTCATTTTTATTCTCCCCAATTAAAAAGTTTGGAGGTCATTAAGTGGCCTCAGATTGAAACGTAGACCTAATCTAAGAATTTGCGAGTTTTTTTGCGCGATCCAGAGGTGCTCAAGTACTTGCTCGAACGGATTTAAAGAGCCACTCTGTAAGCGGCTTTATGGACATTGAATAAGATTGAATAAGAAGGAAGCGAGATGAAAAAAACCGGTGGATGTTTGTGCGGACAGATACGCTACGAAACAAAGGCTGAGCCGATGATGACAGGCGTCTGTCATTGCAAAAACTGCCAAAAGCAGGCGGGATCAGCGTTTTCAACCCTCGCAGCCTTTCAAAAGACTGACATCGAATTCACTGGTGATCTGTCTCTCTATGAAGACAGTGACACCGATACCGGGAGCACCGTTAAGCGTTTTTTTTGCGGTACCTGTGGATCGCCACTGTACTCGCAAGTGCCTGCACAGCCCGACATGGCCTACTTAAAGACAGGGACCCTCGACGACACCGAAGGTTTTGTCGCCATGTTTCATTGTTGGTCGAGTACCAAGCAGGACTGGGTTGAGCTATCGCCCGATGTGCCGGCTTTCCCGCAAAACCCAACAGGCTAAACGAGAAGCATCGAAGCGCCTGAACGAAGTCATAATCCATCCCTGTTTTACAGGGGTTGGATTTTTCGCGAGCATCAAGCTGACCGATCTTGGAATGCCATCTCGATGCTGTTGAATCGCTGCCTTTTATCAACGTTCTTACTGCTATCTGCAGGCGCAGTGGCTGCAGGTAATCTCCCCTCTCCCAATCCATTTTTGGCAGATAGCCATAATGCGATGGCACATAACGATCCCGCCCAGCAAGATGCGGTGGTACTGGCCGGCCCCAGCGGCTCCAGCCGACAGTTAAGTCCTGAGGAAATCCAATATCTACACACAGGGCCCGCGCACTTTGGTCAAGTGGTCTCGGGTGTTTATCCGGATGGCCGCAGGGTCTTGTGGGGAAATGGCATTGATCGGATCGTTAAAGTCGACTACGAGAGCTATGAGCTGATTGATGAGTACCGCTTCCCCGGCACCGAGTACTACGACGAGACGCGCGCTGATGCATCGATAGAGAAGTTTGACGACAACAACTCGGGCTTTTTTGCTTTGGTTCACGCCTTTCGCGAGGCGAGCAAATTACGTGATCTTGCGAATCTTTACACCGTATTAGATCGAGATCACCGGTATTACATTGGAAGTAAAACGGGGCTTATTACAGCCTACGCCGATGAAGACCCCAGTGACTCAGGCTCGAAAATCATCAAACAAGGCGAGTTTCAATTCCCCGAGGAGATAACCGGGCCCGTCATGGGCTTGAGCATGACGTATGACGGCTGGTTAATTGCTGCGACGGAGCATGGGCACGTCGTGGCTATGAGTCGCGATTTCTCTGAGCACCACACACTACGCCTAAAACACAGCGAGGGTGCGGAAGAGAAAGCCACCAAACCGACGGGCTACGGATGGATACGCAACGGGTTTGCTATTGATGAAGAGGGTGGGATCTATATCGCTTCTCAGCAACACATGCATAAAGTGGTGTGGACTGGAGAAGCGCTGAGTACGTCTAGCGCGGATGGTGCGTGGACAGCTGAGTATCTCAATGGTTGGGGCCATGGCACAGGCGCCACACCCTCGCTTATGGGGTTTGATGATGAGGATCGGTTTGTGGTCATCACTGACGGTGAGCCGCAGATGAACATGTTGCTCTTTTGGCGAGACGAGATCCCCGCGGATTGGGAGCAGCTTCCCGACACACCGGATCGACGTATCGCGGGCCAGTTGCCCGTTACCTTGGGCGATGCCTCGCTCACCGAGATTCAGTCCGAGCAATCGGTGGTCGTTTCAGGTTACGGTGCCATGGTGGTCAACAATACGCCACGCAATGTCCCTTGGTATTTGCCCGAGCGCGCAAAAGGTCTCTTGGTCGGTTATCTGGGCAGTAATCCGGAGTATCAGCCATACGGTCTTCAAAAGTTTGAGTGGAACCCCGAGCAGCGTCGTCTCGAATATGCATGGACCAATAACGTGATTAGTTCGCCCAGCAGTGTTCCCATTGTGGGCATAGGTTCAAATCGGGTGTATTTCATTGGAGCCCGTAACAATAAATTCACGCTCGAGGCGCTTGATTGGGATTCAGGGGTCTCTGATTTTTATTATGGCATCGGCGGACAGCGGTATAACGTTATGTACTCGGGGACGGCTATCGATGAAGACGGGAGAATTCATTACGGCACGCCGTGGGGGCGGGTTCGTTTAGTGCCCAAACCACCCGTTGAGACCCCTTGAGTGGTCCGAAGTGCTTGCGCTTGTGGAATAAGCGAAAACGAAAGATGATCAAGTGCAGGCGCCACTGACTTGGTTCAGTTAGCCTCAAAAACAAGAAGTAAAAATAAGAAAAGAGAAACCTATGCTTGTGCGCTCTGTAGCTAAATCTAGTACTCACCTGTTGTTATTCTTCGGGATGCTGCTGGCCGCTCACGCCACCGCGAGCGATAAACCCAATATCGTGATCATGGTAGCGGACGATCTAGGATGGGCCGATGTGGGTTACCATGGCGGTAACATCGATACGCCCTCTCTCGATAAACTGGCAGAGGAGGGGGTCAGGCTTAACCGCTTTTACACAACGCCCATCTGTTCGCCGACCCGAGCTGCACTGATGACAGGTCGCGATCCCATTCGTTTGGGCATCGCTTACGGCGTCATTCTTCCCTGGGACAATATCGGTGTGAACCCAGCCGAACACTTTATGCCACAGTCATTTCAGGCGGCGGGCTACCAAACTGCGATGGTTGGAAAATGGCATTTAGGCCATGCACAGATGACCTACCATCCGAACGAGCGCGGCTTTGAGCACTTTTATGGACATCTTCACACCGAGGTTGGCTTCTACCCGCCCTTTGCCAATGTGGGTGGTAAGGATTTTCAGGAAAACGGTGTCTCGATTGACGACGAGGGGTACGAAACCTATCTGCTTGCTGACGAGGTCACTCGGTATATTCGGGAGCGCGATAAGGAAAAACCCTTCTTCGTATACATGCCTTTCATTGCTCCCCATACGCCGCTCGATGCGCCTGAGGAGCTGAAAGAGAAGTACAAAGATATTGAAACTGACCTCGCGCCTGCTCGCTCAAATCAAACAGATTCGACACGGCGTATAGCGAAGCTCATGTTGCGCGAAAGTGCCCGTCCAATGTACGCCGCTGTTGTCGATGCCATGGATCAAGCGATTGGTCAGGTTTTAGATACGCTGGACTCAGAGGGTCTAGCGGACGACACGATTGTTCTCTTCTTCAGTGATAACGGTGGTGCGGCCTACTCGGTAGGTGGGGCCGACAATGCACCGCTTCGTGGGGGTAAAGGGGAGACATTTGAAGGCGGTATTCGCGTCGTGTCTCTCATGCGCTGGCCGGAGAAGCTCGCTCCAACACAGATCTTCGATCAGATAATGACGGTCATGGATGTATTTCCAACCTTGGCCGATGCTGCTGGCATTGAGCCACTCAATAACTTCGAATTTGATGGCCAGAGTTTGTGGCCATCGATTCAAGATGGCGTCGTTCACGAGCGTGACGATCTTATTATGTTTGCCTCGGAGATTCCGATTTACGGTAGCTTCAAATTGACGGCATTTGACGACGAGTGGAAGCTGGTACAGGAGATGGAGCAGGACCAGCTCTCCACGACGGTGACCAATTATTTATTCCGAATCTCAGACGACCCACACGAATACAATAATCTGGCGTCAAAGCATCCCGATGTTGTTGAGGAAATGGCACGCGCCATTACCGACTGGCGGGCGCTTTATCCGGTTAGCGGAACTCGATCTGTATTAATACCGCCGCCGGGTTGGCGCCCACCCAAAGATTGGGCTACTTACCCTCGACCCTTGGACGAGTTGCAGGAAAAAGAGATATTGGGCATGGCGCCGACCGAGTCGATTCAGCGCATCCTCGACATGCAGCATGGTCAGCGTGGCCGTTTGGTCTACTCGTGTACTGAGCGATGGTGGTCGTTGGGTTTCTGCATTAAAGACGATTGAGGTGTAACGTTTAGTCTTGAGGCCTCGCTAGAGACTCGAGGCGCTTGGGACAAGGGGCTTGGTACAAAGGGCTCGGGACAAAGAGGAGAGATCACATGTCAGCAATCATCATCGCGCATTTCAAAGCGCAAGAGGGCAAGCTCGCAGAGATGGCCGAGGTATTTAAGGCATCACTGGGTGCTACTCGGGGCTTCGAAGGCTGTATTGGCCTCGATGTGTATGTCGAAGAGTCAGCCGATACCTACACATTGATCGAAGAGTGGGAGAGCGTTGCCCATTATGATACTTATCTGCAGTGGCGAATTGATACGGGCATAAAAGAGGCGACGGCAAGCATTATAGAAGGTGGCTGGGATAACGGCGTAACTATCCAGCGCTTGGGCAGCAAACTCGATATCTAGAAACGGCGTTCGCTACTCGTCCATCTCAAACCGTGCCTCGTGTGCACGCGCCAAAGAAAGAGGTTTTTTCATGAGCGAGTTGGCGCTTCATATTGTTCTTTGCCAACCTGAAATTCCGCCTAACACCGGTAATATCATTCGCCTCTGCGCCAATACCGGGGCGTCGCTTCATGTCATTGAGCCTCTGGGGTTTGAGATGGACGACAAGCGGCTCCGCCGCGCTGGGCTCGATTACCATGAGTTTGCGAATGTCCGAACCTGGGATTCGCTGGCAAGTTATATTGACGCTCACGGGGAACGTCGGCTCATCGCTGTAGAAACCTGCGGCGAGGTGGCTCACTCCGACCTTACTTACCATTCCGGTGATTCATTGGTTTTTGGCTCCGAGACCAAAGGCTTGTCACCCGAGTTGCTCGCCCTGTTTGAGCCCAGTCATATTGTTCGTTTACCCATGCTGCCGGGCAGTCGAAGCTTGAACCTATCGAATGCCGTTGCGGTCGCCGTTTATGAGGCCTGGCGACAGCTGGGGTACGCGGGTAGATAAACGAGCCTGGTAAAAGCCCTAGCTACCCTTGCTTGTCGAGTTTGATATCGCTCTCCACGGATACCCAAGAGGGTGCTGAGCAACACCAGATTTGGAGCTTGGGAGGTAACTGGTCCTTCTGGTGGCAACCACCCAGTCGAACCGATAACAAGCCTCGGCCATCGATGTTGCTGGTATAAATGCCCGATCCACAATCACCACAGAAACTGTAGTAGCGCTCGTTACCGCTTTCGGCGAGCTTTCCGTGCTCTTTGAGCTGTCCGCTGGTGAGTTCAAAGTCATCGCGCTTGATTCGGGCGGTATATTGAAACGCGGATGAACCGAAGGTCTGACAGTCTGTGCAGTAGCAGATAGCGACCATGTCGGGGTTCGCAACTGCTTTCCAGGTGATGTTGCCGCAATGGCAGGCTCCGTCAATGTTCATTAGCGAGGCGACTCCTTCGTCATCGAGCACTCTTTTGTTTTGGCATAACGTATGCCATATTATTTATGTTGGCCGAAAATGAGATGGCCACCAATGTCCGTACATCGTATAACCGTAATCGTTAGTACGACACAGCTAATAATGGAAAGGACAGAGATCAATGAATGTGGTTCCTATTTGCAGAGGATCAGGTGGCACAGGTTTCGGTGCAGACATCACGGGTGTCGACCTAGCGAATCTCACGGATGATACCTTTGAGACCATTTACCGCGCGTGGCTAAGCTTTGGCGTGCTTCGCTTTAAAGGTCAGACGTTGAACAAGGACTCGCTTCAGACGTTCAGCCAGCGCTTTGGACCGCTGGAGCAAATTCCCACGGGGCGTATGACTGAGGAGCAAAAGGCACGGCTGGACAATCTCTACGTGACGCCTATCTCGAATATCAAGGTCGACGGGAAACCTATCGGCGGACTGGGTGACGCGGAGGCAACGTGGCATTCCGATATGACCTACGTCGAGGTGCCGCCCCCTGCCAGTGTCTTGCTGGGGGTTGAGATTCCTCAAAATGGGGGCGATACCTTTTTTGCCGATCAGCGTGCAGCGCTTGCGTCGCTACCCGGTGACTTACGTCAGCGTATCGACGGCTTGTCGATCAGGCATAACGCGGCACACGATAGCGTCGGCAATTTACGACCGGGCTTTGAAGCGTTTGATGATCCGCGAGACGCACCGGGCGCCGTCCATCCGGTTATTCGAGAACACAATGAAACGGGGGATGCCTGTCTGTATCTTGGGCGTCGGGAGTGGGCGTACATTCCCGGTCTATCGCTGGGAGAGAGCGAGGCACTGCTTGATGAATTGTGGTCCTATGCGGTTCCGGCCGATTATGTCGTCGAGCAGAACTGGACGCCCGGTGATGTCATCATTTGGGATAATCGACGGTGTTTGCACAAGCGAACATCGATCGATCCTTCCCAGCGGCGGTTGTTACTTCGCTGCCAGGTCTTAGCGCGTACCGCTTGATGGTGTTGTTTCCGCTATGACTAGCGTAAGTAGTTTGTTATGAGAGGGTGGTTACCACTCTTTACCTTCATTGGAGCGCTGATAACGCTTCTGATGGTCGGCCGCCTGTTGGCTGATTACTTTGGAATCGAGCTCACACTCGACTCAATTCATGATTTTCGCGATTGGATCGATTCCATCGGCTGGTGGGGCCCTCTGGCCTACGTTGTTCTTGTGGTTATTCGACTCTTTTTGGGTCTATCAACGCACGTCGTGCTCACGCTGGGGGGCGTAGCGTTTGGGCTGACCGAAGCCATCATTTGGGGAGGCGTAGGGCTGACGCTGTCCGGCATTGTCCAATACGGACTAGGGTACTACCTCGGCAGCGATTGGGTCACGAAGCGATTAGGCGACAAAAATGAGCGGCTACAACGTATTTTGTCTCGCAGCGGGGTGCCTGCACTTTTCCTGATAACCGTCCATCCGCTGGGCCCACAGAGCCCAATGACCATCGTGGCCGGAGCTGTTCAGTTCCCGTTCATGAGGTTTGTGATGACCATGATGCTCGCCTCGCCGATTCGAGCCGGCATTTACGCCGTTCTTGGCGGCGCTGTGCTCGAGTTTGATCTATGGCTCATAGTGCAGATCACGGCGGGCTGTATCGCGGTGATGATATTGCCCTTTCTGCACCGTAAGACCCGGCGGCTACTGCTTGGTATGGATGCTTAACGTGGGACGTGTGTTTTGATGGTAAAGCTCGCAGATATACCTGAGTACGAACGCAATCACCTGATGAGCAAGCTATTGCCTCCTTTAGGTGACATGCCCTGGGTCGTCAATAACAAGCCGCTCTCTGAAAAGAAAGTGGCGATCATTACCACCGCGGGGCTCAATTTCCGTGAGGACCATAATTTCGAGTTCGTCGACTCCAGTTATCGCGCCTTACCGCGAGATCTTGCCGCCTCGGATATCCTGATGACCCACACCTCGGTGAATTACGACCGAAGCGGATTTCAGGAAGACATCAACGTGGTGTTCCCTGTCGATCGATTCAAGGAGCTCGAGTCTGAGGGCGTTATTGGTCGGCTGGCCGACGTCAATTACAGCTTCATGGGCGGTGGTATGTTGCCCGACGTCTACGAAGCGAATGTGCGAGATCTAGCAAAACTACTGAAGGCCGATGGTGTTGATGCAGCCTTTATTGTGCCTGTTTGTCCCAACTGCTCGAGGACGGTATGCGGTATTGCTTACTACCTTGAGTCTGAAGGCATTCAGACCGCGGGCATTGCCCTGTTTCGTGAAATTGCCGAGACCATGAAGCCACCGCGCATTCTCTGGGTCAGTTTTCCGTTGGGTAGACCACTTGGGAAACCTTCTGATGCAGTCTTCCAGACTGAGGTCATCAAGCGTGCATTGGGCTTACTCGATGCTGAGCAGGGTCCCGTTCTGGAAGACTATCCGATCGACCTACCTAATATCGATACACCACCGCCTGCCTGCCCTGTCAGCTTTCAGCGCAAACGTGATGACGAGTCATGGTACGGGCGCCTTTCTAAGGAGCTTGGAGCCCTGACCCCGTGGTACGAACTCGGTTTAAAGCGGCGTGGACGCACAACGGTTGGGGTATGCGAGTCTTCCATCCCTGATATTGTTGTGGATGTGACGACTTGGGCTGATGACGCCGCACAGCCGTTCCCCGAGCCTTCATGGTTGAAAATGGCGCTGGAGGATCTTAAGTCGTTTTATTCAGAAGCCATTACTGCGCAGCCGGGCGACTATGAAGCAGGTTATTCGGATGCCCTGATCTTTGACGACACCGTGCTGGGAGAATTGATTATTCACTACGTTAATTACTTCGAAGCGAAGGATCCTAACCACCCGTTTATTCGGGTCATTGCTTCGCGTGAGCAACTTAAGCGTTCAACCGGGAACTGGGCAATCGATCGAGACGGTGATTACGTGAAAGCGGCCAACCCGGTCCCGGGCAGTGATTAAGTCAGCACATGGATTGTCTCTGCGACAACCGAGCAGAAGAGCCAAGTAATCTCGACGGGATAGACCGCTACGCGCCCAGACGTCAGGCCGTTTTGCTTGCCCGCTAATTTGCTGCGATGTACCGTCCTCGTATGAACAACAAGACATTTATCGGTCGCTTTGCGCTGTGGTCTATCGGCATTGCCTGCCTCCACTTTTCACTTGAGACCTTGTTTACGCTGCGCTTTGGTCAATCCTTTGTGGGGCTACTCCCTGACTACATTGCGGTTGCCTTGCTGATTTGGACCGGTCTGCAAGTCCGGAAAAACAACGCGGCCATTGGGTTGTTGTGCGGTGCCTGGGGCTTCACACTTTGCCTTCACTACCGAACTTGGGCGTGGCGCTTTGAGGAGGTCATGACAGGTAGCGCAACGCCAGTGGTCGAGACAACCATGTACGTACTGATGTACACCATGCCAATCTCGATTATCTCGTTCATCATTACGCTGATACTTTGCATGCCAACGGCGCGAAGCCACGGTAGCTAGTGATAACGCTCATGCGAGCTCTATAGCTTGGCGCTTTTGCGGGGCATTGCGCAGCCACGTTGCGGCCTTTAGTTGCTAACTCGCCTTGATTGTCGTCTCCCGCCCAGGCGCCATAATCTACAAAAGGCTGTTGTCTGACCTGCAATGAGATAGTCTTGTTTTTCCAACGTAAATAAATAATAACGAGGCAACGACGCCAGAAACACAAGGAGATTTCCCATGTCTAACGAAGAATGGATGACCAGCGCATGCATCCTCTGTGAGCTGAACTGTGGCATCAAAGTTCAGACCGGTGGAGAAAACGATCGCGAGATCGTGCGCATCCGTGGGGACGAGGATCACCCCGCTTCGAAGGGCTATCTCTGTCAAAAGGCGTCGGGGCTGAATCACTATCAGAACGGTAAGGACCGAATAACATCGCCTTTGCGACGCAAGCCAGACGGTACCTTCGAGGTCATCGATTGGGACACCGCGACCCGCGAGATCATGGAGCGCTTCGCCGCCATTCGCGATACACACGGCGGTGACAAGATCTTTTATTACGGTGGCGGCGGTCAGGGAAATCACTTGCCCGGCGCCTACTCCAGTGCGACCCGCTCAGTACTGGGAAGCGTCTACCGCTCCAGTGCTTTGGCGCAGGAGAAGACCGGTGAGTTTTGGGTCAACGGTCAAATGTTCGGATCCATGGTCAAAGGTGACTTCCACCATTGTGATGTCGCGTTTTTCCTTGGAAAGAACCCCTGGCATACCCACGGTATCCCCAGAGCACGTGTGTTTCTGCGCGACTTCGCAAAAGATCCCAGCAAAACCATGATTGTTGTCGATCCAGTGGTCACGGAGACGGCGAAAATGGCCGACATCCACCTTCGAGTGAAGCCCGGAACGGATGCGTGGATGCTCGCGGCGATGGTGGCCATGCTGGTTCAGGACGAGCGCTACGCAGCAGCCTGGGTCGATGAGCACACCCAGGGAATTGCAGATATCAAGAAAGCCTTTGGCGCCATTTCGGTAGCCGACTATTGCGCGCACGCGGGTCTTAGTGTTGAAGAAGTCAGCGCAGCGGTAGATGCTATTGCGAATGCCAAGGGCATGGCCATGTTTGAGGACTTGGGGGTTCAGATGAACCACCATTCAACACTCATTAGTTACCTCGAAAAACTGGTTTGGGTCCTGTGTGGGCACTTCGGCAAGGAAGGCGGTCAATATGTGCCTGCGTACTTGCAGAATATCGCAGGCAGCGGTCGGAGCTCCCGTAAAACCCCTGTGGCGAAGGCGCCCATTATCAGCGGTATGGTGCCGTGTAATGTCATTGCCGATGAGACCCTGACGGATCATCCCGACCGTTACCGGGCCATGCTCATCGAGTCGGCTAACCCCGTGCATTCATTAGCCGACAGCAATCGCATGCGGGAGGCACTCCGCTCCATGGAGCTGGTGGTGGCCATCGATATTGCGATGACCGAAAGCGCGCGTGAGGCCGATTATGTGCTGCCTGCCTCTACGCAGTTCGAGAAGTGGGAAGCCACGTTCTTTAATTTCGAATTCCCTGAAAATTATTTCCACTTGCGTAAGCCCCTGTTCGAACCACTCGGCGAGTCGCTGTCAGAGGCCGAGATTCACGCGCGCCTTGTCGAAGCTGCAGGGGTGATGCCAACCGAATTGGTTCATGAACTGCGCGGCTTACTGAAAGACGAGGGTCGTGCCGCATTCCGCGAGCGCTTTATGCAAGCCATGGCTGAGGATGGCATGGTGTCAAAATTGGCCCCCGTTATTCTTTATCGAACACTCGGCGAAGTATTGCCCGAGGGTGCAAAAGAAGGCGCAGTTTTGTGGCCTCTCACACTCGACTTTGCCATGCGAGACAGCGCCAGTTTGGCGCGAGCCGGCTACGAGGGTGACCCCATCACGCAGGCCGATAAGCTCTTCGATGCCATCATTGCCGGGCATTCCGGTGTCGTGTTCTCGCGAGACGATATGTCGACGGCGTGGGAGAGAATGGGACAGGAGGGAGGCATTCAGCTAGCGCTACCCAGCTTGTTGGAAGAGCTCACCGTCCTAGAAGCGGGGCCTGTTGACCGTTCAAATTCCGATTTCCCCTTTGCCTTGAGCGCGGGAGAGCGTCGCGACTATACCGCGAACACCATTTATCGTGACTTCGGCTGGCGGCGAAAAGATCCCGATGGTTCTTTGCGTATTAACCCAGATGATGCTGCCAGCCTCGGTATTGCAACAGGCGATCAGGCGCGGATTGTGACGGCAGTTGGTTCAGCGATGGCGCGAGTTGAGGTAACTGACCGTATGCTACCGGGTCATGTTGCGATACCGAACGGATTTGGCCTTGATAACGAGGATGGAACTCGATCAGGTGTTGCACCTAATGAGCTCACCTCGCTAAGCGATTGCGATAAATTCGCAGGCACGCCACACCATAAATTTGTGCCCGCGCGTATAGAGGCGGTGGCTTAGTTGTCAGTCATCATTGCGGATTAGTTGGGGGAGATTCAGGCCATTGAGCGCTTTCGACCCTGAGGAGCATCCGCACAGGCGGTTCAATGCGTTAACCGGTGATTGGGTTCTCGTATCCCCACACCGCACCCAGCGGCCCTGGCAGGGAAAACGAGAGTCCCCATCAAGGCCCTCGCTCGCATCCTATGATGACGGATGCTATCTGTGCCCCGGTAATGAGCGTGCAGGCGGTCAGACCAACCCTGACTACTCAGGTCCTTATGTTTTTCAAAACGACTTTAGTGCGCTCCTCTCGGAGACACCTGAGGGTCGCGACGAAGACCACGATTTATTGGTGGCAGAGAGTGAGACGGGCATTTGTCGTGTTATCTGCTTTTCTTCGCGCCACGATCTGACCCTGCCTGAGATGTCTATTGCTGAGATCCATGCAGTCGTTGATCTTTGGACATCCCAGTATGCCGAGCTCGGTGCGATCGAGGGCATAAACCACGTTCAGATTTTTGAGAACAAGGGCGAGATCATGGGCTGCAGCAACCCGCACCCTCATGGGCAGATCTGGGCTCAGAAAACGGTACCCGATGAGCCTGCAAAAGAGTCGCTACGGATGCGCGCACATTGGGAAAAAACGGGCCGAACTTTGTTAGGTGATTATCTCGAAGTAGAGCTCGAGCGTGAAACTCGCCTCGTCTGCGCTAACGAGAGTTTCGTGGTGGTGGTTCCCTTCTGGGCGACATGGCCGTTCGAGACCCTGATTCTCGCGAGACGCCACGTGCGCCATCTAGGTGACATGACGCCCGTGGAGCGCCGTGATCTCGGTGACATCATAAAACGACTGACCACACGCTACGACAACCTGTTTGAGTGCAGCTTTCCGTATTCGGCTGGTATACATCAGTCGCCAACCGACGGTGCTGAGCACCCAGAGTGGGATTGGCACATGCATTTTTACCCGCCCTTGCTGCGCTCTGCCGAAGTGAAGAAGTTCATGGTGGGCTACGAAATGCTCGCGACTCCTCAACGTGACATCACGCCGGAGGCCAGTGCGGCGCGCTTACGAGCCGTGTCAGGGACGCATTACACAGAGTGTGATTAGCATCTCGCTACCCTCGACCGACACTTTTATGATTGCGGGCGCTAAAAAAGGTCAGGATGAGGCTTATCGAGGGTCGACGACGCGAGCCTGTCCTGGCTCCAATGCCCAGAATCGCCTTGCGTCGATGCGGTTAGTTTCCAGGGCGGCATTTAGGTCAACCACCGGCTGATCGACTGGCTCCCAGGTGAGTTGAAATACACCGAAATGCATGCCGAGGCTCTGCTCACTGTTTAGGTCGATATGGGCCTGAACGGCTTCTGCAGGATTCAGGTGGATGTCTTTCATAAACCAGCGAGGCTCGTACGCGCCGATGGGGAGAATGCTGAGCGCAAAGGAACCAAAGCGGTCACCTTGCTCCTTGAAGTGTGGCGAATAGCCCGTGTCCCCGGCAAAGTAGATGTTTCCTTGGCTCGTCTCAACGACAAAGGAACCCCAAAGTGTTCGCATTTGATCGAAGGCGCCTCGGGCCGAACGGTGCTGGCACTCAACAAAATGAACCGTGGCATTTTCGACGGACGTGCTGCCATTCCAGTCGAGTTCAATCGCTTGTTCGTAACCGAGCGAGCGGAGTAATGCTGCGTTGCCAAGGCCCGACACAATGACGGGCTCTTTGTTTTGTTGCTGGCGTAACTGTTTCAGTGTCGCAGTGTCGAGATGGTCATAGTGGTTGTGGCTGATCAGTATGAGATCTATTTCTGGCAGGTCGCTGATGGCAATGCCTGGAGGTCGAATGCGTTGCGGGCCAGCAAAGGTGACGGGACTGGCTCGCTCCGACCAGATAGGATCGGTCAAAATGTTAAGCCCATCCACTTGAACTAAGATCGTAGCGTGGTTGATGTAAGTAGCACGAATACCTTCTTCTACGCGGTCTGGAATCGCCGATGGCTCAGGATTGGGTAGTGACTCTGGCCACGCTGATTCATTCCAGAGGCTTTGCCATAAAAATCGGCTGATGTCGCTAAGCCCTTTATCTGAGCCATCGCGGTTGTAAAATCGAGATCCGTCCGAATGATCGTTGATTGGATAGGGTTTGTCGGCGAGTAGGCTGCAAGCGGGCAGCAGGAGCACGGTGAAGACGGCGAGCGAGGCACGGGTGATTCTTTTTCGATACATCTTCATTTTCATGGCCATTTTACGTCGGCTTCTAAAGAGGCGATGATTCAATTTGAGCTGCTCTAAGTGCACCTCGACACGCTGGCAAGAGTGACACCGCATCATGTTTGAGCACATCCGATCGCAATTCACGGCAACGTTTGGAGACGACAACGAGCTTCAGGTCATCATGGCTCCCGGTCGTGTAAACCTCATTGGGGAATACACTGACTTCAACGAAGGCTTCGTATTCCCAATGACCGTTGATAGGGGAGTATACGCGGGTATCAGAGCCCGTGCTGATCAGCGAGTGAGGGTGGCCTCGAGCCGGTTTGGTGAACTAATTGACTATCACCTCGACGACTTTGAAAAACCGGTACCCGGCCATTGGTCTTGCTACGTTCTAGGAGTTATTGAGGAGTTGAGATTACTAGGACTGGTCCCGCACGGGTTTGATGCCGTTATCGACGGCAATTTAAATCTCGGTGCAGGGCTCAGTTCATCCGCGGCACTCGAGACAGCGACGGCATTGGCGCTACAGTCGCTCTTTGGCTTTGAGATGAGTCGTATCGATGTCGCGACCTTGTGTCAGCGTGTTGAGCATCGCTACGCCAACGTGATGTGCGGCATCATGGACCAATTCGCGAGTGGTCTTGGGCGCTCGGGGCATGCGCTGTTGCTCGATTGTCGGACCCTGTCCCACGTGAACATTCCGGCCAATCTGGATGAACACCGCATTGTGATTATCTCGAGCGAGGTCAAACGTGAGCTCGCATCGTCCGCGTACAACGAGCGTCGCGCTGAGTGCGAGGAGGGTGTCAAATTATTTAGGCAGTACGATCCCACGATAGCGTCCCTGCGGGATGTGACACCCGATTTATTCGATGCTTATGGTGACCAGTTGTCTGACGTGGTCTTTCGGCGCTGTCGTCATGTCATCACCGAAAATGCGCGCGTGCTCGATGCATCGGCCGCACTTTCAGCGGACGAGCTCCCGCACTTTGGCCGATTGATGACAGCATCGCATAAGTCGCTACGAGACGACTTTGAGGTCAGCTGTGATGAGCTCGATTGTCTGGTCGACATTGCGAATGGTATCGAGGGTGTTCTGGGGTCACGAATGACCGGTGCAGGGTTTGGTGGCTGCACCGTGACACTGATTCACACGGATGCCATAGAGACATTGAGGGCGAATTTGCTTCCCTACACTAATCGCTTTGGCCTCAATCCAGAGATGTTTGTTCTTCAGGGTAATCTTGAGGCGGGTCCGGTCAGCAGTTCGTGACTGACACCGCAAAAAAACCACCTTTAAATCGGCCGTATTTCGCCTAAACTGATATCCACGCAATGCTACGTAGTGCGGTAGTCCCTCACTGAGCGAGCAATACAATAATGAAAACAACCAGTCGTGCGTTATTACTGTCGGTTCTGTTCTCTGCTTTTTTCACTGCGTGTGGTGGCGGGGGAGGTTCTACGTCTGCACCTCCTGCGCCAGTGGTCACTCCACCACCGCCCAGCTCGGGTGGCGGCTCAGCCGGCGGCGAGGAGCCTGTCGAGCGCGGACCACTCGAGACAGACCTCGAGCTCAACCAGCGGTTGATTTCGGCAGCGTCTACTGACACGAGCCAGCCGGGTTTTCAGCTCTTCATGAGTCCTCACGTTAATCCCATTTTGGCATTGGGGCCTTATGTCTACGTCACAAACACGCCGAACGGTACGGTTGATGTACTCGATGCGGACACTCGAGTGGTTGTGCAGCAGATTGACGTCGGCTTGGAGCCGATGAGCTTGGGGGCGAAGCCAGACAGCAGCGAGTTGTGGGTCAGTAATCACGTATCTGACAGCGTGAATGTTATCGATACCGCGCCCGATTCACCCTTGTTACACACGGTCATCGCGGTCATTGATCACCTCGATTTGCCCGCGGGCGAGGAGGTATTTGACGAGCCGGCAGGTATTGCCTTTGCGAGTAATGCGAAAGCCTATGTGGCGCTGTCACAAACCAACCAAATCGCGGTCATCGATGCGACGACGTACGAGGTCACTAAGCTCCTCAATGTCCCCGCTCAGGATCCTAGAGCCATCGCGATCGTGGGAGATAAATTACTCGTCTTACCCTTTGAGTCGAATAACCAGACACAGCTCTCAGGCTGCACCGCTGCTGGGATCGACGGTGATGTCTGCACCTTCGATGCCATCGAGCATGTGTTTAATAACAACAATGTGTTGTCGCTCAACTACACGGCAGACATTGTTCGTAACACGGATCTTCCAGATCGCGATCTCATCGTCTACAGCACGGAGAACGAGCAGCGCCTTCAATCGGTGAATCACCTAGGAACTCTGCTCTATGGCCTGTCTGTTGATGCGTCCGGTGTTGCTTACATTGCTCAAACGGATGCGAGGAATGCGGCTAATGGTCGTGCAGGCTCACAGCAGCACGGCCTCGCCGAGCTCGAGAACCGTCCGTTTTTCAACCAAATCCCCCGAGTCGATTGCTCGGGGCCTGACGGCTGTTTACCTCAGACGCGACGTTATGAGTTAGAGCCACGACCGCCCGCCCATCCAGCGGCTGGCAGAGCGCTCGCGACGCCTTACGACCTTGTGGTTTTACCCGAGGGCGACTCACTGCTTGGTATTGCCGCTGCCTCTGACACGGTTTTTAGGATGGATACTGCCTCCGGCGATATTCAGGGTCGACTGGCGGTAGGCGCGACACCGCGTGGCATTACGCTTAGAGGCAGCGATGAGGCGTGGATTTACAACGCTAGCGACTCCTCTGTGAGCGTTGTATCACTGAGCAATGGATCGCTCGACCTACAGGCAACCGTTGCTCTTGAGGATCCGACCCCGAGAGAAATTGCAGCGGGCAGACATTTGTTTGAATCGGCGAAGGCGTCGAGTACCGGCACATTCTCGTGTGCCAGTTGTCATATTGATGGCAATACCGATCAGCTGCTGTGGGTGTTAGATACTCCCATTTGCGATGTACCCGGTTGCACGCAAATTCAGCCGCGACTGACGATGCCCATGCGAGGGTTGAGAGATACCGCACCCTATCACTGGGACGGGGTGATGGGTGACCCTCATGGCGGCAATAACACCGCTAACATCAACGGTTCTATCGAGCCCGATTGCGAAAGCGGCGTGGCACTTGATTGCTCTCTTGTCCTCGTGGATCGCACGCTAGGATCGACCATGTGCGGCGTTGGCGAGTGTGAGGATGGACCCTCAGGGCGAGCCGGCAAACTGACTGACCAAGAGCGCCTATCGCTTGCCTTGTTCAACTTATCGGTCGCATTCCCCCCACCACCGGAGCGTCCGGAGACTAACCGTTTAACTCCGTCGGCTTTCCAAGGGATGCTCCAGTTCCACATGGAGAAGGACTGCGGTAACTGCCATCGCATGCCGTTTTTGGTTAGCACCAACACACCGGGAACCGGCATGGATGCACCCACCTGGCGCGGTGCTTATGACCGATGGATGATCCTGCCTCAAGGCCGCCTCAATATTTCGGATCTGTTACGGATCCTCAGTATTCCTGATCACTTTCCGGAGCAGGACATATGGCGGGTAGCCGGATCTAGCGAGCAGATTTGGCGCATGGTACTGGAGGGCAGCACGGGTCACACAGGTTCGCTGGGCTCACAAATCGTTATGACGCCGGGAACTGCGCTATTAGCTTCGGAGCTTGAGAAACTCGCTACCCTCTTGTCAGCGGCTGATGCGGGAACGGTTGCCTTGCGAGCATCCCTTTTCAAGCCAGAGACAGGGGAGATGCAGCAACTGCGCTACGAGAACGGATTGTTCACGGGCATCGAATCGGGAGAGACGTTCAGCGACCAGCAATTAGTAGACCTTACCGAGATGGGTGAGCTTCAGGCGTTGATTACCGCTCACCCGCCTGCGAATGTCACAGCGCTGCATCCTCAACCGGGAATTTGGCCTGAGTCGCCGATTGCGCGACAGGCTGCCACGCTTAACGTGGCTGAATTGGATGATACGAATCGTTTGGAGATGCGAGGTCGTCACATCTATCCGGGCGCAAAGATCTTTGTGGCAGGCGAATTAGTTGACGGCTCGGTTAACTGTATCAGTGGTGAGCTACCTAATTGCGAGGGTGAGCAAATTGAGGTCGTATTATCAGAGGCGCCCGATCGTGGTGGTTTCTTTCAACTCCAGCTACAAAATCCGCTAGGTAAGTTCACAAACGATTCCTTCTATTTCTCAGAGCAAGTCGCACCCTCGCTACGCGAGGGCTCTATTTTAGCGAGCCGTGGTGATCTCGTTGACTGCGGTTTGCCCTCGAGTAGTTGGGAGTTCACCGAGTTCAATGGTTCGGCTCGTTGCGAGCGGTCCAACAGAACGATCATCGCTGATATTGATACGGCCAGTCAGCAAGAGCCCTGGCGTGTGCAGGTGTTCCATAGAGTACCCATCTACAAGGATCGAACTTATACGGCCTGTTTCTCGGCTCGGAGCTCCTTGGATAAGCGGATTTACACCTACCTCGACCGTGGCGCTGATGTCTATCAGCTTCTGGGCGCGACCCAGAAGTTCGCTTTTAACATCACCACTGATTGGCAAACGTTTTCCCAAACGTGGACGGTGGATAGGACGGATATCACCAGTCGACTCGCCTTCGATCTCGCCGAGACACCGGGTACCGTGGAGCTTGCCGACATTACGCTGGTGGAGGGCAATAACTGCGAGGGTTAAGCCGTTCTAACCCAGGTTTTATCGGCGACTACGTTAACCCGCGAGCCCGGGAATTTCGCAGAACATATCGGCTTCGACTTTGACGCTAACGGCTGAGTTGGCATGCGCGCCGACGCACCATGATGGCATGACCATCGAATACACACCTGATCCGCCGGCCTGTAAAATCAAGATTTGTTCTGGTCCTTTGAATGCCATGCGGTCTTGAGGATCGGGCCCTGCGAACTGACTGAAGAGGCGTTTAACGATGCTCGCCTCCACAAAGCTGCGCTCGTATAGCTCCTGAGCGATGTCCTCTCGCGTGAGTCCAGCCCCGTGCAAAATGGCACTGTGTTCGGGATTCAATACCACCGTTGCGCATCCACCTGTCAGCGTACCGTTGTTACTAGGCGGGTTGGCTAAGCCCATGGCTAGCAGTTCAAGTAGCGATTTGTAGCTATTGGGATCATCGCCATCGCCGGCATAGATTACCGAGTGAGGTGCTTCTGAACCCAGCACCGTGACGACACTGTCATCCGCATCGAAACCACGGCTTACATGGAGCGGTGTGAATGGACTGTTCTCTTCATCTTCGGCCAAACAGAAGGTGAACTTCCCCGGATGACCGAGCAGCGCCATGTCGGAACTACCAGGTCGTGCCTTACCAATGTTAATCATGGTCAGCCGCAGTGCTCGGCCGATGGTGGCGTTGGCGCGATGACCCGGACCGAGGGCGCCTGTGCCTGAAGCAATCGGACCGCAGGTGTGTCTTGCTGGCCCGTTGACGATAATCAAGGGCGCCGTGCAGTGCGTTGTAGCCTGCATTTCGGTGAGGTCGAACTCGGGATCGATGACGGCTTTAACAGCCGCCACGACGACCGGCATGTAATCGGGAAGACAGCCCGCCATGACCGCTGCAATGGCTACTTTTTCAACAGTTGCGATACCGTGTCCCGGTCCCATGGTCCCTAACATCATGTCGGCTTCGAGCCCTGATGCCAGAATCATTCGATTAACGCGCTCGGCCGTGGGGATGACGACTGGAAGACCGTCTGTGCAGCCGAGGCGATGAAGTTCTTCGAGTGCTGCCTCTTCGTCTCGCGCGGATAGGGTATTAGTCACTGCTTTCCTCAAGTGCGGCTAGGATTTCTTGGGCTACAGAGTCTGCAACCGCGGTCATGTTATCCGCGCCAGTTCCTGCCACCGGGTGAGGTAATTGAACTCTTGGCACGTCGGACATGCCTAATGACTCAGCGACAAAATTGCCTTGCGCCCAGAATTCCTCAGTAACCAGTGCCACTGAGGGTATGCCAAGTTTGGCGAGGTTTATGCCGTCACGCACGGTGCCGGTAGTGCAGGAGCCTCAGTGCCCGTAGGCCGCGATGACACCCACGCAATCTCCACCAATCTCGCCCAATAGTTTCTCGGGCGCGGCGATGGTGGCATTTCCCTTGTTGTAGGCCTTGAGATTAATGCCGGGTCGAAGCCGACCGATTGCTTTCCCCACCTCATCAAGGAAGGGCACAGAGTCAGGAAATCCGTTGGCCAGTAAACCAATGGTTGTGGCGTTCCCACCGTCGACCTTTACGGATAAATCGTAGGGCGTATTTTCAATGCCAACGTCAGCATCTGGATTTAAAAACTCAATCATGGGCTATCCTCTGGGACCATGACTGTTATCGCCAAGAACCCCTGTGACTGTCAAGAGCGGCATTGAATTATGAAGTTCGCTGGCGTTGGTTTTGGCCAGTACAATAGAGGCTCGATATTAAGGATGATCTATGGAACGCATCGAATTAGCGCAGGGGCTGTCGTTTAGCCGGCTTGTTTACGGCATGTGGCGGCTCGCAGACGACAGTGATACGTCAGTGAAGCATGTCGATGCCAAAATTAATGCAGCGCTCGATCAGGGCATTACGACATTTGATCAGGCGGATATTTACGGTGGTTACACCGCTGAAGCTGTGATGGGGAGGGCAATGAAGGCGAATCCTTCACTGCGCCAGCGGATGGAAATTGTTTCCAAGTGTGACATCGTCATTGATGCAGGCCGTCACTCCGGAGCGCGCGTTAAGCACTACAACACGACGGCAGCTCACATTAATGCCAGTGTCGATGCCTCTCTCTCAGAAATGGGTGTTGACGAGATTGATGTACTTCTCATTCATCGGCCAGACCCGCTCATGGACCATCATGAAACAGGTGCGGCACTCGATGCGCTGGTGGATGCGGGAAAGGTCCGCGCGGTGGGAGTGTCTAATTTCAGACCCTGGGACTGGAATTTGCTCCAGTCGGCCATGCGCCATCCGCTAGTAACCAATCAGATCGAATTGAGCCTTAAACACATTCAGCCCTTCACTAATGGCGATCTAGCCTTCCATCAGCAGCACGGGCACGTCGTCATGGCGTGGTCTCCCTTGGGAGGGGGGGATCTGATGACGGCCTCTAATGAGTTGACGCATCGATTGGATAGCATTGCCACTCGATGTGGTGTCGATCGGGCCGCGGTAGCAACAGCATTTTTATTAGCTCACCCTGCGAAGATCACGCCTGTTCTAGGTACCAATAACCTCGATCGGATCTCGGCGATCTCAGCAGCGGAAACCGTTCGGCTCGACCGGCAGGACTGGTTCTCTCTTTATGAGGCCGCGCTCGGAAGTGAGGTGCCCTAATCCAAGACCGATGTCAGCAGTGAGTCTTGAGCTTCGCTGAAACTGGCGGTAGGAAATGAGCGTTAGGAAATGCGCGGTAGGAAGTAAGCGTCAGCAAATAGGCACAGAGAGTGACCGCTTGTAAAAACTGTCTAAACTAAAAGCAACCTCAGAAAAATAATGAGAGAGGTGAGAATGCGAATAAGACAAATTGCCCTTGCAGCGTCGGACTTGGAAACGACCGACGCAACATTCCGCCGTTTACTGGGCTGTGATGCGTCCTATGCTGACCCAGAGATCATCTACTTCGGGCTAGACAATCGACTCTACACACTGGGTGACTGCTTCCTGGAGGTGGTTAGCCCGGTGCAGCCCAATACCGCCGCAGGTCGTTTTCTTGATCGCTGCGGGGGAGACGGCGGCTACATGGTGATTGTGCAGGTCGAGAACTTGGCTCAGGAGCAAGTGCGTTTGGCGGATACTTCGATACGCACTGTGTTTACTGATGACCGCGAAAACGCGAAAGCCATTCACCTGCACCCGAAGGACGTTCCCGGTGCTATCCCTTCTCTCGATGAAATGACCCCTCCCGAGTCCTGGTTGTGGGCCGGTGACGGCTGGGAGCAGCGCGCGGGACGCCATGTTGGGGGCATCCTGGCGGTGGAAATAAGGTCGCTCGACCCTAAAGTAACGGGCCTGTGCTGGGCGGAAGCCTATGGCATTGAACTAATGCCAGCAGGCGACGGATGGCGCTTGGAAATCGGCGGTACCGAAATACGCTTTGCCTATGATGCCGCGGCCGCTTCACCCGCGCTCATGGCGATTGATTTTGAGGCGGTCGATCTGCCCGCCATCTGCGGTGCTGCGGATGCTATAGGTCTCGAGCGCGAGGGCCATATGGTGACTGTCTGTGGCGTGGACTTTAACTTTCTTTCAACCTAATTTTCTCTAAAAAGTGCCGGGAGGCGATATGACTCAAGGAATGATCGATACAGGGACAGACCATTTACTTGCCAACCTCACTGATGGCGTATTGACACTGACGTTTAATCGCCCAGAGGCACGCAATGCCTTGTCAGGCGATTTACTTAAAGCACTTGGGGCTCAGCTCAGTGATGCGGAGATTAATCCTGATGTGCGCTGCGTGGTGGTGACCGGTAGTGGCAACGCGTTTTGCGCGGGTGGCGATGTGAAGGCGATGTCCGACGTCAATACTAACGGTGCTGCTACTCCGCTAGAGACACTCATTCACAGACAGCGGTTGAATCAGCGCTCGACCAGTGGCCGACTCAATAAAATGCCGAAACCCACGCTAGCGGTAATCCCGGGCCCCGCCGCCGGGGCAGGACTATCCATTGCCCTCGCTTGCGACCTTCGCATTATGTCGTCGACTGCGTTCATGACCACAGCGTTTGCCAAGGTCGGTTTCTCAGGCGATTACGGCGGCACACTCTTCATGTCACAGCTCGTTGGTACAGCAAAGGCGCGCGAGTTGTATTTTCTCTCCGAACGCATTGGGGCTGAGGAGGCGGAGCGTCTAGGGCTGACTAACTGGGTAGTCGCGCCCGAGGACTTAGGGCAGCGCGCGACAGAGATTGCGCGGCAGCTGGCCAGTGGGCCGA
>JAACDF010000034.1 GCA_009937065.1 Gammaproteobacteria bacterium | reverse complement strand
GAGCAGCAGCACCCACTGAGGCCCGGGTCGTTCACCCTGGTCAAAATTTACCTTGATAATCAAGGGCGACCTGCAGGTTCAACTCGCATAGATCGCTGGATTGAAGACACGACAAGTGAGCTATCGGCAGGACAACAAGTAGAGTTACTCATCGCCGAGCAGACTGATCTCGGTTTCAAGGCCATTATTAACCATCAATTCTGGGGGGTGCTCTACAGCAACGAACTGTATCGTCGGGTTCGCAAAGGTCAGATTGTTGAAGGCTATATTCAGCGAATTCGAGACGATGGGAAAATCGATTTAACACTGAATCAACCTGGGTTTAGTGCATCCAAGATTGAAGTGGTTGCTCGCGATATAGAAAACAACCTTCATGCGAACTCAGGATTTTTAGCGCTCAACGATAAAAGTCCGCCCCCTGACATTTATGCGGCGTTTGGCGTCAGCAAAAAGGTGTTTAAGCAAGCAGTGGGCGCGCTCTACAAAGCCCAGAAAATAACCATTGAAGCTGGCGGCCTCCGATCAACTGATAGCGCGCAAGACAGCGCGAATTAAAAATAAACTAACCCGGCAAAAACATTAAAACGGTGCAATGCCTGAGCGAGGAGGCTCCGGCATTGAGTCCATTGCCGTCGATGCGTAGAGCCACGTTTCAAAATGACTGTGTATGTGAGACAAATACAACGCGTAACGGATGGATTGCATAACAGTAGATGAGATCAATAAAGAGAATGCGCGGTCATTCTTTCTTGGACCGCTTTCCCGGGTTTTTACACATCCTAAAACCTCTTATATATGGGTTTTTACTGTCAGCACTCGCACCTGCTTTGGCGAGCGAGCCTGAGGTACCCACAGCCGCACCTAACATCGTTATTTTGTTCACTGATGACCTCGGTTGGGGTGACCTCGGGGCCTTTGGCCACCCTTACATCAAGACCCCATCGCTCAACCAGTTAGCAGCGGAAGGGCAGCAGTGGACTGATTTTTATGTTCCTGCACCCGTCTGCTCTCCAAGCCGCGCCGCACTCCTGACAGGAAGACACCCCGTAAGAACGGGGCTTTATGGCGTGGGCACACCGGTCATGTTTCCCGGAGACACCCGAGGTATTCCGTATACAGAGGTCACGCTCGCTGAAGCCCTCAAAGCAAAAGGCTATAGCACTGCCATCATGGGTAAGTGGCATCTGGGTGATGCTCCGGATTTCTTTCCTACCCGCCATGGCTTTGACTACTGGTTCGGCATCCCCTACTCCAACGATATGCAGTTTGTAGGACGGCCCGGTGTCGAGGATCTATTCAGACTGCAGCAGGCCGGTAAGACCAGCGAGCTGATGCAAATCTTCAATGACTTTCTGAGGAGCTTTGAAGCGCCCGATTATCGGGACTACAACGTACCGCTGTGGCGAAGTCGATGCTCCGACTCAGCTTGTAATGATGAGTTGCTCGAGCAACCTGCGGTTCAAACCACGCTAACGACCCGACTGACCAAAGAAGCTGTGCATTTCATCCAAGCGCAAGGCGATGAGCCTTTCTTTTTGTATCTGCCGTACACCATGCCGCATTTACCCATTTTTGCTGACACGCCGTTTCAAGGGAACAGTCTCGCTGGGCCCTACGGTGATACCATTGAAGAGATTGACTGGAGCGTTGGCGAGATCGTTGCCGCGCTAGAGGCCGCAGGTATATCCGAGAACACCTTGGTATTTTTCTCAAGTGATAACGGGCCCTGGCAATCAGCAAGTACAAAGTTTGCGGGTAGCACCGGACCATTCAGAGGATCAAAACAAGAGGTCTATGAAGGTGGCGTGCGTGTGCCCACAATCTTTTGGTGGCCCGACAAGATCATCCCAAAAGTCAGCTCAGAAATAGGCAGCGTGCTAGATATTTACCAGACTATTGCCGCTCTAACCGGAATAGACGCAGAACAAGCGGTTGATAGTCTCGATCTCTCAGCCGAACTATTTGCAGGAGAGGGAAGTCCCAGAGGCGAAGTCGCGCTCTACCGAAAGGGGGAGTTACGCGCCTTCCGAAAAGGTGATTACAAGCTCCACCTCTTTGACCAAGCCCAAGGTGGCAAGCCTTTGGATCAACCAGAGCTATACAACTTGAAGCAAGATCTAGCCGAGCGTGACAACATTGCTGCCGAATACCCAGAAATTGTTGAGGCCATCCAGGCTGCGATTGATGCGCATCGAGACGGTATGGAACGGGCGCCCCCGTTATTCGATCAACGATTTATAGAGCTTGGCCACGATGATAGGGTTCGCCATCGTTAACCGCTTTATCTACAGTATAAAAATGAAAAAGCTGGAGAAGACCATATGACAATCGATAAAAAGCTACTTAGAAACGGACCCTATGCCGACCTTTTCAGCCAAGGTGTTCAGGTGGGAAACACACTCCACATGGCTGGCCAAGTCGGCACCGATGCTGAGGGTAAGGCGCCCGATAGCCTTGTCGATCAAATGAAAAACGCCTACCAGCATGTCGAGTCGGTACTAAAGGAGTTCAACTGCACTATGGATAACGTCGTTGAGGAAACATGGTTCGTCACCGACATGCACGAGTGCATGACACAGGTTCAAGAACTATTCGCCGCACGACAGGCTATCTATGGGAAGCCGCCCGAGGTTGCTCAGACGCTGGTGCAAGTCGTCGCACTAGTCGACCCAAGCTTTAAGATCGAAATTAAGTGCGTTGCGATAACAGATTAAGAGGAACGAGGACATGCCAGAACTTCAACACCTCCCTGCGAATACCGACGCCAGCACCATCGTTGCCGCAGTCGAGCAAGACGGCGCCGTCATATTGGACAACGTCATCAGTCCCGAATTTATCGCCGCTCTGCGTGAAGAAACTGACCCTTACATGGAAAACACCACTAACGGTGATGACCCTTTTGCAGGTTTCAGCACCACACGAACGGGCGGTCTATTAATTCGTTCGGAAAAGTGCCGTGAGCTCATCGAGCACGAGACCATCCTGAATCCCTGCCGTGAATTCCTAGCTCCCTTTTGCGAAAAGGTACAGTTGCACCTGACTCAGATCATCCGCATTCGCCCCGGCGAAACCGCGCAGGCGATTCACCGTGACAAGTGGGCCTGGGGCAAGCATCTCTCGCACCTTGAGCCGCAGTTCAACACCATTTGGGCGCTCACGGACTTCACTGCCGAGAACGGAGCAACACAAGTCGTCCCCGGCAGCACTAAATGGCCCGATGACCAAGACATACAGCCTGAGCAGGTGACTCAAGCTGAGATGAAGGCAGGTTCTGTACTGATCTACTCAGGCTCGGTATTCCACGGTGGCGGTGCTAACAAGAGTGATGGTGATCGCATTGGCATCAACATTACCTATGCACTGGGCTGGCTACGGCAGGAGGAAAACCAGTATTTGAGCTGCCCGCCTGAGCTGGCGAAAGATCTTAGCCGCACATTGCAGGAGCTAGCTGGCTACGCCATGGGTCAGTATGCACTGGGCTACTACACACCACCGGGCGCACCCGGCGAGGAGCCTGAAGTTGTCCCTCCGCAATATGCGTTGGGCATCCGTCAGGATCTTTCAAGCATGGGCGGAACTGGCGATTTGGAGGCATTACAGAGGGCCCTGAAAACTCAGTAGTGGCGTGTACGTGTTGTTTGCCGGAGTGCTTGAGGTGGACGAACACACCCCTTATACTCTGCCGCCCCATAGGACCATAGCTCAGTTGGTTAGAGCGCTACCTTGACATGGTAGAGGTCGCCAGTTCGAATCTGGCTGGTCCTACCAAAATTTAGATAAGTCATTGATTTCTCTAGAAATCGCACCGCCACGGTGGACACAAATCGCCCTTTTCAGGGTAGTGACCATTTGCGATGAAAGGAAATGAACATGACTACTTTCAAAGAACTTGCTGAGGCATGGATTGCCTCGCGTGAGCACTGTAGCGGCTCGCTAGGCCGCATTCGTTTTTGGGTTGATGAATTCGGCCCACTTCAAGTCGAGCAAATTAGCGAAGACCAAGTTGACCAAGCAATTAATCGCTTGGTAGCCAGGGGAAAGCTGAAAGGTGGAACCGGCAAAGATCGAGGCCAACCTACGGGGCAACCACTCTCTGGCTCCACAATCAATCGATTCGTATCGACCCTTGCTGGCCTCTTCAAATATGCCCGACGACTTCGTGTACTACCTCGCTCTCACGTGCCACCCACTCGTGGTTTTGAGAAAGCGCCAGAGCCTGTAGACCCCGATAAATACTTCAGACCCGAGGAAGTAGAGCGTCTTCTGGCAGTGGCAAGGGTCGTTGACCAACGCTGGAAGAAACTTCCCGCATTAATTGTGATGGGGTTTCACACTGGGATACGGATAGGAAACCTAAAGTGTCTTAAATGGGAAGACATCGACTTCGATGCGAAAACAGCCTCAATCGCTGTTACTAAAAATGGACGGCCCCATGTAGCACCGCTAACCGATAGTTGTATTGAAGAACTGAGGAAATTACCGAAGGCAGAGCCCAAGTCACTGATTTTTAAGAGCTATAGATCAGAAAAGCCATTCAATCATCGAGCCCTGCTACAAAAAGTCTGCAAAGAAGCTGGCTTTGAAGGTCGAACGTTCCATTGGCTTCGACATGGTTGCGGATCTGCACTAGCTAACGCAGGTGTTTCTCAAGCACAAATCATGCAAGTGATGGCACACCGGACTCTAACTGCCTCCGCACGGTACATGCATAGTAATGTGGAAGATCGAAAATCAGTGGTAGAGCGAGTTTTTAAATGAGTGAATTGAATGACGCCTACGCAGCAATGTTCAGGAGAGACTCTCTCTCGGTCTCTAGGGTCGCAGAGAAAATTAATGAAGAGTTTGAAATTGGATGCAGGAAGGAGCTTATCTCGCCGCAGAACCTCGCCCGCTTAGTTGCGGAACTTGCCAGCGAGAGAATGTCCTCTCGCACAGCTCTCGTTACCATGAATCAACGTCCGGTAGACGATCCTCAAGAAGCGCGAAAACAAATCGATAAGCTCTGTTTCGAGCGTTTTACTCAGCTTTTAAAAATATCTAGCCGCACCAAAGACAGTAATACTGCGAGAGCCAAACCAATCCCCGACTACGTAGAGTTTGCGCTCTACGTTGCCCACGTCGGGCTTCTAGAAACGAATGGGAAAAATCCAGGCTGGAGGCGGCTACGAAAGCGAGCAAAGGACATTCTTGGCCGCTCCCCTCACAAGCGCGAGGAATGGGAGGGATTAATTACAAAATTTCGAATCGAGAAATTAACCCCAACCTTCAGAGAGATCACTCAAAAACCTGACCATCCTAGAACTGATTTCGTCGTCTGGATGACTGAATATAACTGGCTAGAGCAAAAACTGGGCGCTCCATAGCATGGGCCGCCCAAAGACTCCCTAATACTCCGAATAACACCGTGGCAGGTGCGTTTTTTTGGAGTAAATATGAAACCTCAAGCAGTTCTTCATCACTCAAGGAGCATCATCAAATGGCAGGCTGAACACTTGGCATTTGGCGGCGAGCTTTTTCCAACCCTTGCCTCACTTCACTGGTTTATTCGCCAACACAGAGTTGAGCTAGAAACTAAACAGGCAATTATTCCGGGGCGAGGAAGTCGAGCAACGATGCTTACTCCTCTGTTCGAACATGTGACAGCTGAACTGCTGGTAAAAACTAAATTGGTGCAAGCGGAGTTAGATGATGAAGAACCCACTCTTTAGTCTAAGCAAGGAACAAAGGGAATTTTTTGATGCGGCCCAAGATATTTTTTTGGCCCAAAATGGTTTTAAGTTCAATGAAACTGGAGCCAAATTTTTCGAAACCGCATCCGGTGGAGTTATCGCCACCACAACCGAATATGGAAAATCTAAGCCAGAGTTACAGATTCTTGGGTTTTCTGAGACCAGCTGGGACCACCCCAGTATCGCCCCCTCTTTCTTTTGCTTCAGGATCAATCTAAACCTTGAGGAATACGACCCTACTGACAAGGCGCAGAAAATTCATGCAGCACCTGAAAAAATAAGATTCGAGGCTAACCTCAGTCACGAGGTTCCTGATTTAACAACCATCTTCATCACATTTGAACCAGCGCAAATTCCGCCTTGGGAAATTATGGACAAATGACTGTGAAAGGTAGCTCAGATACGCGGTCTGCGCGTTGGGTGGAGCAGTGACCTCAGTTAGGTAAGTGAACAACCTGTTGAAACGAAGTTCACACGAGTAGGCTCTGCTAACGGCAACCTACGGATAGCTAGAGGTCGGTAATGTGGCAATCTAGTGGTTCTGCGTTAAGAGGCAGCGCGTAAAGGGGAGATCGCTCAACCGCCCCCTACCCGACAGGTGACGCTACATTACTAGATCATTCGACGGCTTGGCTCCGAAGGACAGATCAATCACTTGGCCTTACTGGGCTAAGTGTGTCCAGAGAAAACGAGCTGGTAGATCTTCCTCAGACTTTCACCAAAGGACAGACATCAGATATCAAGATTTTTTCAAAAAGGGGAACAAATGAGCAGCCATGGTGGCTTTCGAGAAGGAGCAGGACGTCCATCAGGCTCCACCAATAAATCCTCTCCTGAACAGTCTCAGCGCCTCTCAGAGCTTGCCAAGGTATACACCGAGGAAGCACTCCAAACACTCGTTGATGTCGCCAGAAACGGTCGCACAGACGCGGCTAGAGTTTCTGCCGCTAATGCCCTACTCGACCGAGCCTATGGCAAGCCAGCAGTTAAACAGGAACAAGAGATAGTGGATTTACCGCCAGTCGTTATTCAGCTGACTAACGACCACTGAAGGGCACCGCATTTATAGTTCGGTTTTATTTCGACACTTGATACGCAATTGGACGCAAGCACTACCCTCGGAAGGTAGCGACCAAAAAACCTAATCGAATCCTCCGTGACACATGACTACTCACCGCAG
>JAACDF010000263.1 GCA_009937065.1 Gammaproteobacteria bacterium | reverse complement strand
TAGGAATAGTTGGCCTTGGTCGATTAGGAACTTATGTAGCCAAGCTAGGGAAGGCCTTTGGTATGGAGGTAATTGCTTGGAGTAGCAATCTAGACCCTGCGCAAGCGAGAGCTATCGATGTTACCGCTGTCTCTAAGACTGAGTTGTTTACTCGCTCTGACTTTGTGAGCATCCACTACAAACTGTCTGATCGGAGCCGGGGACTCATCGGAGAGGAGGAGCTAAAACTATTGGGACCAGCGGGTCATATTATTAACACCTCGAGAGCGGAAATTATTGATCAGACCGCGCTTCTTTGTTGCCTTAATGACGGTTCTCTTGGCGGGCTGGCTACGGATGTCTACACAGACGAGCCTGCAGACAACCAAAACGAGCTTGTGAACCATCCTAAGGTATTAGCCACCCCTCACGTCGGCTACTGTACCGAGGAGACATTCACTATTTTCTATCAAGAGATGCTAGCTGCATTCGAGGCATTTAAAAAAGGTCAGCCGATTAATCTCATCAACTGACCGGTGTGATATGGGATCTCCGACGCGAAGTCCCATCTCATTTATCAGACACGCCTGACGCGAATAACTCCGTCGAGATTCGAAATCACATCCACGAGCTCGTCTGTAACAGGCTGGTCGATATCCATGATGTTGTAGGCAATCTCGTTACGACTCTGGTTTACCAAGTCAATCACGTTAGCCCCAGTGGCAGATATCTGAGTCAATACTGCGCTCAACACGTTTGGGACGTTAGAGTTTGAGAACGTCAAACGGAACTCAGAGCCTCGAGCCATCGAGGTGTCAGGAAAATTGACCGAGTTCTTAATGTTCCCATTCTCCAAGAAATTTATGAGCTGATCGGCTGCCATCACCGCACAGTTATCCTCTGCCTCACCAGTGCTCGCACCAATGTGTGGCATTGCCAGCACCTTGGGGTGACCAATCAGTTCCGGAGTAGGAAAGTCTGTGACGTAGCTACCGATTTTTCCAATATCCAGTGTAGCAATTAGATCACTAGCGTTCACTATCTCCTTTCGGGAAAAGTTCAGGAGCTTCACGCCAGGCTTCATGCGGGACATCGACTCCGAATTTATCATGCCTTTGGTCACATCAATCGCCGGCACGTGAAGCGTGATGTAGTCAGATTCTTTGAGTAACGCATCGAGACTTGACATCTTTTCTACTCGGCTCGATAAACGCCACGCCGCCTCGACTGAAATTGCCGGGTCATAACCGACGACACGCATGCCTAAATCAAGGGCCATATTAGCGACCAGTGATCCGATCGCACCCAAACCTACGATGCCTAGTGTCTTTCCGTAGACCTCGGTACCTGCGAATCTTTTCTTCTCTGACTCTAGCAGCGGGCCAAGCTCTGCAGTCGACTGGTTACTCAGTCCGTCAACAAATTTGAGGCCACCGAAAATGTCCCTGGACGACATCATTAATCCCGCGCAGATCAGTTCCTTGACGGCGTTGGCGTTAGCGCCGGGGGTATTGAAGACAACAATACCTTTCCCAGTGAGTTCCGAGGTGGGAATATTGTTTGTACCCGCGCCAGCCCGAGCCACTGCGACGACAGTCGAAGGTAACTCGTCGGTTGTTAGCTTGTAGCTTCTCAATAAGACGCCTGATGGATTCGAACTCTCAGATGAGACTGTGTAACTGGTACTGTCGAACCTCGCCAACCCCGTGGGTGATATTGCGTTGTATGTGCGTATGACAAACATTTGTTATCCCTTACTGACGACAGCCACGTAGGCCGATGCCAGCCACTCGACCAATAACGCGACGTCTTGTTTCTCGACCGTGACCCCACACCAGACTCTTAAACCCGGCGGAGCATCTCGATAAGCACCGATATCGAGCGCCACCTTCTCTACTTCGAGAAGCTTCAGGATCTCTTTGACCTGCTCTGGACTCGCGTCCACAGAGAGGCATACGCTCGTGTTGGACACCGTGGCTGGGTCTCGCGCTAAGAAGCTCAACCAAGAAGTTTTTTCCACGAATTCCTCGATTATCGCAAGATTTGCTTCAGAGCGAGCGATGGCAGCAGAGAGACCACCAATGGAATCGATCCAAGCTAAAGCGTCCAAGTAATCGGCGACACATAGCATGCTCGGAGTATTGATCGTCTCGCCCCGAAAGATACCGTCGATCAACTTGCCTTTTTTTGTCAGCTTGAAAATCTTGGGCAACGGCCAAGGCGGTGTATAAGACTCCAATCGCTCCACAGCTCGGGGGCTTAAGATGATCATGCCGTGAGCACCTTCGCCGCCCAGTACCTTCTGCCAACTGAAGGTTGTGACATCGAGTTTCGACCACTGCATCTCCATCGCGAAAACAGCAGAGGTCGCATCACAGAAGGTCAATCCTTCCCGATCTTGAGGTATCCAATCACCGTTGGGAACCTTGACCCCGGAGGTGGTCCCATTCCAAGTGAACACGATGTCATTCTCGCCATTCGCCAATGAAAGATCTGGGAGCAGACCGTAGTCTGCTTCGTATCTATTAACACTTTCTAGCTTAAGGTCGTTGACGATATCGTTGAGCCAGCCTTTTCCGAAAGACTCCCAGCAGAAGACATCGATGTCTCGCGCACCGAGCATCGACCACATGACCATCTCAAAGGCACCCGTATCAGATGCAGGTACCACTCCGACCAGGTAATCGTCTGGCAAGCCCAAGATCCGCTTGGTCTCATCGCATACCGAACGCAACGCAGACTTACCAATGGAGGATCGATGAGACCGCCCAAGCGTTTCTAGATTGAGTGATTGAAGCTGGTATCCGGGCCGCTTGGAGCAGGGCCCGGAAGAGAAGTTTGGGTTATTTGGCTTTACGGAAGGAAATTCAACGATATTCACAAGTCATCCAGTCAATATAAAAACAGAAGAAGCGGGAGGTTAAGCTACTCAGCTAAAACGTCAACTAGGCATCAGCCTCCTCTCAGTTGAGCCTCCCTGATCAAAGCAGCCATGCGGAAGAAACCGTGCACCATTTTACTAAAGGGAATAGAAATAAAGAGGCAAACAATTCCTGCCAAGTGCAGTATTAGCATAGAACTTGACAGCTCCGTACCCCCTAGCCAATAAAGCAACAATCCAGTCGTCGATACAAACCACAGCAAAGTGATAAACCCATAGTCACTACCACGACGACTCGGGGCCTCTAATTGAACGTTGGCCTTCGTTTTCAGGTAAATCAGCTTTGAGGTGCCAAGTGTTAATAATAAACCGCCGCTCACCCCAAGCAGTTTGGGTAGCGAGAGAAACGAGTATGGTGCTACGAGACCCAACCCGTAATGCATCACAGTCGCAACAGAGGTAGCAGCGAAGCATAAAAGAAACCCATACATTGTCGCCTGGTGGGCCCAGCGGCGCGCTTGGCTGTAACGGTCCTCTTTTTCGTAATTACAGCCCTGTCCTGCCCCACCATCTAGGTTTTTCAGTGTCGCGGCAGATCTCAGCGACTGGTTCAGTTGGTTCCAAGTAATAGATTCGCCGTTTACTGTCGGCCAGTATCTCGCGAGTCCAATGAACAGGATCAGCAGGGGCAACAAAAATAGAGGAGAAAAAATCAGAACCAACGATTCGTGGGAGATGAGATCATAGAACGTAGCCGACGATGCCCAGGGAATTT
>JAACDF010000262.1 GCA_009937065.1 Gammaproteobacteria bacterium | reverse complement strand
GGCAATCATCAATCGGCGCTTCATACCACCCGATAGCATGCGCATCTGAACGTTTTGTTTGTCAGCAATACCTAGTTTCTCGAGGTAATAAGAGGCTCGCTGCCGAGCGAGGCCAATCGGTATCCCGTAGTAACCCGCCTGGTGAATCAGGACGTCCTCTACTTTCTCGAAAACATTGAAATTAAACTCTTGAGGGACAATGCCTATTTGCTTCTTCGCAAGTGAGAAGTCCTCGTCGATGTCGATCCCACAAATACGAACTTGCCCGCCCGATTTCGAAACCAAGGAACTGACGATACCTATCGTGGTTGACTTGCCGGCTCCATTCGGACCGAGCAGCGCGTAAAAGTCTCCTTCCTCTACATTGAGGTCAATTCCTTTTAGCGCTTCGAATCCATTGGCATAGGTTTTTTTAAGGCTGGAAATTTCTAAAGCGGCCGGCATGCGGACTCCACATCACAGTAAGGCGCGGAGTTTAACTAAATCGCGCAGGTTTTTCGAAACCTTTGAGAGAACCCTTGACGCAGATGAGCAGTATTACTACTATGCGCGCCTTGCGAAGTACAGCACGTGCGACACGTTCCGTCCCCTTCGTCTAGAGGCCTAGGACACCGCCCTTTCACGGCGGGAACAGGGGTTCGAACCCCCTAGGGGACGCCATTTTCTGCGGGAATAGCTCAGCTGGTAGAGCGCAACCTTGCCAAGGTTGAGGTCGCGAGTTCGAACCTCGTTTCCCGCTCCAATTTTTTCTTCATGCTCACGCTGAAGCGCGTACAATAGCGCGCTCCAGCGCCCTGTCGGCGCGACAACGAGCAAAAGGCATGACTGATTACTCTCCAGCCGAGCTGGATACATTGGCGTTACATGCAGGGGGGAAGCCCGATCCGGCAACCGGTGCTCGAGCCACTCCCATTTATCAAACAGCGTCTTACTGTTTTCCAGACTCCGACTACGCAGCCGCTTTATTCAATATGGAGCGACCCGGGCACGTTTACTCTCGACTTAGCAACCCCACAACAGGGGTCTTAGAAGAGCGAATTGCCGCTTTAGAGGGCGGTGTTGGGGCCATTGCAACGGCGAGTGGTCAGGCCGCTTTGCAACTTGCCATCATGACGATCATGGATGCGGGCGCGCATATCGTCGCCTCCAGCGCGCTTTACGGAGGCAGTCATAATCTTCTCGCCTACACGTTGCCACGGTTCGGCATTACGACAACGTTTGTGGATGCACGAGATGAAGACGCTATTCGAGCGGCCATTCGTCCGGAAACTCGACTCATTTTTGGTGAGACGGTGGGCAATCCCGGACTGGATGTCCTCAATATTCCTGCGGTGTCCAAAATCGCGCATGACAATGGCGTTCCACTGCTGGTTGACTCTACTTTCACAACGCCATATCTCGTAAGGCCCTTCGAGCTAGGGGCCGATCTTGTCATGCACTCAGCGACAAAATTCTTAAGTGGTCACGGAATTGTAATCGGTGGACTGTTAGTCGACGGGGGCCGATTTGATTGGGATGCATCAGGCAAATTCCCACAACTATCCGAGCCCTACGAGGGCTTCCATAATCTTGTATTCACCGAGGAGTTCGGCCCAGCCGCATTTATCTCTCGTGCTCGTAAAGAAGGTTTGAGAGACTTTGGTGCCTGCCAGAGCCCGACCAGCGCTTTTTATATCCTTCAAGGCATGGAGACACTGGGTGTGCGCATGGAGAAACACGTTTCCAATACGCGTGCAGTGGTTGAGTTCCTGAGTGGTCATGGTGCCGTGGCGGGCGTCGCTCACCCCGACCTGGCTAGTCACCCAGATCATACCCTTGCTGGCGAAATGTACCCGAAAGGAACAAGCGCGGTATTTACGTTTGAGATCAAAGGCGGCCGAGAAGCTGGAATAGCATTCGTCAATGGCTTGAACCTCTTTTCACACCTCGCGAATGTTGGCGACGCTAAGTCATTGGTGATTCATCCTGCGAGCACGACACACTTCAGAATGGATGAAGCTGCACTCGCAGCAGCAGGCATTGGTGCGGGAACCATCCGTCTGTCTATAGGACTGGAGGCCCCGAAAGACCTCATAGCTGATCTCAAAGCAGGACTGCGGGCCGCTGAAAAAGTTGCCGGAGGTCAGGGCTAATGAAACTCGTTGTGTCCGGAATAGACACCTATGTCTACACCAATAATAAGGCCATAGACGCTTCAAAGCCCTCAATTGTATTTATACATGGTGCAGGGTTTGACCACAGTGTATGGACCTTATTCGCTCGGCATTTTTCCCGTCATAACTGGAATGTTGTCGCCCTGGACCTGCCTGGGCATGGTCGATCTGATAGCCCAGCACTTCAGAGTATCGAGCAAATGGCGGGCTGGACCATTGACCTAATCGACACCCTGGGTCTAAGCAGTGCGGCCCTAGTCGGGCACAGCATGGGTAGCCTAATCACAATCGAAGCGGCGTCACGTCTGGGTCCTCGCGCCACTCACGCGGTCTTGATTGGGTCTATTTCCCCGATGCCGGTCTCCGAACCCATTCTCGATGCAACCGCGAATAAGCCGGGTGCCGCACATTCGATGCTGACGTCATTTAGCTTTAGCAAACAGAACCTCATGGGTGGTAATCCCAACCCGGGCATGTGGATGGTTAGCGATAGCATGCGACGGTATGAGGATGAGATGGAGAGCGCGCTCGACAGTGATATGCGCGCCTGCAATGCTTACCAGCGGGGCCTTGAGGCAGCCTCTCAGATCACCGCACCGACTCTGATGCTGCATGGTGACGCAGACAGGCTGACTCCGCTCCGTGCCACCAAACCATTATTGGACACCTTGCACGATGGGCGAATGGATATTATTCCAGGAGCAGGCCACTCGCTCATGGTAGAGGATCCAAATCACGTACTGGATCAACTCAAGATCCATCTACTCTAGATATGAGGTAGGTAATAGTAATGGTGCCCGAAATCTCGTTATTAGATGGTGGCCTTGGCCAAGAACTGATTAAGCGCAGTAATGCCCCACCCCATCCTTTGTGGTCAACCAAAGTCATGATGAATGAGCCGCACCTCGTGTCTGATATCCACCGAGACTTTTGCCTCGCTGGTGCAAAAGTGCTCTGTCTTAACACCTATGCGGTGAGTCGACATCGCCTCGATACATACGCGCCTGAAGAATCCCTTGAGCGGATGCTGGAAACTGCAAGTCAGGTAGCGAATATCGGTATCAGCAAT
>JAACDF010000261.1 GCA_009937065.1 Gammaproteobacteria bacterium | reverse complement strand
TCCGGCTGTGTGTTTACCCATGGTCAAATCTCGAACATCGCTCTATACAAACTGGCAATACCGCCAATAAAGGTGATATTGCCAGCTTGGTGCTGATCATACTTACATAGACTGGGCAAACCCCTTATCATTCGCGCCGACCGAAGAGTCAGCGTTTTTACCCGGGGGAAATCAATGAATACGAATGTCATCGTCGCGGCCTTTACGATCGCAATTACCGCCATTATCTGGGTCGGTATGACAACCAACGACGAGTCATGGACTGGCAACCGCAACGTTTGCGTTGGCGAGTGCTATGAAGCTTGGAAAGCGGAAAACGGCGGAAGCATTGCCGATATTGAGCGCGAAAAACAGGAAGCGCTGGCAGCAGCATCGCCAGAGGCGCTCGGTGAGATCTACTACGGCTCGTGCATTGCTTGCCACGGTGGAAATGGTGAAGGTGGTATTGGACCCAAGCTTGCAGGCCAAGCGATTAGCGATATCGCGGACAAGCTGACGGGATACCGTGCAGGTGAGCCCCGCGGCGCGCAGTCTGCGATGATGTGGCCTGTAGCCAAGCCAATGACGGACGACGACATTGGCAACATTGCAGCGTACGTCGGCACACTGTAATACTCGTATTATGAGGTGGCGTTCGCCACCTCTGCGTCTCTCTCGAACCACTGCCAGAGCGTTCCTGTTAGCGCTAACGGAATAACTGCGACCGCCGTTGCTACAGACAGTTGTGCGGCCAGTGCGCCGAGAACTAGTAGCTTCACGATTTCCTGAACCCTGAACAACGCTGAGTCGTAATTGCTCAGCAAGGCAGCGTTCGCAACACCCAGCCACAGCATCATCGTCCAAGCATAAGGCTCATAGCCTTGCAAAAGTTGGCTTTGCTGTGCCGCCACCAACAGTAACGTTATTAAGATCAAATTGACGGTACCGCTTACCTTTCGAGCTCGGGACACCTGTGGGTCATATTTTTCGAATGGCGCAACTGTCAGTGCTGCCGGTCCCGCTTCTGCATCCACATCTGAGGGTTTCCAAGCAGGGTGTGAGAATGGCACCCGCAAACGCTCAGACCAATTTCGGGTCCGCCACATATCACTGATCATATCTCTGTAGACGTGAAGCCAGGCTTCCAGAGGAGACCAGGATCGAATGGGCTTGGTAATGCCGTAGACGCAGGGCTCAGAGCGCAGTTCACGTTGATAGGAGCCGAACAGTCGGTCCCAAACGATAAAAACGCCACCGTAATTTCGGTCTAAATAGCAAGCATTTCTCGCATGATGCACGCGGTGATTTGATGGGGATACAAACACGTATTCGAACCAGCCGAGCTCGCCAACGTGTTCCGTGTGCACCCAAAACTGATAAATCAGGTTAAGCGCACCGACCGTCACCAGCATGTCCGCAGGTAGGCCAATGAAGAATAGCGGCGTGTAAAAAATCCAACCAAAGAGGAAACCCGAGCTCGTCTGACGCAGCGCGGTAGACAAGTTGTAATCCTCGCTTTGGTGATGAACAACATGCGCGGCCCAAAAGAGTTTTACTTCGTGTCCCGCTCGATGCGAACAGTAGTAACAAAGGTCATAGAGCACGAAGGCAAGCAACCACGCCTGCCAGCCCTCGGTAGTCCATGTCGTGAAGGGTGTTACCGAGGCCAGCCATCCATAAACAGCGCCACCCACTCCAAGCGCTACAAATCGACGCGCCTGAGACAGGCCGCCCAATGTAAGACTGCTGATGGCATCAGTAAGCCTGTAGGTATCTCGCCCGCACCATCGTCCCCAAGACCACTCGATCACAATCGACAGGAGAAAAAAGGGAACGGCTAGCGCAATCAAATCCATACGTCGAGTATAACCTTGTGTGTGCGTAATCCCCACGTCACAACCGCGACAAACCGGTGAACCCTTATCAAATGGGGAATACTTTGCATAAGCTCGTCAAATGAGCAACACAGCGTCAGCAAATTGTGGGATAACAACCCGCTTGGCCGGCTAAACCTCGATCTAGATTACGGTACGGAAAAATAATGATGTACACAGACGCCCTCACAACACGGTCCGCCCTGTTCTTCGCTCTACCCTCGACCCTACTCTCCAGCCTCATCTGGCTCATGGCATTTGCACAAAATGTCTCAGCCGCAGCAATACATGAGGCGACTATAGAGCGAGATCACTACGGCGTACCGCATATTTATGGTGAAACTGACGCTGATGCGGCGTTTGGTCTCGCCTATGCGCAGGCCGAAGATGCCTGGCCTATCATGGAGGGAAGCCTACCCTTCTTCCGGGGGACGGCAGGGCTCTATGAAGGTCAAGAGGGGGCGCAGTCCGACTATCTCGTGAAATGGCTCGACTTGTGGGGAACACTGGATCGAGATTACGAGCGTGTACTTTCGCCGGAAATACGCCGCTATGTTGAAGCATTCGCGGAAGGGTTCAACGCCTTCACTCGAGATCACCCCTCCGAGGTGAAACACCCAGAGCTACTCCCCATCACGGGTAAGGATATTATTGCGGGACATATGCTCAGGCATCCACTGTTCTATGGTTTTGACGGTCCGGTACTGGAACTCTTCGGCGACGAACGACCGAATACAATCAGTAAAGCCCCCTACAACCCCAAGCCCAAAGACCCTATTGGTTCGAATGCCACAGCAATTGCGCCCTCAAGAACCGATGATGGCTCAACCTATCTCATCATCAACTCTCACCAGCCATTAACAGGACCTGTCGCTTGGTATGAAGCGCATATCGAATCTGGCGAGGGGCTCAATGTTATGGGTGGACTTTTCCCCGGAGCACCGACCATGGGCGTTGGTTTTACTGAAGAACACGGATGGGGCGCCACAGTAAACAAACCTGATCTTGTGGATATTTATGTACTCGAGATGAATCCTGACGACCCCAACCAATATAGGCTTGATGGACAGTGGCGTGATTTGGAGGTGGGCGAGGTAAAACTAAAACTCAAGCTATGGGGCTTCTTCCCGTGGTCGGTCACTAGAGAAGTGCTTCGATCGGAACACGGACCAGCACTGAGGACCAAGCACGGTGTTTATGCCATTCGTTACGCCGGCATCGATGAGATGAAGCAGGTTGAACAATGGCTGGCCATGAACAAGGCGAAAAACTTCGAGGAGTGGCAAGCGGCTATTGCTCTGAATCACATTCAGAGTTTCAACTTCGTCTACGCCAATCGACATGGCGATATCCACTTTATTCACAACGCACAGTTGCCGGTGCGAGCCGCAGGCTGGAATTGGGAGCAATACCTACCGGGCGACCGTTCAGACTTGATCTGGCAAAGTTATTACCCCACCTCCTCGCTTCCTCAAGTCACCAACCCTGCGTCTGGTTTTATTCACAGCGCAAATCAAACACCTTTTAATGTCACTGAAACAGAGGACAACCCTCAACAGACTGACGTTCCTGGTGACGGCGGTTGGCAGACACGCATGACCAATCGCGCAACCCGCGGATTGGAACTCTTCGCTGACTTTGAACAAATCTCGTTCGACGAGGCCTGGCAGTTAAAGCACGACAATCGGTACTCAGCAAACTACCGCGGCATGTCTTTCCTGAGGGAGGTCGCAGCGCTTCCAAGATCGGACCGCAACGTCAGCGAGGCGATTGAGATTCTTGAGAACTGGGATCGTGGTACGGATAAAGCGAATCGCGGCGCGGCCCTTGGGGTGTGCGTTCTTGCCGCGGAGTGGCAATCTGAGAGCGGTGGCACCAGTAAACCCGACCCACGCGTCATTCTTAATGACTGCATCGACCAGACCTTGGAGATCGGAGGTCGCCTTGATCCCCGCTGGGGTGATGTCAATCGCCACGGTAGAGATGGCACGCATTGGCCCGTTGCGGGAGGACCAGACACGCTTCGAGCAATCTACTCTCGACGGCTTGATGGAGACGATCACCTGACGGCTGTCGCGGGTGACGGTCTTTACTACTTCATCCGCTGGGCACCGGGGGGCATACAGAAGGTACTGGGTACGCATCAGTACGGTAACGACATGACCAACCCAGAATCACCGCATTACCTCGACCAAGCCGAGGACTACACGAACGAGGTCCTCCACGAGCCCTTATTCACATCAGATAGTCGACGCGGACGCGTAGCAAAGCGCTATCTCGTGCGCTCGGACTAAGTGCAACCACTGCTATCGTGGGCGTCCATTAGGCGCTCACCACCGCTTCGTAATTCGCGTTTCAAAGGCAAGTTTTTGCCTCACTAGTTGAGGCACTCCACAAGAGCTGTCTCATTATCTCTTAAGGGTCCCCACTAATCTCATCAGAGTACCATTTGGCCGGCTTTCGTCTGTTGACTGATGCGCCTGTTGCTATGCTCGTGACTGATAAAAATTCTCCATAAAAGAGTCACATACGACCGACCATGGCAAAGGTGCAACTCCTCGGCAATAAGACAGACGGTTATCAACTAACCGTTGACGGAGAACCGTTCTTTATCAAAGGAGCGGGGCTAGAGTTCGGCCATCTAAAATCATTGGCTGAAGCTGGCGGAAATGCCTTCAGAACTTGGCGTGTGGTAAATGGCGAGCGGGATGCAATTGACATTTTGAATGAAGCCGACGCCCTCGGCCTCAAGGTATGCATGGGGCTCGATATTGCGCGCGAACGGCACGGCTTTGATTACTCAGACCAAGACGCAGTCATAGCTCAAAACGAGCAGATGATGATCGACGTTAATCGCCTCAAAGGTCACCCCGCACTATTGATGTGGGGACTCGGAAATGAGCTTAATCTGCGTGCTAAAAATGATGCCGTCTGGGATGCAATTGAGGACCTCGCTGTTCGCATCAAGAAGGCAGACCCTGATCATCCGGTAACGACCATGCTGGCAGGAATCGATGCAGGAACCGTGAGTGCTATTGCCCAGCGATCGCCCTCTCTCGATTTCCTGTCGTTTCAAATCTACGGAGAGATTGACCAGCTACCTGAGATTTTGGAGAAGGTTGGATATGACGGTCCCTATCAGGTAACCGAATGGGGTCCGACCGGACACTGGGAGAGTCCAGAGACTCACTGGGGCCGGCCCTTTGAGCCTTCAAGCACGCAAAAGGCAAACGATATCGCCCGTCGCTATGAAGAGATCATTCTTGCCGACAGCAAATGCTGCTTAGGTGCCTACATCTTCTTGTGGGGACAAAAGCAGGAACGAACGTCTACCTGGTACGGCATGTTCTTGGAGAAAGGTGAGCGCACGGCGGCCGTTGATGTAATGCAGAAGGCGTGGACCGGTAACTGGCCGGAGCATCAAGCCCCACAAATCCAATCACTTCGCTTAAACGAGCAAGAAGCAACGACAAGCGTCGAAGGCTCAGTTGGGCAGGTCTTTCGTGCTGAGATCGATGCTGCTGAAAATCACGATCACCTCATTTCCTGGCGAGTGCGCGAGGAAGTCCCTGCGGCGTTACAGAGCGATGGCGGAGATTTTGAGCCAACACCACCAACGATCGAAAGCCTCCTCGAAACCCAAAGCAAACGCTTTGAGTTTACGGTTTCACAGCCCGGTGAGTATCGCCTCTTTTGCCAGATCGATACGCCGCATCACTGTGCCGCTGTCACCAATATCCCATTTCTCATTACGTCTAAACCTCGAAAACTTGCGAGGCTCCTCAACCTGTTTGGAAAGAAGGCCGCATGAATACCGATACACTCTCGACCACTGATGAATCCTTCGTTAGTCCCGCGTTTACTCGTAGCGCGCAGATCCCTATGACGCAGAAGATCGCGTTTGGCATCGGCATGCTGGCCAATCAAATGTTCCCAGCCGCTCTCGGCGTGTTTATGGTGATTTTGGTTGAGAGTCTTGGCATGAGCCCGATCCTCTGGGGCTTCATATTCTTTTTGCCAAAGCTTGTCGACGCGCTGACTGATCCTCTTATGGGGTACATATCAGACCGTACGGAATCTCGCTGGGGGAAAAGACGGCCATTTGTCTTTATCGGTGCCGTCGTAGCGGGAATTTCCTACATCGCTATGTGGCAACTGTCTGCCGAAAACAGTGAAATGTATAACTTCTGGTACTTTCTCGGATGGTCAGTCGTCTTCTTCCTAGGCATGACCATCTTCAGTGTTCCCTACGTCGCCATGGGCTATGAAATGAGCGACGACTACCATGAGCGTACGCGTCTTATGGCCGTGGCGCAGTGGATAGGCCAGCTAGCTTGGGTCATCGCACCATGGTTTTGGATTATTTTATATGATCCCGATTGGTTCGAGTCTGCAACAGAGGGCGCGCGAACACTCTCGATTTATGTAGGTGTCGCATGCACTTTGCTAGCGATCGTACCTGCCATTTTTTGTGACTCTGAAGACACAACTAATCACGCCGATGACTCTGCTCAAACCTCGCTTAAAGAAACCTTTATGGAGTTGTTCAGAGCCATTGCAATAACACTTCGAAACAAACCGTTCCAACGTATTTGTGCCGCCACTTTCTGTATTTTCAATGCCTACAACTGCGTCGCCGGTTTCGCTTTTTTCATCATTGTTTACTACATGAACGGCGGGGACACAGTTGCGGCAGGCACATGGCCCGCTTGGTTTGGGAGCGCCTCCGCAGTATGCACCTGCCTCATTGTCATTCCACTGGTCAACCGGATGGCACAAACCATTGGTAAGCATAAGACTTTCTTAATAAGCCAAAGTCTGTCATTGGCTGGCTACGCCATGTTCTGGTGGACATTTTCACCTACCAATCCCTGGTTGATGTTCTTGCCACTGCCTTTGTTCGCATTTGGTATCGGTGGTTTGTTCACCATCATGATGTCAATGACCGCTGATATCTGTGACCTAGATGAACTGGAGACCCATGAGCGCCGAGAAGGTCTCTTTGGCGCCATTTACTGGTGGATGGTGAAGTTTGGTGCCGCGTTCGCAGGTCTGCTAACCGGGCTCATCATGAGTTTTGTTGGTTTTGACCAAACTGTTACTGTTCAAACTGAGGAAGCGTTGAACGGGTTGCGCGCCGCATTCATCTTAGTCCCCGCGACTGGGACTCTCATCGGGCTGCTGGTCATGTGGAACTACGACCTCAACGAAGAGGCGGTTACTGCCATTAGGAAAGAGCTTGACGCACGACAAGCATGAGATGACCTTCGTCCTCTGAGGACTTAAATAGCGTAGCGCGAGACACACGCGCTTTGACTATGCGATCGCCCATGCTCAAGCAGCGTAAAACTGCATCGACCCGCTTTTGCAATGGACAAAAAAAAAGCCCGCGTCCGCGGGCTTTATTATGCACAGCAATAAGTTAATCCATGACCTGTGTGACCCGCACATCGAGGCGCACATAGTGTCCCGTCTTTTTGAATAGTGCTTCTGATTGCTCGGCAGTCAACACGCTGCCTGCAACGGACTCCGTCGTACCGTCAGCGGTGTGTAAGGTGATTGATGGCGAATCAGCAAGCGCCATAACGACGGGCACCTGACAGTAGGTGAAGCCCAGCTCACCGGCTTCCAATAAAACCTCTCTCGGGTTACCGGCGACGTCGAAGTAGCGCAGCGTTTCCGAAGAAGCCAAGAACTCAGACTTTCGAAGTACAGTTGGCTTAAAGCTAACGCAGGCATCGGCAACTCGCACGCCCAACTCAAGTAAACGCGTCAGCACCTCCTCTTTCACCTGCCCTGTCATGCCGGGTTGGCGAGCACCTGCAAAACCGGGTGTATGAGAATAAGGGTCGGTAGGGAAGGCACCGTAGATATCGGGAGTCTTATTGAAACCAATGCCTTCTCTAATATCGTAGTAAGCAGCCTGCAGCCCCTTTACTACACTGACTGACGCATCGGCCTCCTCCGCCTGTTTAACTGTCTCCATGACCGCCAAAAGCAGCTTCGAAACCATATGCCAGTAGATCGAACCGAGCCCCTCATAAGCGTACATACCACCGGATCGGCCCGTGAAATTCGCGCAATCAAACAAGTCAGAGAACAGGCTTTCTATAGCAGCTCTTTCTGCTGCTACTTCCTCGCTAAAACCATCAATTGCGAGCCTTGTTAGTGCGCTCGCTACCGATGCCGTGTTGTTGAATTTTCCCGCGAAGAACGCCTGTCCTGACTGATCAACTTCGATCAGATCCGTATTTCCAGCGGCACGCAGTTGGGTCATCAACTTGGAAGACTCCACGAATTCACCAGGAACCAGATTTCGCTCCATAAAGCTCGGTAAGTGTCGGTTGGGATAAAGTAAATACGAGTGTTGTCGTGCGGTATAAAGCGCTGAGGCTCGCAGTGTCTTAAGCAGCTCAAGCGACTCGTCTGCGCCCAAAAGCTCAGAGCTCAATACAGCAACCTGTCCTTCCAGCATCTCGTACAGGTATCTAGTTTCAACACCGTCGTTGCGCACTGAAATTCGATTATAGGCATGATAAAGCCCATCCTCTCGGCGATTAGATCGAATACTAATCGCACTGACATCACGCGCTCGAGACAAACAATCGGTAATGCTCGCCAGACTGACCGTCTTTTTCGAAGCGGAGAACCCGTGATCATAGATGCCTTGACGGTATCGATCCGCCGCAGTACCCAGAGCTTCCATAACTTCCTTTCTAACTGAGTTTGAAACAGGCCCAGTGCCAATTGAGTCCTGATGGGTCTTCAATACAGATCCCACTTCAGACAAGAAGTCGGCGACCTCCGCCGAAAGCTTTACTGAGTCGCTGTCGAGCTCTGCAAAAAGCGGTACCACCTTGTTCAAGAATCGGTGGAGATAGCAGAGCGTCACCACGGAAACGCCGGTTCCAACGAGCGCGTTATTCGCATCATTCCACTCGGGTCTCTGGGTGTTCATCCAGATACCCGTATCGGGAACAAAGTTCGCAATTTTGGAGAGCAGCGTGACCAGGATCTTTTCCGCTAGATTGACCTGGTAAACGCCACCGTTTGGATCAAGCATCAGCCGACCATCAGCACCCATTGCATCAACACGCGCATCGATGACCCGATCCATAGTCTCGTCAAACTCGATGGTGTCGTACGGATCACTCAAGATGCTGGCATACGGCTTTATCCGATACGGCACATTGGCATAGGCGAATGCATCACTGAACATCATCGACTTTAGCGCAGCTGGGTTGTGCGCAACTGACTGCTCAATCAACTTGAGCAGATAAATGAGTTGGTGATCACCCCAATAGCCAATATTTGCCCAGGGGTTCTCAGGCTCAGGACGCTCCCAGTCGATGCCTTGACGGGTAATGCGATAGGGGTTGTAACCATCGACTGTCGTCGCATTGACGAACTTCGAAATCATATTCGCGCCAAAACATGGAATAGACGAGCTGAGCGCCTCCCAGTTCTGAAAGATATCGCGCCAATTACCCTCATAGTTGAGAAGCTTATTCCCTTTATCGTCCTTCACCTTGATGGCGAATCGATTCCAAGGCCTCGACGGGTCACCATGACGACGACTGAAACTCAGCGGTAAGTACTCCCTGCACAGCCGCTCAAGTTGCAAATCAGTATTCTTTTCCAACGCAGCATCCAGATCGTGGTAGGTCATGGTTGCGGGTAATCCGTCAAAAAACGGCGCGTTGGCTTCAAAGACAGTACGATTCCATTCGGCGCAAAACGCCTTTAAATCAGCCCGTTCAATGGCGTAGTTATCAATAAATAGGCCACCGCGCATGATATTGAACAGCACGTTGGACGCATGGTGATTGGCGCTTAGCGTGTCACCCGTCATCTGTATGCCGTCTGCGGTACTAATCAGGCGCTCGAGATTTTGCGAACCGGCCTCAATATCGCTTGATATTAACGATTGAATATCTGATTCACTTTCTATCAGCGAAAGCGTGTCACGGACTGCCGCAGGCCCTTGGTTCACGTCAGCCACAATCCCCCAACTACGGTCCTCGCCTTGGGATAGCGCAAATGCCTGATGAACAAAATAGGACCCTCGACGCCCGAGTACTTCCTGCTCTTCGCTGATCGCATGGCCAGATCGAAATTCGCTTAGCTGGTTGGAGCTAATCAAGTAGGTCGCGTTCTGCGCTCCATACGACCAAACGGTAGTTGCAGATAGTGCCTCACTGGGTTCCGCTTTATCCGATAGGATCGAACTCATCGCGTAAACAGCAAGACCGGAATCAGGCACGAGCTCGTTCTTCTTGTAGGCGTCTACCAAACAGCTCAGCTCGTTTTGGGTGCCTGCGAATACGCCATAGGGAAGCAAATTCTCGATGCCATCGAGTATTTCTAGATTCGTGTCGATATCTCCGGTCACCGCAATCGTAGACTGCTTTACAAAACCAAACCGGTCAGATGTTGACCATGAATAGCTGAATTGCAGACCTAGATCGTGATTGGTTTCCTCAAAAATGAGCTTGTCACCCAACACATTCTTATACAGATTTCTCGTAAGGTTATAGATGCCGCTGTGGGACTGCGAAAAAGGCTCCCAAAGAATCCGTTTACCGTTTTGCTCAGCAATAACAACGGTTCGACTTCCCGTATTGTCCGAATTGTCCCGAATCTTGTCTTCGGTGTAGTAAGGAAACAATGCACTGTCGCAATCCGTTCGACCGGCAGACAGGCCACCACGCGTGGAAATGAACATCCAGTGGTTTGAATCGCTGACGACACTGATGAAAAAATCATCCATGCCGTCGACATTAGCGATGCGATAAAAGGACTCGCCATCTCGAGTGACGTAGTCACCGTCAACAACAGCAGAAGAGGCATTAAGCGGATTCTCACCCAAATACAGCGTTTCGTTAGTCATATCTCTCGATCATTAATTTTGTAATATTCGAACTGTGAAGTCTTAAAGCCGACTCGTAGCCGGCCTACCTTCACTCGTCACGCCGCTTATCCTAATTGTCGGCGTATCAGTTCGACTGACGGACCGAGGACTGTGACCGTGTTTCGCCACATCCCTCTTTACTCGGGACGTTATGCTAAAACACCACCCAGTCTAGCGATACCGAGGTTCATCCAACTCAACCAGTGAATACGCCGTCTCGTCGTATTGAAGATGTGTAAAACGGCATCCTTGCTTAGCATCGCGTCTTCAAAGTCACAGTCATGCGGGCAGAAACATGGGTAAGCGAACAGGAAAACACCATTATTTAATTGGGCAAGATAATCGTAGTTCGACTGAGCTGGATTTGGACGCCCGCCTCAAGCAGTTGCTTGAAGGCAAGATGCATGGCATTTCCTTTAGCGCCTACACCAAGGGTCAGAAACCTGGTGATGAGCTCACACCCGAGCAAATCGAGCATCGGATGGCGTTACTGGCACCTCATTTTAATTGGATTCGTTCTTTCTCCACTACTCAGGGTAATGAGCACATCCCCCGGGTCGCCAAAACGATGGGCCTAAATACCTTGGTCGGTGCCTGGCTTGGTGAGGATGCAGACAAAAACAGACATGAAATCGACAAGCTCATCGAACTTGCTCACGACGGAGCGGTCGATGTCGCTGCGGTTGGTAATGAGGTCCTCTATCGGGGCAACCTTGATGAAGCTGAGCTCCTCGACTTCATGGTAGAGGTTAAAGAACGGCTCCCATCAAATGTTCCTATGGGCTACGTCGACGCCTACTACGAGTTTGAGGACAGGCCACGAGTGACTGAGGCCTGTGACGTATTATTAACCAACTGTTATCCATTTTGGGAAGGATGTGCTCTCCCCTATGCAACCCTTTACATGCAGGATATGTATCGTCGGGTGCAGAAGGTCGCCGATGGAAAGCGGGTCATTATCTCCGAGACCGGCTGGCCGAGCTCAGGTGGAAAATTCTACGGGGCTGAGTCATCTTTACAGGGGGCCTACCTGTACTTTTTGAAGGCTATGGAATGGGCAGCCGAAGACGATGTGGAAATGTTTTACTTCGCATCATTCGACGAAGAATGGAAAGTGTCTGGAGAAGCCGGCGAAGGTGACGTTGGTGCCCACTGGGGATTGTGGGATGAGAATGAGAAATTTAAGTACTCGAACCTACTATGAGTAAATTAAAACGCCTGTCTTACAAACGCGCTATTTGCTACTCGGGATTCCGAGATGGGCAAAGTCCCGATGCGGGCATATTCCCATCAGAATCGGAGATTCTCGAAGACTTGGAGTTGCTCGAGGGGCATTGGGGTGCCCTACGAGTTTACGCCTGCGACCTGCACACCGAGCGAGTGCTCAAGGTCATAGAACGGGAGAAACTCCCCTTCACCGTCATGCTGAGCGCTTATATAGGTGCGGAGGTCAGCAACCCCAATTGTCCATGGGGCGGTGTTTATGACGAAGAAACGCTGAAGGCGAATCGACTTCGCAATCAGCAGGAGCTCGATCGTGCGGTGCAGTGGGCGAATCGCTATGAGGATATCGTTGATATCGTATCCGTGGGCAATGAAGCGACCGTGGATTGGACTGACCATCTCATCGAACCAGCGACTGTCACCGCCTATGCGGCGTTCCTGCGCTCTCGCATCTCCCAACCTGTCACGTTCTGCGAAAATTACGTGCCATGGCTAGACAAGCTCAAAGGATTGGCTGAAGAGCTCGATGTGATCGCAATTCACACCTATCCAGTATGGGAATATAAAACTGTCACCGAGGCCATGGAATACACTCGCAAGAACTTCAATGAGGTTCAGAGCGCCTACCCTGACAAACAAGTCATTATCACCGAAGCCGGATGGGCTACCGCGTCCAACGGACGGGGAATCCCGCCAGAAAATGTGGGTGAACTTTTTCAAGAGACCTATTTGCACGAATTACTCAAATGGGCCGAGGACGAGCAAATACGGGTCTACATCTTCGAAGCCTTTGACGAGAATTGGAAAGGCTCGGACCATCCACTTGAGCCTGAGAAGCATTGGGGTATTTATCGAGCGGACCGCTCGGGAAAGCCTGCTCTGTCACTACAGCGCTAGTGGGATGTCGCTAGTAGACCTCAGGGAACGATTAATAACGCAGATGCAGGCGTATACTGGCGTTTCAAAATAAAGACCAAGGGGTTGAGTGGTAATGAATGGGGCAGATTTACTCATAAGGAAACTCGCGGACGCTGGTGTCAGCGCATGCTTCGCTAATCCTGGCACGTCCGAGATGCAGCTTGTCGCCGCTCTCGATAAAGAACCTCGAATAAGAGCCGTATTAGGTCTGTTCGAGGGCGTGGTGACTGGCGCAGCAGATGGATTTGCGCGGATGACAGATACACCGGCACTCACGCTACTCCACCTTGGGCCAGGTTACGCTAACGGCATCGCCAACCTACATAACGCATCTCGAGCTCGCGTACCTGTCCTCAACATGATTGGTGATCACGCGACTCACCATCTAGAACTCGATGCACCACTGACCTCTGATATCGATGGACTCACGTCGGCGGTTTGTTCCTGGACAGGGGTATCAACGAGCCCGGATAACTTACCAGAGGTAGGACTCAATGCCTGGCAAGCGAGCATGGAGTATCCGGGACATGTCACAGCGTTTGTGGCACCTGCAAATCACGCATGGGATCGCGCAACCGGAGAGGTCGAAATTCCTCAGATTCCTGCCCCCAAAACTCTTACCGACGAGCAGATTATTGAGGCAGCCGACGCACTGAGGAACAGTAGCTCGGCCACCCTATTCATGGGTGGCCACGCACTGCGGGAGGCCGGTCTCATTCAGGCCGGACGCATCGCAGAAGCGACAGGCGCACGGCTCATCACCGAAACCTTCTTTACTCGCCAGCAGCGAGGCGTTGGACGAGTGGAGACCGAACGCTTGCCCTACTTCGGTGAAATGGCCGCAGAACACTTACAAGGACTCGACACCCTGGTCATTATCGGCAGCAAACCACCGGTGTCCTTCTTTGCCTATCCCGGAAAACCCGGATGGCTATCACCTGAAGGGGCCAACTTGCTTCAAATGGGCGACCACCGCGTAGACGCCATCGACACCTTAACTCGGATTGCTGATGCCCTGGGTGCGCCAGAAACTGTCACCAAGGTCGCACAGAGAGTAGAACATACCCTAGAGGACGGGCCCATTAACGCAGTGGAGTTAGGAAAGGTCATTGCTAATCGGCTGCCAGAAAACGCCATTGTTGTCGATGAGGGTGCAACCAACGGCTTGGGAGCATTTTTAATGACCGGCAATGCCGCACCGCACGATTGGCTGACCTTAACTGGCGGGGCCATTGGTGCAGGTTTACCTATGGCGGTGGGTGCCGCTATTGCCTGTCCCAATCAAAAGGTGATTAGCCTAGAAGCCGACGGGTCGGCTATGTATACCGTGCAAGCGCTTTGGACCATGGTTAGAGAAGATCTCGATGTCACTGTGCTGATTCTCAACAACGGCTCCTACGCGATCTTGAACATAGAGCTGGCCCGAGTCGGCGTTGAAACACCTGGTCCCACTGCCCTGTCACTGCTCGATCTGACGAACCCCGCGATTAATTGGACCGATATCGCCAAAGGCATGGGTATGTCAGCAGAGCGGGTCGATACGGTTGAGGCACTGGATTGCGCCATGGCCAACGCAGTGGCGGACCGAGGCCCTCGTCTGATCGAGGTTATTCTTTAACGTGGAGTCGTGGCTTTGTCGACATCGGCATTGCCATAAAAGCAAAATAAACGGCTTGTGATTCTGAAATCTCGGATATACTCCGGCGATGCTCAATTTTCGCGCAGTTATGCGGTCCTCAGGTATGTCAGCACTACTGGCATGCGGTTTGTTATTTGCCTGTTCGGAGACGTCTAACGAAGAGCCACAAAATGCACGAGGTACGTGGGGGGCACGCGAGCTCCCCGTTGTGACCGCAGCCGTCGAGCGAGCACCTCTGATTGATTCGATTAAATCCGTGGGTACCGCCCGCGCTCGCCAAAGCCTAACCCTCTATCCCGAAAGTGCCGGTGTCGT
>JAACDF010000260.1 GCA_009937065.1 Gammaproteobacteria bacterium | reverse complement strand
CCAACCATGAAATATCCGGTAACTCCCGTGGGTTGAGACGGCTAAAATTCTACGACGTGAAGTGCTTTTTGCCGCTCCGCCAAGTAATGAACAGTATTGCCATCAAATAGAGCACTCTGCTCAAGCTTCATTTGAACACGTTGGTTATTCCACTCGGGAACCCGCACCACAACGTTGCCTTCAATGGCGTATCCCGTCATCGGATAGAGAGGCCAGTCTCCTCGTCCAATAGTCGGACCTTGGTTGTCCCACATGCCAATGGTGGGGCCTGGAGCATGCCCGTAGACACCCAAGGGATGAGTATAAATAGCGTGTTGAATGCCCAATTTCTCCAGGCTGTCTTGTGCTGCGGCAAGAATCTCGTTCCCGGTTCGACCGGTGACAAACTCTGCCGTCAGTGCATCTTGCCACTGGTTACCGGTGCGCATGGCCTGCCTCAAGCCTGCTGGCGGCTCTGACTCTCCAAGTTTCAGCACATAACCCATCTCCTGTGTGTCGGTACATAAGCCCAGATAACAAAGACCCACATCGGTATGAAGTACATCACCGCGCCGAATAATCCCGTCCCTCGATCCATCACCTAGAAAAGGCGCGTTCTCAGCAAAGTCGGCGCCTTGCCACTGACGATTCACATCGGGGTGAAACCAAGGTTCGAGGCCCTCCTCCTCAAAACGAGTTCGTATGAACCAAGATACGTCTCCGACAGTCGTGACGCCGGGGGTAATAACTTCGCTACTGAATGCTCTCGCAATGGTTTCGCGGGCAATGGCGACCGCACGCTGCCACACCTCAACTTCTCCCTCAGTACGGGTCTCCATCCAACGAACGACTAATCGTTCAGATGACTGCAAGCGAGTCTTTAGTTCGGGACTTAGTGAACCGGCAAGCTTGCTGTGCAGGCTGTGGCTAATGCCGTCGGCTACAGGCCAGGTATCGCTCGTATTCACTGCAATCGTCTGTGGGTCCCGCTCTGCTATAACCTCTACAAGGCGTTCCCATTGCGCGTCTAGATCACCTCCTTCCCATGCTGCTTCATACATAGCGCCTAGTGGATAGCGGCTGACGGTTAAACGCTCAATACCCGCGTCTCCCCTGTCAAAGAACACCAGCATCGTGGTGCGACGCGCTGTAAAACGGGGTTTTGGGACAAGGGAAAGGAACACGGGGTCGTCGTTGTACTCACGAGCAATGACGAGCCACATATCGACACCCGTTTCACGCATAAGACGAGGCAATAACGAATCAAGACGCTCTTCTAATAAGCGGTTTTGAATCTCAGGCCGACGCTCGTATTCTTCTATAGCCACGCCTGCAAACGCTGACTGTACAGCCAGTGTAAAGAGCAACAGAACACCACAGCTGACCGATCGTTGATGAGCTAACCACATAAACCTGCTCTCCTCTTTGTATTTACCTACCCTGCTATTGAAACGGAGCATATTTCCACCTCGCGAGAATGCTGTGAGGCCATTTATAAAAACAATAACCTAAAAAGCTATCGTTTCGTCTAACGAAGCAGCTTTCGTAAAGCCAATAATCTAACCTTAATGAAACTTTAGAATAGTGACTTAAATGCTTGTTTTCTCAAAATTTTTAGTTAGCTATTGTCGCTAATAACAAAGATAAGCCCCTCTAGGCGTCATCGATGAAATCCTGCCAGACACCCATCACCTTTCCGGGCTCCCATATTCTGTGCAAGTCAGCTAATGCTTGCTCTGCAGACCATCCCAGTCGTTCAGTGCGGTATTTAAAGAAAAACGCCGAAACACGCATGTTGGCAGCGCAATGCACCCAGATGCGATCGTCATCACAAGATTCCAATGCATCGATGAAGCGCTCGAAGTCATCTCGCGTAGGATTCGTGAAAACCACCGGCAAATGGATGTAACGAATTCCCATGCTCTGAAGAATTTCATCCTCATTACCCAGGGCGTTTTCGTGACTTTTTGGCGCTAGATTGATGACTGTGGTGTAGCCAGCCTCCTTCACAAGGCCAAATTGGGCTTCGGTCGGCTGCCCTGACGTCGCTACGCGGTCGTCTAACTGGATGAAATTAAAAATATCACTGAGTGATTCGAGTTTACCCTCGACACCCAAGCGTTGCCGCACCCTTGTTCCCATGTAGCCGAGAACTGTTGTAAACGTATTCGCCACCTTATCCCCGAATCTTAGCGAGTCCGCTGAAAACCTCAGCTCACTGATTAGCGCTGTTTAAACCGTTACCGGCAAGGGTTTATTAATCGGCTGGCTCAACGTTTTAGGATCTTCTGCAAAGCCAATGATGGCGCTAAATCCGGGCGTTTTTTCTCGATGAACCACCCCCTTGCGCCCAACAATTTTGGTACCCGCGCCACAGGTTCGTGACTCACCGCTATCGACATCAAAAATGGTCAACTCACCCGCAGTGATAAACGTCAGCGAATCGAAATCGTGCCAGTGAAATTCATTGTCATCTGCGGGAAAATCAAATTTGTGCGCGGTATAACCTGCCGCCTCGCATTGAGCGAAGGCATCAGCCTCGTCTGTAAAATGTCCGAGTCGTTCGTCCATGACCCACCTCTTTTTGTTAATTGAATTAGCGACACTGCAGTGTGTCATAGCTTGAGTGTAGGGCACCATAGTCCTTGATGTGAGTACCATGCCGTTTTAATCTAAAAACATAAGAATAAGTTCTAAGGAGGCGGTATGAATGCTTTTGAGGCGCCTCGAGCCGTTGAAGGTGTTGACGAAACCTTTAATGCTTTTGAGCTCGCTCCGCTTACACCCGTCATTGGAGCTGAGGTTCGAAATTTTCGTTTAGCCAAGGTCGACGAATCAGCGGCCGATCAGTTGCGACGAGCATTATGGCGCTATGGCGTCCTCTTCCTAAAAGATCAGCACCTCAGTCATGCTGAATTGGTCGAGGCCGGAAGGCTATTTGGAAGCGAGCTGGAGCACCATACCTTCGGAAAAACACTCGCTGACGAGGGATACCCGGAGATTTTAGTAATCGAGCAGTTTGAGTCAGATCGGTCTAAAACGACCACAGATATCTGGCACCACGACGTCACGGGGCGAAAACACCCTAACTTGGTTTCTGTCTTGCAGGCCACTGAGGTGCCCTTCGGCGCCGATACCATGTGGGCTAGCGCATCCGCCGCATTTGAGTGGTTGCCTGCCCCTTTAAAGCGATTATTTCTTGATCTGGATATAGACCATGACGCCGTGTACATGGCACTGCGTCATGATTTCGGCTCTAAAGAGGTGCTCGATAAACTTTCACAAATGGATGAGAGCAACAGCCACCCTGCGGTCATACGCCACCCCGAAACCGGCCAATTATGCCTGTTTGTCGGCAATGGATACGTGAAGCGGATTAAGGGCTTTTCAGCGGAACAAAGCGAGCAACTCATCAAAATCGCCCTAGATCAGGTGAAAATCCCTGAGCTACAGATTCGACATTCATGGCAACCGGGGGATATCGCCATTTGGGACAATCTTGGTACCGTCCACTACGGCGTCGCAGGCGATCTCAGAAGTAGAAAGCGGCTGCTCCACCGGGTCGCAGCCTGGTCACCTAATGTGAGCCCCTCGTTAGATCGCGAGCAGGCGCTGGCAGAGCTTGGACCATAAGACCAATGCACACCGCGATCGAACGGGCACCAGAGCACCACCTAACATCAGACACGGTTAAACAGACGTCTGTCTCGCGCCGACAATTGATGGGTATGACCGTTTTATCAACGCTCAGTGCAGGCCTGAGTAACATGAGTAATGCGCAGAGCCTCACGATGACGTCGTGGACTACATCCCCCGGGTTCCCGGTGGCAAAAACATCCTATGGGCAACCTTCGCGGTTCCAATCAGGGTTTGAGCGAAAAACGCTACCCGGTCTATCACCTGTTCCCGAAAACTCTGCCTCTTTTTCTCCACTGCAAGGTCTTCTGGGGATCATTACGCCCTCTGGAGTGCACTACGAGCGGCATCACAGTGGTTGGCCCGATATTGACCCCCGAGAGCATCGCCTGCTTATCTCCGGCGCAGACCAGAGTTTCGTATCAAAGCCCAAGGTGTTTACTGTCGAAGATTTACAGCATCTACCCAGCGTATCGAGGATCCACTTTATAGAGTGCAGTGGGAACACAGGGACGGAACGTCTGCGAGCAACGGCTCCCACGGTGCAATACACACACGGGTTACTGTCATGCTCTGAATTCACAGGTGTTCCCCTCAGACTGCTGCTCGAGAGCTGTGGTACCGATTTAAATCGAGCGAAATACGTACTCGCCGAGGGCGCCGATGCGGCCTCTTTAACGCGGACCATCCCCATGAACATGGTCCTCAACGACGAAGTCTTAGTCGCTTATGGTCAGAACGGAGAATATTTGAGACCCGAAAATGGATTCCCGCTCAGGCTTATCGTGCCGGGTGTGCAAGGCGTCTCTTGGGTCAAGTGGCTGAGACGAATAGAAGTTGGGGATGAGCCATACGGAACAAGAGACGAAACCCTCCATTACATTGATCCTATGCCTGATGGAAGGCACCGGCAGTACACGTCGTTACAAGAGGTCAAATCGGTCATAACCAGTCCCTCAGGTGGTCAGCGACTGCATGGCACGGGCTATACCAAGATCACCGGCCTTGCGTGGTCTGGTCGCGGCAAAATTCAATATGTCGATGTGTCTGCTGATGGCGGAAGGAACTGGCATCAGGCCCGAATTACAGGAGAAGCTCTGCCTAAGTCATTGACTCGATTTGAATTTGACTGGGATTTCTCTGGCTCGGAGGCCATCCTACAAAGTCGAGCGGTCGACGATTCAGGACACGTTCAACCCACCTATGCCCAATACCGATCGGTACGTGGAAGCGAGTCGGTTTATCACAATAACGCAATCCAATCGTGGGGAGTGGATGCCGAAGGACGGGTTACCAATGTTCAAGTGGTCTAGGCACATCGCGGTTTTGGCGGTATTACTTCCCTCAGCTGTAATCGCTGACCCCTTTCACGACCTCGGTGTGCCAGCAACCGAGCAGGACCTCCATCTATGGGACACCAACATCAGAGCCGACTACCAGGGTCTGCCCACCGGCTTAGGTACGGTGAAGTCAGGAAGAGTACTTTACGAGCAGAAATGCCAATCTTGCCACGGTGCCACGGGTACCGAGGTTATTGTATTTAGCCCCTTGGTGGGCGGAACGACTGCATCGGACGCTCGTAACGGCAAGGTCGCCGCATTCGAGCCACCCATCAAGGGGCCAGTATCGACGCTCATGCGACTGCCAACGCTGGCCACACTGATTGACTACATTGGCCGCGCAATGCCGTGGGATAACCCCAAATCGCTCACAGCAGACGAAGTTTATGCGCTAACAGCCTACATCCTTCACCTAGATGGTTTGGCTGACGAGGATTTTAGTCTCTCTGATCAGAACGCCGCCCTGACGGGACAGAGGCTGCCCAATAGAAATGGATTCACCACCGAACATGGGCTTTGGCCAGGGGAACCTTCCGATACAGGGGGAATAGGTAACGGACTCATACCCGATATCACACCCGCCCGATGTATGACCCATTGTGATCCACGATCAGCTCAGTGAAGCAGTGTTTATCGTGACGCTCAGCAGAGGTGCCGCATGAATCGGCGTTGGATGGGTCCCATTTCACTGCTCGCGCTCCTCATCGCCCTCAATGTGCTCAGTCTCACAGACCGGTTCTTGCTCGCCGCCTTTGGCACGCAAATCGTCGAAGACCTCGACCTCAGTCATCAACAATTTGGGTTGCTGACAGGGTTTGGCTTTGTTCTCTTTTACGCGCTCGCAGGACCTGTAACGGGCCTCCTAGCCGACCGCTTTGGGGCTAGTCGCATACTTACCGCCGGCATTGTCCTCTGGAGCGCCATGACTGCGCTGACAGGGCAAGCAAAAGGCTTTATCGGCATGATTATTCCTCGAGCCTTCGTTGGTGTCGGTGAAGCGACGTTAAACCCGGCAGCTACCTCCGTCTTGTCCCGAGCGTTTGACTCACAACATCGGGCTGTTGTCCTTGGGCTCTACTTCATGGGTGGACACATTGGTGTTGCTCTCGCCTATCAGATTGCGGGCATACCGAGCATTGAATGGCGAGATGTCTTTACCTGGCTTGGTATTATCGGGATCGGCATGGCTGCCCTCCTGGTCGCGTTCGCTCGCTCTATGCCTGACACGCTGGGCCGACCTGAGTCAGCAGAGAGGAAGGGCTCCGCTCCGTCCGTAACAGAGCTCATAGGCGAGTTATTAACTCACGCAAAACGAAACACAACATTGCAACTGGCCATTCTGGGAATGGCTTTACTGCATCTCATCTACGCGGAGATACAGTTCATGCAGATTTGGCTTGTGTCCGAGCGAGGCTACGGCCCAGATGACGCGTCTGCACTGTACGGAAAGGTCTATTTATTTACATCGGTCCCCGCGGCGCTTCTCGGTGGCGCACTGGCGGACCTGATGGCAAGACACCCGTCGTTTAATCGAGCGTCGTTTGTGGTTGCAGTCATCGTCCTGACACTGCCTTTAGTCTTTCTTTTTCGGATAGCGGAGCCGGGTTCGGCACTCTTTCTTACAGGGATGGTCGCAAGTATTGCCCTATTCACACTTCCTTACGGCGCCATGATTGCCATCATATTGGATCAGGTACCTGATGACATAAAAGCTTCCACGACCGCGTTAACCATGTTCACCGTTAACGTTCTGATCATTGGCAGCGCGACCTATTTCCTAGGGCTAGCCTCGGACATCTTCGCCTCGATCGACGTAGACGAGCCGATGTCGTCCGCGCTGCTCATCATGGATACCTTGCTGATACTGTCGCTCATCGCGTTTGTACGACTTCACAGCAAGCTTCAAGCATCAAGTTAGCTTGCTTGGGCCCTTAACTTGAAAATCTGAACCGCAACACCCAAAACGTAAAGTCCCAAGAACGAAAGATGAAACCCCTGAAGTACTGGTGAATCGAACGAGTCGATAAAAGGGTCTCCCACAGGCAAGCGGCGTAAAAAGTCGGTAATGGCGGGAATCATGTGAAACAGGATCGTAGCGGTGTAGGCAATGGCCTGAAAGTAAGGCGAAAAGCGGCCAAAAAGATTGAAGCGCTCGAGGATAAATCCACCGAATGCCGCCACCAGCGTCAGAACTGCTAGGTAATGAGCTACTCCAAAGCCGCCCTGATTGTAAATACCCAGAGCAGAGCCAGCGACGATCAATGTAATTACTAAATAAGCTGCACCCTCGCGGTCTGAAGAGCGAATCAAACCGTGTCGATAAAGCGCGGCCGCTGCGAGCAATATTGCCGCAACGCCCATTATCGTGTGAAACCAACCAAGCAATGTCATCGCCGGCATTATGTATCTCCTTATTAAATTTAATTTAAACCAGCCTACAGGCCACGTTTATGGCTGTGAGAACTTGTGTATCAACGCCAGAATAAGACTACCAAACGCCGCATAAGCAAGATTGGATAGCACCCGACTCCAATCGAGGCCGCCCAACTCTATCCAAGCAACGCAGGCGAGACCTATTGGCATGAAGCCAATGAAAAAACGCTTCATATTCCTCGACGTGTCTTTGAACTCTCCTAGCGCCCAAAACAAAGGGATATAGATCGTTAGGAGACAAATAACCGACAAGGCAAAGTACGAATAGCCAGGCATAGGGCAACGCTCAGTGTCGCAGGTATCCCAAGGGTACAGAGCCCTGTCGAACATAGAAAGCATCTGCCGTCACTGCGTTCAAAAATCTGCATCGAGCTTGTAAATATGTACCAATAGGAGGATCTTGAAGTCGTTGGGGAACCTCAGGGGGCGCTCATGCACCTCGAATACCAAAATCAGAACAGCACGCAGACTTTGCGCGAGGCGATTGATGAATATCATCGATATCTCACGCACATCGGTCGTAAGGTCCTTACAGATAGCCCTGAGGATGCTGACCCCATCTGGCTCTATCACGATGCGACGCATGCGATCTTTGGTCAGGACACCACGATTGAGGGTGAAGCTACCTTGGATTTCTGGGTCTTGTTCGGAACAACCTTCACATGGAAGTTACTTAAAAAGTATCAGCAACTACCGGAAATCAAAGATCTCAGTCGGGCTGTGGTATCGGAACTAGGCATCGCGTTCATTCCCAAACTCTACTGGCGAAATAAGCGCGCACTCTGGACAGTGATTCGACACTCCCGACGGATGAATAAAAAGTGGCCCTTTGAATTACCCTCGGTGCTATTGGACCGAAGACTGTATGAACTTCGAACGGAATACGGCATTACGGTGCTCACGAGCGAGCAGAGAATACCCAGTCGGATCACAGAATTTGACTATTCGATCGTCAGTGAAATCTCCTAAGCGTCCGGTCCCCCAGCGTACCGATCGCAGAATAGGCTGAAGTTTTCAAATGTAAACGCTCTGGCTTGCGCGCCAATATCACCGCTCTCACCTATGTACTCGAACGCGTGATAGCAGCCCTCGTATACGGTATGTGCCACGTCAATCCCTGCCTCGCGAAGCTCAGCGACGTACGTCTCGGTTTCCCAATAGAACGGGTCTTTATCACCTACGTAGGTGATGGTAGGCGGTAAGCCAGCGAGGGACTCTGCCCGCGCGGGGGCCGCGTAGGCGCTAGGCGTCTCGCCACGCCCTCTCACATCGCGCAAATAAGCGCCCCATCCAATCGCATTGAGGCTCGTGTCCCATACTGGCGGATCAATATCACGCTGAGAATCTGTCGGCTGCGTGTCGTCAATCATGGGATAAAACGGCATTTGAAATGCAATTGCGACATCGCCCGTATCGCGGGCTTTCAGTGCTACTGCGGCAGTGAGACCGCCGCCTGCACTGTGTCCGCCAATGATTAGTTTATCTGAGCATCCCAACGTATCGGCATTGTCACGCGCCCATAGCATTGCGTCATAACAATCCTGAAACCCACCCGGAAATGGCTTTTGATGAGCCTTTCGGTAATCAGGCGCAACGACAACGCAAGGCCTCGCCTGAATGAAGAGCTTGATCAACTCAGCCGACCCCTCGGGTACGCCCATGATGTACCCACCACCATGAAAGTAGACCAGACAGGGCAACGGCCCCGAGAAATTGGGGGGTCGGTAAATCCGCGTCCTTATCGAGTAGTCATCCAAGCTACTGGTTATGTTGACCGTCGAGCAGTCAAGTCCAGCCACATCCGACCCAGCCCCTCTGCGCCGCAGCCAGTCAATGATCCTGATAACACCGGGGACGCGCATCAGTTTAGCCATGCGTCGTAACCGCGGAACTTGGTGCTGTAGCTCAGGGTGGAAATCACCCAGTTCGATGTGCATGAGAGGCTCCTATTAACTGGTTTTATATTCCCACCCATGCGCTAACAGGGGCTTTCTTGCTTTCTGAAGCAAGGCGAGACATCTTTGCGTCTACCGATAATAAATCATAAGAGAAATGCGATGTCTGAATTTCCATTACCTAATGTTTCTAACGACCTAAGTGGCCAGGTTGCTT
>JAACDF010000259.1 GCA_009937065.1 Gammaproteobacteria bacterium | reverse complement strand
TAGCCAGTCACTCTATGGTTGATGGCACCAGCGAGTTGCCAGATATTTCCATGATTGCTCAGGGTTTGACGCAACCTCGATCGGGGCAGGTATTCCCGCAGTGCATGCTCGATTTATCGGACATGCAGATTAAGGCTCTTGGTGAGCAATACCTCTCGCAAACAAGGAGGCACAGAGGCGGAGCACCTTTGTTTACGGACAAGATGCCGAACAACTTTGCCTATGTGGGCTTCATCAAAACCATCCTACCCAATGCCAAGATTATTGATGCTCGCCGACACCCAATGGATAGTTGTTTTGGGTGTTTCAAGCAACATTTTGCAAAGGGGCAAACCTTCAGCTATGACCTCTTCGAGCTGGGCGAGTTTTATCTGGAATACACAAGATTAATGGATCACTGGGACAGTGTTCTTCCCGGTGCAGTGCTTCGCGTTCAATACGAGCAGGTTGTAGACGACCTAGCATCACAGGTTAGGAGAATCTTAGAGTTTTGTGAGCTCCCGTTTGAGGACGCCTGTGTGAACTTTCATGAAACAAAAAGGGCGGTTCGGACGGCGAGCTCTGAACAGGTGAGACAACCTATCTACCGTGGGGCAGTCGATACGTGGAAACGTTACGGTACGAATTTAGATCCGTTGCGAGATATCTTGGCACCCGTATTTCCGGAGTGGGATAAGTAATGACTCGAGCGACTAAGATGCCGAAGCTGATTGCTACGTCTGTTGTGCGGGGTTCACAAAAGGGACAGAGTCACGGAGGGGTCTATCTCATTGACTTTGAGAATCGAATCGTAGAGCAAAAGATCGACTGGAACTCGGGGGATATCGATTTTTCTGGAAGAGGGTGGGACCGAGGTTTGCGTGGCGTCGAGTTCACTGAGGATTGTGTCTGGATCGCCGCAAGTGACGAGTTATTTTGCTACTCGCCCGATTTTCGCGCTATTGCTTCCTTCACAAATCCCTACTTAAAACACTGTCACGAAATAAGTCGTAGAGATCATTTGCTCTTCCTCACTTCGACAGGCTTTGATTCTATTTTGGCCTTCGATTTGACTGCCAAGGAATTTGTCTGGGGACTGTATATCTCAAAAAATGGGACGGAATGGGTCGGCCAACCTTTTGACCCTCGCGCAAAAGGAGGGCCTACATTCGTCAATTCATACCATATCAACATGGTGCGAGTTGATAAGGACGGTATCTCTTTAAGTGGACTCAATACGCAAGCCTTGCTCGCTATTTCGGCTGATATTTCAATAAAAGAAATCTGTAGTCTCCCACGAGGGTGCCATAACGCCATGCCGTTTGCCGATGGTGTGATTTTCAATGATACAGCGGCGGATACAGTGCGCTTTGTTTCGCGCTCTGCGGCAGAAGTTCAGATTTCGGTTCCATTATTTCCCCCAAGCGAGCTCGATTTTATGGGGGTGGATGATTCGAAAGTAGCTCGGCAAGGCTTTGGGCGTGGTCTGTGTATTCTCGACGATGGACTTGTCGCCGCTGGATCCTCACCGTCGACTGTTTCCATTATCGATATCGTGAAGGGAGAGAGGCTCACTGCGGTGAACCTCACTATGGATATCAGGAACGCGATTCATGGGCTCGAGCGCTGGCCGGCTGAGTGGCCATAAAAAAGGGCACTCGAGGTGCCCTTTGGATTGATGAGCGCCGGCTCAGAACAGTTTTCTAATTGACAGACCCCAATTTCTCGGGCGGATTACATTAGAACTATTTCTCCCCCAAAGTGGATCGAAGTCAGCACTGTCCTCGTAGGTGATACCTCGCTCATCTGACAGGTTGTTGATATAGAAGCGTGCCTGCCAGTCATCCATATCTAGGGTGAAAATGGCGTCGGTGATTCTGTATTCACCCTGCTTCAAACGGGCCGACGTGAATCCATCGCTCAGCTGATTGAGCGATGAGCCTACGTTATTGTGTTGCAGCCGGAACGCACCGTCACCACCCATGAGATTGATGCCAGAGTACTCGAGGTAAAACGAGTAGCTTTCATCAGCGAATAAGGGCAGAGCTGACTGTGGATCAAGTCCAGACGGGATCTGACCACCCGCCGCCCTTGGTTCATTGTAGAACGCGGGCGCCTCGACGTAGGCATCTCTTATATCTGTCAGATTGAAACCAAACTCAAGGTTGTCTCCTATCAATGCTTTCAAGTCGATATCAATACCCGTTACGGTCGCATCGCCCACATTGCCCACTACTATTTGGAATGGAATACTGCCATATAGAGGATCTCCATTCACATCGACCTCGCTGTAAGACGCGAGATTGAAGCTCGGATCTGTTACCTCGATCTGCATGTCATTCCACTTCATATCGTAGTAAACAGCGTTGAAGACAACTCGACCATCAGCAAAGGTAGATTTCAATCCGAATTCAGTATTTTCGAGAATGTCTGACTCGTAGGCGACAGGGAGTGTCGGTCCGCCCAGGTCAATTCCACGGCCGCGATTGGTGCCGCCGACACGGTACCCCTCCGAGTACACGCCGTAGACCATCACATCGTCATTTATTTGAAGCTGTAGACCATACTTAGGAATAAAGCCGTCGTCCGATGCCTTTCTGTCGGGTAGTTCCTGAGCAACCCGGCTGTCGGGTCGCTCAACCGTGTAGCTCAAATCTCGATCAACGTCATACCAACGCCCACCCACTAGGGCCGTGAGTCGATCTTCAATCAACACGATGTCCATCTCTCCGAAGACAGCCATATCGGTGCGATCAGTGCCTTGGAAGGAGTTCCACCATGCATCGGTTGGTGCAATGCCCGGATAGTAATAGCTCCAGGCAGCAAATGCCGGAGAATTGCGGTAGCCATCCACGTAGGTATGAAAATCCCAAAATTCCTCTGACTCCTGCCAGAATCCACCCAATGTCCAGTTAACTCGATCAGTAGACCCTGAGAGTCTGATTTCCTGAGTTAAGCTCTCATTGCTTTGATCGTTAACCAGATAACCAACCGGATCCAATCCAAAGTCGTATGTTGCGTACCCGTAGTAGACGCCAAATGAGTAGTGGAAATAGGCAGTGTAACTCTGTGTGTCATTGGTATACAGCATCTCGCGGTCGTAGTAAGAGGTTGCTGAGACCAGCTGAGCGAACCCTAAGTCCCCTTCGATTACGAGGCTAGTTTGCAGCCAGTCATCCGTTCGCATTTCCTCGGCAAACTTGACCGTTTGCAAATCGCCGACGGCCGGGTCGTAATCGTTATATCCTCCGGCCTCAAGCTCCTGAAAGTTAGCTGTCGCAGTGACGGACCAATTATCGTCAACGAGCCATCGAACCGCAGCACGAGCGCCTTGCCAGTCGACCTCGTTGAAATCTGCCTTCAACATGTCGCTGTTTGTTTTTTGGCCGCCCAGACCCGATCCGAAAACGGTATCTTCTACCGTCGTACCGAGCACGTTATCTATATAGCCCGCATCGGTTGCACTGAACCCTGATAGGCGAATAGCGACAGTGTCACTGACAGGTATATTGACCGTTGCATCGAGCTCATAGCTTGATCCACCTTTCGATGTCGAGCCGAGGCCTGCACCGATATTGGCCGAAAATTCAGTTGGATCAGGTTTGTTAGTAATGACCCGCACGGCCCCGCTTTGCGAGGATGCTCCGTAAAGCGTCGACTGCGGACCCGCTAACGCCTCGATTCGCGCGATATCAACAGGGTAGATGTCAGGCGCTGCAGAGGTAAGCGACATGGGCTGTTCATCGAGGTAGATTGCGGCTGTAGGATCGACTAAAAAGCCACCACCGTCACTAACGCCCCTGAACACAATTGTATTTTGTCCGGGCGTGGTCGTTGATATGTTCAGACCCGCAACGAATCTTGAGAAATCCTCAAGTGTTGTGATGCCCTGTTTCTGGATATCTTCACCAGTGAGACTTTGAACCATCATCGGGATTTCTTGTGATGTTTCGGCTCGTTGTCTTGCCGTTACCACAACTTCTTCTAATACGGCCTGGCTAATCGCCAGTTGTGCACTTGTCAATCCCAACGCGGCTGCGACGCACGTTGTAATGGCCTTTTTAGGAAGGGTTGGACCGCATGAATGAGTGCATTTAGAAACCTTGGTCATGGCACTTTCCTTGTAATTATTTAATTTATATCGGTTGTGGTTACTCGTAACGCATACTCCCAAGTCTAAAGCTAGTACAAACTGTAGCTCATTACCACCATGTAATTAAGACGGGAGGGGAGGCACGAGCTAACCTTGCGGCTTACGTTGATCCGATTCTGATTCTGATTCCGAATCCGATTCCGGTAGAGAGCCGAGATTTGTTGTTTGCGACTCGCCCCCTGACTGTTATAAAAAAAGTTAGATGACCGGTGAAGGGGTTCCTGACGCACTCACTTTTGCTTTCGTGCTAATTTGCTTTTCGGCTGTCATCAGAAAATAAGAATGTGCTATCCTCGCTCCCGCGCGTCGCACAGCGTGCCCCGTCCGTGAGCCGCAATCGCACAACGCTATGTGCAGTGGGACTGTTATGGTTACTTTGCCTAATACAGCCGCACGGTAAAACGACCGGTCAGCGTTACGAGCATCGCACGCTGGTAACAGTTGTTCAAAGTCTCACGTCGACGGAAAGGAGCAACAAATACGGAGAAGTGGCCGAGTGGCTGAAGGCGCTCCCCTGCTAAGGGAGTATACGTTAATCGCGTATCGAGGGTTCGAATCCCTCCTTCTCCGCCATCTAATTGAAAGCGCCTCCCTTGTGGAGGCGTTTTCGATTAGGGCGCTGACGAAAAGGGATGAGAATCGCAGGTTCGACCAAATACGACTCGAGGAGTATTTGGCACTGAGCCGCGTGAACCACTAAATGGAAAACATGAACTGCGACTAACATTCACGGCAGATAGTCTTCCGCCTTGTGATGGATTCTGGTCACTGACGGCCTATGGTATGGACCTCTACCTCGTTGAGAACGAGATCGATCGATTTTCGATTGGTGATCGGACGCCCGATTTAGACTACGAGGAGGACGGTAGCTTGACGATAATTCTGTCGGCAAAGCGACCGGGACAGGTGAGTAACTGGCTGCCAGTTCCTGACGGACCCTACATGCTCGGGATGCGCGTTTACGAGGGACACT
>JAACDF010000033.1 GCA_009937065.1 Gammaproteobacteria bacterium | reverse complement strand
CCAGATTGGCTTCTCAGTGGTGCTGCGCAGCCCATGAAGTTGGGCCTTGATTTGAGCGGTGGTGTTCACTTCAAGCTCGAGGTCGATGTCGATGCTGCAACTAATCGCAAACTTGAGCAGTACGAAAACGGTATCAAGCGTCGACTGCGCGAAGAACGAATTCGCGGGCGTGTTGCGCTCGAGGGTACGCGAATTGGAATAAGCTTTCGTTCCGTAGAGGACCGTGAGGCCGCGCGTGCCGAGCTTAGAGATCTGTACCCAGAACTATTACTTGATCGCGTCGATGAAGACATGCCACAGCTATTTGCGGAGGTCACTGAGACCACGATTGCAGAAGTGGTTGAATACGCGGTAGCACAGAACCTCACTACACTGCGCAACCGAGTCAATGAACTCGGTGTATCAGAGCCCTTGGTTCAACGGCAGGGCAAGAATCGGATTGTGGTCGAACTGCCCGGTATTCAGGACACCGCTGAAGCAAAGCGTATTCTCGGTAAAGTGGCCAACCTTGAGTTTCGCCTCGTCGCCGAGGCAAATGCACCAATTTCGGAGCGACAGCGCTTTGATTATCGAGGCGAAACACGGCAAGGAATGACCGAGTGGCTCGAACGCGACATCATTATCACGGGTGAGCGGGTGTCGAATGCCGCGGCGAGCTTTGATCAGAATGGACAGCCCAACGTTCAAATAACCCTCGACAGCGAAGGCGGCATGCTGATGTCCCGTGCGACCCGCGCGAACGTTAAGCGTCGAATGGGAGTTCTGTTCATCGAACGCAAGTACCGCACTCGTTACGAAACCGATGAAAACGGGGAGCCGGTCGTTATCCGTGATCCCTATGATGAGAAAAAGGTGCTTACAGCGCCTGTCATTCAGTCAGCGCTAGGGGCTCAATTTCAGATCACGGGCCTCGATAGCCCAGCCGAGTCATCGGAACTCGCGTTGATGCTGCGCGCAGGCGCACTCGCCGCGCCCATTAGCTTTGTCGAGGAGCGAACGGTCGGACCTTCACTTGGAGCGGAGAATATCGAGCTTGGGGTGAAATCGCTTCAACTCGGTCTGGCTTTGGTTGTTCTATTCATGATGGCCTACTACCGTGTATTTGGCGTTATTGCTGTTGTCGCGTTGACGGCAAACCTTGTTCTACTGGTGGCTGTCATGTCGCTTTTGAGTGCGACCCTGACGTTACCCGGTATCGCGGGAATTGTTCTCACCGTGGGTATGGCAGTTGACGCAAACGTTCTGATTTTCGCTCGAATTCGTGAAGAACTGGCCTCTGGGACATCCAATCAGCTTGCGATTCACAGTGGATTCGAGCGCGCGGTCACCACTATTTTGGACGCCAATATTACGACATTGATTGTGGCGATTATTCTCTATGCCGTGGGAACCGGGCCCATCAAAGGTTTTGCCGTCACGCTATCCGTAGGCATCATCACCTCCATGTTTACGGCGATCATGGGAACCCGAGCATTAGTTAATCTAAGTTACGGTGGTCGCCGCGTTGAGAGTTTGAGTATTGGCCGAGTAAAAATGAAAGCGAATACGGCTTCACAGGAGGCAACGGCATGAAACCCATCGCGTTCATGAAGGGCCGCTTCGTTGCTGCGGCATTCTCAGGGCTATTATTGCTTGCCACCATGGTCTCGCTCTCACTTCAGCAACTTAATTGGGGGCTGGATTTTACAGGCGGCACATTAATTGAGCTCAACTATGACTCGAGCGCTGACCTCGGCGCTATTCGTGATCAGCTCGTAATAGGTGGTTATGAAGGTGCCATGGTCGTGAGCTTTGGCACAGATCGCGATGTGCTTGTTCGATTGCCCATCAGCTACTCTGATGCCGAAGGCGCTCGAATGGTCGAGGTGCTGCGTGGGGCGACATCACAACAGATCACGATGCAGCGTATGGAGTTTGTGGGGCCACAGGTTGGTGATGAGTTGCGTGAGCAGGGTGGTCTCGCCATGCTGCTAGCATTGGGATTAGTCCTGATCTACGTCGGTTTCCGTTTCCAAATAAAGTTCGCGATGGGCGCTGTCATAGCCTTGGCTCATGACGTCCTCATTATTCTCGGCTTTTTCTCGATAACCCGACTCGAGTTCGACTTATCTGTCTTAGCGGCAATACTTGCCGTGATTGGCTACTCGCTAAACGACACCATTGTTGTATCGGATCGAATTCGAGAAAACTTGCGAAAGATCCGGAAGATGAAGCCGCTTGGGGTTATCGATGTATCGCTGAATGAGACTTTAGGTCGCACGTTGGTTACCTCGTTGACAACGATGTTGGTACTGACGTCTTTGGCGGTCCTCGGTGGCGATATGATTTTCGGCTTCGCTATCGCTCTACTTGTTGGGGTGACGATCGGAACTTACTCATCTATTTATGTGGCATCTACGTCGCTGCTCGCGTTGGGCGTCACTAAAGAGGACGTGGCGATACCGGTCAAAGAAGGCGAAGATCAGGAAGCGTTCACGCCCTGAAAGCGCTAGCTAAAAGCCTTCGTCAGTCGCCTCTAGCGAATAGCGGCAGCTAGTTGTTTTAGCAGTCGTGGGTTGGCACAGATGACATCGCCTCCGTCGAGTACATTGTCACTGCCCTTAAAGTCAGTGACCAGTCCGCCAGATTCCCTGACTAAGAGCGCTCCTGCGGCGAGATCCCACGGCTTGAGGCCAGCCTCCCAGAAACCGTCAAGTCTTCCGGCCGCAACGTAAGCGAGATCCAGAGCCGCTGCCCCTGCTCGTCGAATGCCCATGGAGTTGCCCGCGACTTCACCCAGCCCTTTCAGGTACCAGTCCATACGATCCTCTGATTGACCCAAGAAAGGTGTGCCTGTGCCGATTAGGCACTCTTTGAGATCGGTGCGATCGGATACACGAAGGCGTCGCCCGTTTAGCTGTGCGCCCCGCCCACGTGAGGCTGTAAATTCTTCCTGTCTGACAGGATCCAAGACAATGGCATGCTCTAGCTTGCCATTTAGAACACAAGCCATACTGATGCAGTAGTGAGGGATGCCTCGCATAAAGTTACTGGTGCCGTCTAAAGGATCGATAATCCACACAAACTGAGCGTCGTCCGGACCCGTTCGACCACTTTCCTCGCATAAAAATGCATGGTCAGGATAGGTTTTTTGCAGAGTTGTAATGAGTTCCTGCTCTGAGGCGAGATCAACCTCGGTAACGAAATCCGCCTTGCCTTTGGCCTCAAATCGGAGCCGCGTCAGGTCGTCTGATGCGCGAGCTATCAAATTGCCGGCTTTGCGCGCTGCGCGAAGTGCGATATTGACCATTGGTTCCATGATGCTGTCCGGGTATTCGGCGGGAGCGCGATAATACCAAGAAGCGCGCTTAGGCGTTAGGGTTTGCTACACTCGCGGCCCTTCAATATGGGTGTTTTATGAATTCTTCCAATATACGGGTGGTTTTGGTCAATCCATCGCACCCCGGGAATGTCGGTGCAGCGGCACGTGCCATGAAAAACATGGGCTTGAGACAGCTGGTTTTAGTGGGTCCGCGTAAGTTTCCCGACCCCGAGGCTGAGTGGCGTGCTGCAAGTGCGGTCGATGTTATTCGTGAAGCGCGTGTCGTAGAGACGCTCGACGAGGCAATTGCTGATAGTCAGTTTGTCGTGG
>JAACDF010000258.1 GCA_009937065.1 Gammaproteobacteria bacterium | reverse complement strand
TAGCTAGCAGTGGGGCCCGCGATGTAGCCAGTGGATATCTCTAGCTGTTTTCGAGAGGTCTTTGCTGTCATGTTCTGCCATATCCGGATCTTTTTTTGGAGTGTCAGAAATTTGATGCAGGGGCATGACGACCTTATTGATGTGCTTCGCTCGGCCTTTTCTTGGCGAAGATTATTAAAGCCTTAGAGTGGCAGGGCGGTCGTATACTTCAGCTCTTCCATAGACAGAAGCGCCGTTACGTTAAAGACCTTAACCTCCGAAATTAGGCTTTGATAAAAGCCATCATACGCGCGTGGGTTTGCCACCTGGACTTTGAGTAGGTAATCGATTTCGCCTGCTAATCGATGTGCTTCGATAACCTCTTTCCTTTTCGTCAAGGCTGACAAAAAACGTGCCTGCCACTCAGCGTCGTGCTCACTTGTCTTTACAAGCACAAAAAAACAGGCTTCAAGTCCTACTTTGTCAGGGTCGACGATCGCAACTTCACGTCGAATAATACCCTCGTCTTTAAGTCGTTTGAGTCGATTCCAAACGGGGGTTTTCGAGGCCCCAACGGCAGATGCAATGTCGTCCAGAGAGCGAGTGGCGTCCTCTTGAACGAGTCTGAGAATGGCGGCATCGATGCTGTCCATTATTTCGTTCCCTTAAATATAGTTGAATATAGAAAATTGTACTAAATTATAAACATATATAAAAATTAAATTCTTATTTTTTCGTTATAAGTACATTCAAAAAGAACTTTATTCTATTATCGCGCACTTGTTATTTAAGGTGACAGGTAATGGATTTTCTTCCCATTTTTTTAGCGATGCGTGACCGACGTGTATTGGTGGTTGGCGACGGACAGATGGCGGATGCCAAGTGCAGAGGTGCGTTGAAAACATCGGCACGCGTGACCGTTTTTGCCGATAATCCTAGCGAGCAGGCGTTTGCATGGGAGCGATCGGGTGATATCACGCTGTGCGCAGGTCTTCCAGAACCAACAGACTTCAGAGATGTCACTGTTGTCTATGCGGCGCATCAGAGCGACCAAATTAACGATCAGATCGCTGCGATGGCTAGAGAGAAGGGCGCAATTGTTAATGTGTTAGATCGTACTGATGCCTGCGATTTCATTACCCCTGCGATCGTTGATAGAGATCCTGTCGTTGTCGCTATTGGTACGGAGGGCTCAGCGCCGGTATTGGCGCGACAGATTAAAGCTGACATCGAGGCGATGCTCCCAGCTGGCCTAGGGCGTTTCGCGCGACTTGCAAACGGTTTCAGGACCCGAGTGCGAGCGCTCCCAGAGGGATTCGCACGCCGAAACTTTTGGCGGGACGCGTTCAAGGCTGAGGGGCTGGTGGCGAACGCCTCAGATGAGGTCATCCGACAGGGCTTCGAAGCGCTGCTCGAGCGCCATATTCAATCAGAGCCGGAGCCGGGCTCAGTAGCTTTTGTGGGTGCAGGTCCAGGTGATCCGGAGCTCTTGACTCTTAAGGCCCGCCGGTTGATCCATGAGGCGGAGGTGGTCATTTACGACCGATTGGTCGGTAAGGGTGCACTGGAGTTAGCCCGTCGTGAGGCGAAGTTCATTGATGTGGGAAAAAAGGGCTTTGGCGTGCACGCAACGCAAGACGTTATCAACGAGCATCTGGTTCGAGAGGCACAAGCTGGCTTCAAAGTCGTTCGTTTGAAAGGCGGGGATCCCTCCGTATTTGGCCGTCTCGATGAGGAGTTGGCGGCGCTCTCCGAGTATGGCATCGAGAGTTCCGTAGTGCCGGGCATCACCTCTGCATCGGCAGGTGCAGCGTCGTTAAAGCAGTCACTGACACGACGTGATCGTAATTCCAGTATCACGTTCATGACAGCACACGATGCGAAGGGCTACGCCGAGCACGACTGGCGGCAACTCGTTCGTTCTGGGCAGGCGCTTGCCATTTATATGGGCCGTAAATCAGCCAGCTTTTTGCAAGGTCGCTTGTTGATGGCGGGCGGCGATCAGGATCTAGTGGTTACCTGCGTGGAAAATATTTCACGACCTGAGGAGCGACGGTTTACGTCGACTCTATCTCGTTTTGCACAGCGTTTAGACGATGACAGGTGGAACGGACCACTGATTATTTTTGTTGGTATAGGTGATGATCAGGGTGTTGGAATCTCCACCGCTCCAGTAGTCAAGGGGGCATCCAATGGCTCGCATTAAAGCGCCCGTTGTTATCACGGCGAATGATTTATTGACAGGCGAGGTTGTTTATCTTGACTTGGCACATCGATGGTCACCTGAACTGAGTGCTGCCAAGGTATTCGATGTCATTGATGTCGCTGAAGGCGAGCTAGCGGCTATGTTTAGCGAGGCCGACGTCGTAGGGGCTTATTTAGCCGAGGTAAGCACTGAATCGCCCGTGATACCCCGTCATTATCGCGAGAGTTTTAGACATAAAGGTCCGAGCAACTACTTTCACGGCAAGCAGGCGGCGAAAGACGCAGAGGTCGCTGCGTAATGTACAGCTATCAAGAGTTTGATCGTGCCTTTGTTCGCGCGCGGGTCGACCAGTACCGGGATCAGGTTAAACGGCGTCTCGAGGGGTCTCTGACTGAAGACGAGTTCAAGCCTTTGCGCCTAATGAATGGCGTTTACCTGCAGCTTCACGCTTACATGCTACGCGTTGCCATTCCTTACGGCACGCTATCGAGTTGTCAGATGCGCCAGTTAGCCTATATCGCGGATAAATGGGATAAAGGCTATGGGCACTTTACCACCCGGCAGAACATTCAATTTAATTGGCCCCGTTTAGTTGATACCCCCGATATTTTAGATGCGCTTGCAGACGTGGACATGCACGCGATCCAAACGAGCGGCAATACCATTCGAAACGTAACGACGGATCAGTTTGCAGGCGCTGCGCTTGATGAAGTGGTCGATCCTCGACCTTACGCCGAACTGATTCGACAGTGGTCAACCGATCATCCCGAATTTCAGTTTTTGCCACGAAAATTCAAGATTGCCATTACTGGAGCAGCCGAGGACCGCGCGGTTATTCGAGCACATGACATCGGGCTACAGTTGGTGGATTATGAGGGGCGGATTGGGTTCAAGGTCTTTGTTGGCGGTGGTCTAGGGCGAACACCTATCATCGGCCAAGAACTTGTGGATCGCTTGCCTGCAGAAGATCTGCTGCCTTACCTGGAGGCGGTACTCTCTGTGTATAACCTCGCGGGCAGGCGCGACAACAAATACAAGGCACGAATTAAAATTACCGTCGGTGCCATGGGTATTGATAAGTTCCGCGCGAGGGTTGGCGAGACGTTCCAACGTCTGCGAGGTGCATTCAATGGCCAAGATCTCGCTGTGCTAGGTGATATTCAAAAGAGCTTCGCGCCACCACATTACGTTGAGAAGTCGCAAGAAAGCTATTTCGATGCCTTGGACGATGATATCGGTTTCCGTAAGTGGGTTGAACGGAACGTATCTCCTCATAAACATCCAACCTACGCCAGTGTAACGATCAGTCTGAAAGGTCATGGTGACACGCCCGGCGATGCATCGTCAGACCAAATGCGGGCAATAGCGGATCTCTCTGAGCGATTGGCTCATGACGAGCTTCGAGTCAGTCACGAGCAAAACATTGTGTTGCCCCACGTGGCGCAAGCGGACCTGCCAGCTATCTTCCGAGCCTTGAAATCGATTGGTCTAGCGACGGCAAATGTTGGCCTCATATCAGACATTATCGCCTGTCCCGGTATGGACTACTGCGCGCTGGCGACAGCCAGATCAATTCCGATTGCTCAGGACATTGCCCTTCGATACGCGAGTCGCGAAGCGGAAATAGGACACATGCAAATCAAGATCTCAGGATGTATCAACGCTTGCGGGCATCACCACCTGGGTCATGTGGGTATCCTCGGATTAGACAAGGCTGGGGTAGAGAACTATCAGATCACTCTGGGCGGTAGTGCTGGGAATGATGCGGCAATTGGGCAAAAGATGGGGCGTGGTTTCAATGTCGATGAGTTGATGCCCGCGTTGGATCGATTGGTTGATGCTTACCTGGCGCTTCGACTCCACGAGGGAGAAATATTCGCTGAGACTGTGAAGCGATTGGGCACTGTGTCGTTTCAGGAGGCGCTGTATGTCATCGATCAGGCAGCCTAGTCGATTGGAACTGACACGCTTAACCTCCGTCGCTGAGCGGCTCTCTGGCATGTGGCAGCATCTATCCGCGCAGGAGGTTTTGTCGGAAATACTGAAAGGGAATGCCTTCATTAAAAATCCCGCGTTAGTGTCGAGTTTTGGTGCAGACAGCGCGGTGCTACTGCACATGGTCGGCGCACTTGACCCTGCTGCGCAGATCGTCTTTCTAGATACCGGATTTCACTTTTCCGAGACCCTCTTGTTCCGAGACCGCCTAACCAAGGCATTTGGTTTAAACAATGTGCGAACTGCCTCGGTGGACCCTATTGCAGTGAAGCGCCTAGATGCGCAGCGACGTTTGCATCTGAGTGCGCCCGATAGTTGCTGTCAGCTGAGAAAAGTATCGGTCCTCGATCGCCATTTACGTATGAACGATGCATGGATATCGGGTCAGCGCCGCTCTCAGGCGTCGACACGTTCATCGGTATCCGTTGTCGAAGTTGACGAAGCTCGTGGGAAGCTTAAGTTCAATCCGCTAGCAAACTGGAGCCTAAGCGATTTCGCTGCTTATAAGGCGCGATACGAGCTACCTGAGCACCCTCTGACGGCGAAAGGGTACCTTTCCATTGGCTGCGCGCCTTGCACAAGTGCTGTGAAGGTGGGTGAGGATACGCGCGCAGGGCGCTGGCGGGGTCAATCTAAACTTGAGTGTGGTCTTCACAATCGACCCAACATCATTGCCAGTTCAGAGCACGTCGCATGACTATTGTTATCAACAATCAAGGTGGCTTCGGCAACACCGAGGCGTTTGAGTTTGTCGATATCGATGCGTCGATTAAACCCTCTTATCTCGACGAGCTTCTTTACGCGTCTGCTATCCGCATTGTTTTCGGCAGTTGCGCAGATGGTCGCTTTTTGACTTTGGCTCGACAACTTCGGTTGCGGGGTTACAGCGGTCACATTCGGGCTGCGGGTCCTCTTCTACCTGATCAGTTCCCAATGGCCTTGAAGCTCGGCATCGATTCCGTCGAAATTTCTAGTGAGCAGGCGGCACGATGTACCGAGGATCAATGGATTGCTCATGCATCGCGTACTGAGGGTAATTACCAGCATCGACTGGCAGGTTAGAACGTGTAATCCGTAATGACAAACCAAGCGAAGCCTGTATACTTCGCGCTTCTTCAGAGCTGACGCTCCTGAATGGCTCGGTGGCAGAGTGGTGATGCAGCGGATTGCAAATCCGTCTACGCCGGTTCGATTCCGACCCGAGCCTCCATTTTATCTATATATAAAATAATAAAATCAATAGGTTACGTTACGTTATTTATTCCAACTCCCCAAGTGACTCCCCAATCTTAGTATTCAAGACCCTCGATTAGAACAGCTTAAGTCCCAGGGCTTACCGAGAAGGCAATGGTGCCTCAGAAAGCCTGTTTTATTTAGAGATGGTCAGTACGAGCGTTGTACCACGCAGGGAGGCGCCCTGGGGGGCTATCGCATTGATCCGATAGCAGTAGTTACCGGCCAGATACATTAGAGGGTGGGTTAGTAGCTGTCATATTTGTTAACAAAGTTCGAAGAGCAAAAAATGGAGGCAACGGTCAAGGCTTTGAAGACTTTTGAAGGCTCGGCCAGGGAAATCTGTAACACGCGGGGGCTTTACGAGTAATAAGTAACAAAAACTAACGCACCAACATTCCCGAAACCCACATAGAGCCTACGTTTCAGCGAAGAAGATACGATAAAAAATTAATAAAATCAATAACTTATAATTTTCGGCTTGGCACCTGTGCTGATACACATACCCGCTCAGCGATTTGGAGTTATTGGAATCCACAAAATAGCTTTTGCTTATGACTTGAATGGCGGTTACTGAGCCTCGTCTTTAGCCATAACGACACCCGTGCGAATGCCGACGTAAGCGGCACCGTTGGGGCCCAAAACAACCGGCGCGGTCACACTGGATAATGTGTCGATCATTGATCCAGTGCCCCGACCTATCAGGCGGTCCCACAATGGCATACCTGTCTCCCAATCGACGGCAGTCAGGTACCAACCTCCAAAGAGATCGTCGTTTGTTTGTTTTTGAAATGTGTAGAAATAGAGCAGTCCCGTGGATGTAGAGAGTCTAGGCAAAGATTGAGATAGAAAATTTTTGTTATGCCAGATGACATCACACCCACTGCGGTCTGCTCGAACGTCGACGCGCATAATCCCAGGAGAGGTTTTCAGCGCATTACCGGTGTACACGTGGCCGAAGTCGTTCTGAACGACCATGGCATTGCCATAGACCAGTAAAGAGTTCTCGGTGGCGCTCTTGTCACGCTCAAATAGTGGAACTTTACAGATGAGTCGATCACCCTCGACAACGTCTGCTTTTTTGTAGACAACAATATTCGTGAAAGGGTCCCCGTCATCGGCGATCGCCACGAGGTCACTACCGATTAGCGTCGGCGATGTTCCCGAGCCGTGTGAGAGAGTGCCCGGTTTCTGCACAGCGCCATTGTCATAGTCCTCCCGCCATGTGTAGTAGGGCTCTTTTGTGGCCGCGTCGATCTTAAATTGGTAGATCGCATCGGTGGAGGCCACGTACAGGCCTTCTTCGTCGACTGCAAAGGAGTTTTGAATCGTTTCTCCCGCAGCAGGTAACTCGAAGACATGGAATTCACCCGTGTCGTTTGCTCGATATCCCAAATGCGCACCGCCCGTGACAAACCAGAGGTTGCCAGACCAGTCAGGTATGACGTCGTGAATATTGATTCCCTCGGGTAGCAGTCCGGTAATGTCGTAACTCTCATTTAAGACCCATACCGGCCCGCCTGACGATTCATCAATTTCATAGATTGATATCGTGTTGTTAGCGGGGGCTAACAACACCCGGTCTTGAGCATCTAGATGAAAATAACCGCCACCGCTGTTGTCCGAGGGGCTCGCTTTCGCGGGCAGCTCTAGCATGGCGAGGGTCGCGAGTGTTTCCGGGTCGAGTAAATGAAGCTCAATGCGATTAAGTTGGATGCTGACCGTTATCAGCCGACCTTCTGAATCAAACGATATGTTCGGTGCAACGCCAATGATGTTGCTAAATTTCCTATGCTTGGCAGACGTATTAAACCCTAAAGGCCCCGGGTAGGTATTGATGTCCCAGTTGTGTGCCCCCCCGTGCATCGATGAGCGTTCAGATTCTGCTAAAAAAGGGTGCTGAATATGACTGACGACTTTAAGCGGTCGCGGCTCAATAGCATCACCCATTATTGCAGGTACCTGATGACAGGCTCGCATCCCTGCTGCGAAGGCGATCATGCCTCCTAGGAGGATAAATAACTGGATTTTTCGTGGCATTCGCAGATATTC
>JAACDF010000032.1 GCA_009937065.1 Gammaproteobacteria bacterium | reverse complement strand
CTTAGACCCATTTTCCTGCACTTTTGCTAACGCAGCGCGCCCATTAAACAGTGGTTTATTGAAGTCCACGAGCCACCCTAAACCCAATTCAAAAGGATTTCGGGTGCGGCCAACGCGAACGACCTCTTCAGCGGGCATAAAGTCTGTATTAGCTTGAAGGAAGCCTGCTTCAATGCGCGCTAACTCAAGGGCGTGGGAACCAAATGGTTTGATTAAATAGTCATGACCTAGCTCGAAAAGCTGATCCCACAGAGCTTCAGCACTTTCTGGTGGCACCCACACTTCGTATCCCAAGTCACCAGTAAACCCAGTTCGGCTCACCATCAGTGGGCGACCCTCAAACTCATAGTGCGCCATTCCAAATGGTTTGAGTTGATTCAAATTCTCACAACCCAATAACGTGAGAATGGTGCAGGACGTGGGGCCTTGTACGGCCAGTGCGGCGATATCACTCGAAACATTGTCGATAGTGACATCGAATCCTAAGGTATTCCATGCAAGCCAGTCGTCCGCTCGCTGGTAAGAGCACAGCCGGAATTCATTGTCGGAGAAACGAAAGATAGTGCCATCGTCCAGAACCTGCCCGGCGTCGTTACACCAGATAGCATAACCAACGCGATTAATACCAATCTTTGCAACATCCCTCGTCACCAGACGATTGAGGTAAGCCTCTGCATCCGGTCCGGAGATTTGATATTTGTTCATCGGGGATAAATCAAAAACACCTGTGGTGCTGCGAACCGCAAAATACTCTAGTTCAATATCGAAGTAGGCGTTGGGCGTTGTATAACCCATCCAGTTCCCCCAGTCATTGAGTGCGCACGCGGCCTCGACGCGGGAGTGAAAGGGTGTTGTAAGAAGCATCGTATCTCTGGTCGGACTGCTCATACTAATGCTCCCCCTTTGATGATCTCTTTGGCCGCATTGCGTCCAGGTAAACCCAGTAGGCCTCCTCCTGGATGCGCCCCTGCACCACACAAGTAGAGGCCCTCGACCGCGGTCTTGTATTGAGTGGATCCTGGAAAAGGCCGCATCATTAGCACTTGATCTATTGATAATTCCCCATGATGCCAACTTCCGCCCGTGACATGGTGGGTCTTCTCAAAGTCCGCAGGGGTTACTAATTCGCTGGCGACAGCGAGGGATTTCAGATCCGGTGCATACGCACTGATTTCATCAATCAATTGATCCGTCAGCAACTGCCGTGCTTCATCCCAACCCATTTTGGGCGAAAAAGGTACGTAATGAACAAGTGCAGAAAGCACATGGTGACCCTCTGGCGATAGACTTGGATCGTCAATCGAGGGGATGCTGATGTCGAATAAGTGCTGATCACTTATCTCATTGTATTTCATGGGATTAAGCGCAGTTTCCATACCGTCCATAGGGGGCGTAATGATTAGGCGTTGGGATAGTTGGGCTTGATTCAGACCGGTGAAGGTTGGTAATGCTTTGAGTGCGATATGTAACTTCGCCGTGCCGCAACGATTTCGATAAAGTTCTGCGCGTTTTGCCATGCCGGCTTCCATTTGAGCGTAGCCCAGCATCGACTTAAAAGTGGTGGTTGGATCAGCACTCGATACCACGATCTTGCTCGAGAGTAAGGTTCCGTCAACAAGCTCGACACCTGATACGGCATGTCCCGTTTTTTTAATCGCCTTCACTGCGCAGCCAAGTTTGATCTCAACGCCAGCGGCCTCTGCCGATGAGGCCAAGGCCGTACCCAAGGCACCCATCCCACCCATCACCTGTCTCGTGCCAGAGTCACTCAAAAACTCGCCTGTCACTTTATGCAGGTAGGAGAAAACAGTGTTGGGAGATCGTGGTCCCATATTAGAGCCAGTTACGGCATCGAGTGCGATTGCACTTTTTAGCGCGGGATTTTTGAAATACTCATTCATCACATCGTAGATATTGATCAATGCAAGCCGCATTAAATCCTGCATATGCGACTTACCCAGGAGTTTCAAACCTAACCCTAATTTGAGAAGGGTAATTCGGTCAGTCCAATTTTTTTCGACAAGTTTTGGTGGGCGCCCGTTGTAAAGTGTTGCCAAGACCTTGGCAAAGCGCCTCATTTGTAACCTGAAGCTTCTGTAGGCCGTTACGTCCTCGTTGTCGATACTCGTTCCCGTGACCGTATCCCCATCAAAGGTGACGTGAGCTGCGTCGGGTTGAAGACTTATGGTGGATTTAGGGCTACTTAGTACCAAACCTGCGTCACTGAGTTGCAGGTCCGATACGATCGTTTTATCAAGTTGAGAGAGCCATTGAGCGCAATCCGAAACGCGGTAGTTTTCAGCAAACTCGCGGGTGCTGGCACACCCGCCTGGTACTGGCCTCGAGTCAATGACAAGAACTTTGTGTTTTGCCTTAGCAAGATATGAAGCACAGATGAGTCCGTTGTGGCCTGCGCCAATGACAATCGCATCATAATCAGTCATCAGCATATCCTCCCGGTACTGTGTTAGGTCGTTTTAGGTCCCTCAAGATTTCTCTCGCCGCGTTCGCTCCCGGTGCAGCCATGACCCCACCCCCGGGGTGGGTGCCCGAGCTACACATGTACATACCTTTAATGGGCGATCTATATTGCGCATATCCGGGGAACGGACGATTGAAGAGCAGTTGGTCAAACGTCAATTCGCCCATGAAAATATTACCTTCAGTAAGGCCCACCTCAGCCTCAATTTCACGAGGTGTCCTCGTCTCGCAGTGGAGAATTAAGTCCTTAAAGTTCGGACTGTAGTTGGAGATTTGATCAATAACGGATTTTTCAAATCCATCCTTGTCTTCGTCAGTCCATTCCCTTCCCTCGACCTTTGGCGGTGCGTATTGTACGAACACTGACATCATGTGTTTACCGGGCGGAGCCATCGTAGGGTCGGTGAGCGATGGAATCATCATGTCCAAGTACGGGTCTTTTGACCATGTCCCCGCTTTCCAGTCATCGTAGGCACGCTCTTGTCGCTCAAGAGAGTCACTGAAGTGAAGATCGCCAGCCATCAAGCGATTACGGGGATCAAGACCATTAAAGACGGGTAAGCCATCAAGAGCGATATTGAGTTTCCCTGAAGATCCTCTAATTTTGAAATTTTCGGCTTTTTTGACTACGTCTGCCGGCAAGTCCTTAGGATTGGTAATGTCTAGAAAAGTTCGCTTGGGGTCGAGATTTGAAACCACAATTGGTGCCCGATACTCAGTGCCGTCTTTTAAAGCAACACCAACGGCTCGACCATTTCTCACAATGATTTTGTCGACATTTGCGTCGCAGATAATATCGCCACCGAATGACTGAAAGGCTTTCGAGAGTGCGTTCGCAATGGCGCCCATGCCGCCGCGAGCAAAGCCCCAGGCGCCAACGTTACCATCGACGTCACCCATATAATGGTGCAACAGCACGTAAGCCGTTCCAGGCGAATAGACCCCCAACGCAGTGCCGATGATACCGCTCCCTGCCATATGCGCTTTTATTACATCGGTTTCAAAGTATTCATTGAGATAATCACCGACGCTCGCGGTCCAGAACTTTATGGTGTCAAGCAACTTCTCTTCACCTAAAGACATGAACGATTGCGCAAACTCCATCAGATCCCGCAGGTCTCTCGGTTTTAGAGAGGTCGGGTCCGGCGGCGTTCTCATGAGATAGGGGCGAATCAGTTTCGTTTGTAAGCTGGTATCCGCAGCGTATCGATCATAAGCATTGGCATCGCGTTTTGAGTGTCGAGCTATTTCTCGATAATGACGGTCATGATCTGAATAGGACCCAAAGTGATCGCCGTTGCGCATAAAGGTAGCACCACCACCAAAGGGGACTACCTGTAACCCGTGGCGTGGCAACTCCAAATCGCGCGTTATTTCGGGTCGCAGCAGACTTGAGACATAGGAACAATTTGAGTAGTACCAACCTTTGTGCAACTCTCGACTGACCGTTGCACCGCCGATATAAGGGTTCCGTTCTAAGACTGCAACACGTAATCCAGCCTTGGCTAAGTAGGCGCCATTGGTAAGGCCGTTGTGCCCCGCACCGATCACGATAGCGTCATACTGATTCACTGTGGTCTCCCCATCGTCATTTCTAGGGAAAATGGTGCCATGTTAGGGCTGGCGCGTCCACCTAGAATGAATGATCATTCATTCTTACGTTGTGCAACGAAAAGGAAGGTCATAAGCTCCTATGGAGCCTGGCGATGGAAAAAGAGAACCTAAGTGAAAGCTGCCCAACCCCCTAAGAAGCGCCGGAAAATACTACCTAAGGAACAGCGACGGCAGCAATTGATTGAGGCAACCATCGCATGCATTGCTCGTTATGGTCTCGCCTCGACAACCATGCACATGGTGACGCAAGAGGCTGGGCTGAGCGTGGGGATAGCGAATCTTCATTTCGAGACAAAAGAGAACTTATTGAGAGAGACGCTTAGGTATGTAGCTGAGGAGTATCACACGGGACAGATTGACATCATGAGAGGTCGCGAGGCTGAAAACCTCAGTGACAGACTTACAGCGCTTTTGAATTTCCAGTTTGGCAAAGGTGTTACTCAACGCCGGAAAATGTCAGTGTGGTTTGCCTATTATGGTGAAGTGGGTGCACGGCCGATCTATCAGAAAATCGTATCTGCCTGGGATAGGGCCGCTGCGAGGGAGCTCGAGTCCTTATTTGCTTCGATCATCCAAGAGGGTGGCTACAGAGATGTCGATCCGGGCGAGTTAGCTATGGGCTACTCCGCGTTGATTGACGGTTTACATCTCGCTTTACTGGTGACTCCTCGAGAGCTGACAAAGCAAAGTGCCAGGAAAATTGGGCGTGATTTTCTTCAGCGAGCATTTCCCAATCATATCTGACTCCGAGGTAACCCGTTCACTGTCCATAAGTCGCCTCGAGCGTTAGCGGTAAGTATGGGTTTAGGGAGTCGAATTTCGATTAGCGCTGTATTTTCGTTGGTGGAATGTAGTCGAAAATGAAGTTAATGCGTCCTTCGTCTCCCTTGTTCATGACACTGTGCTTTTTTTGATTGTTTATTTCATACACGTTGCCAATGACCATTTTCTGGGGCCGCCCATCAATCATAAATCTGACTCTGGTATTTGTGTAGATGGGTATATGTATTCGATGGCCATAGTGAAACGATGGGTGTTTGTCATGATGAGGTTTTATGACTCCCCCAGCCTCTAACCGAGCGGCCATGGCTCGGATGATGGTGCCCCCTGGAGGGTAGTGGTCTCCCAAAATTCGGTGCATCAGGGGGAGCGCCTCTTCTGCTAAAAGATCCCACCCAACGTCTTTCGCGACTTCAATATTTGGCCAGCCTTGCCCATCAGTAAAGACTAAGACGATCGATTGAGTGTGCTGGTGAACTTCGTATTCAAGTTGTCGAAACTGATTTCCCCACCATGCTTCCTCCGGAAGGGAAAGAATTTTATTTTTCAGCGGCTCGATGTCGTAGCATCCAAGCTCCTTGATGGGTACACCAATGTCCATAACGATATCTTCCTAGCGTTCAATTGATGATGGGCAAACTGACCGGGAGGATCAACTGTTCGACAAAACCTTTACTTTTTAGTCCTGAACCTTGGGCGGGATGTTCAAGTAGCATAGGAGATCAATTTCGAGCGCTAACGTAAATCAGTGCGTACACCGAGAATGCTACTGCCGCTGAGATAGCACACAAAATAAATACGCCGCTAAAACCCCAGCCGAAATCAAGCATAAAGGAGGCCGCAAAAGGGCCAGCCGTCTGTCCTAATCCTTGTGCGCCGGGGATGAAAGCGGCAGCACTGCCCGATCTGTCTGCGACCGAAACACCGCCCATTTGATAAACATCAATAAAAATCCAAAGGAAATTGAACATCGCGACGCTGAACACAAAGATCGCTGCACTAATATTGATCGCTAGCAGACCCACAGCAAGTACCATCATCAGAAATGTGATGAGAATGGGCTTCTCGTAGTCGAAATGTTTGAGCACGTACATGGCCACAAAACAGCCAAAAAAAGACAGGAGTACTGACCAGGAAATAACTTGTCCGGCCCATTCCCCGTCTAAGCCGGCTGCTTGTGCCGCAAGTTCTATGTTGGCCCAATAAGCTCCGATATTAATGTAAGAGATCACGATAGCTGCGATGCCAATCCAAGCGAGCCGCGTTCGAGGCTGAGGCTCAGCCAGTGTCTCTGGGAGCTCTGCTGATACCACGTTTACTGTTGGTATGATTCTGACGAACGGGAGCGTCACAACATAGGTCGCAATAAAGAATAGATAAATCTCGTTTATTGTCAGGTGTGGTATCAGTTGCAACTCTAGGAACTGGGAAATGGCAAAGGCAAATAGCATCCAAGTAAATGCCTCCCTCGGCTTAGTACAAGCGCCGAGCCCTGCCACGGCTACAGCTGTATAGAGGCCTGAACCAAGCCCAGCGAGCAGTCTGAGTCCTAGGGTGGTTTCGTAATCAACGTACTGGGTGCAAAGGGCATTGGCGACTATTGCCAGCGCAATACCCAAATAGGCTAGCATTTGTCTGCTCTGTTTCCGAATCAGTGCGGCCGTCGCCGATGCACCTAAAAACAAGCCCAATAAGTCGGCAGATGCAACACGATTCACCTCAACCTCGGTGAATCCAAGTTGAGCCACCCACGCACTATTGATTGCAGGTAGTGCCACTAGCACACTGTATCCGACCAGTGTCATAAAGAGGCTGAGGAGGAAAGGACCTCTCTGATCAAAAGGATTGTTTGATGGATATGAATCAGCGGTTGATGTATTCACTTCGGACCTCACAAAAACGTTGCGTCGACGACTTTTGGTGGTGTGCCGGAACTACTGTGTCACTCTGACTGGCCGAAGGCAATTCTCGTGAGTTCTTTTATGCACAATAGCGGCATGAGCAGCTGAAACCTCGTACACTGGTGCGCAAGTCGAACGCGAACAAGTAAAGCGGCATGAATAGTCAGCATCCCCGAAGAGTCTTTGAGCGGTCCATCGAATGCCTGAAAGCTGGTCGGATCGACGAGGCTGAGTCAATTTGCCGAGAAACATTACAGACGGACCCAGGCGATATTAATTTTGTTGCTTTGCTGGGTTCCATTCTCGCTGAAAAAGGAGAGCTTGAAGAGGCTGAAGCGTTACTGACGCGCGCAGTAAAGGCAGCGCCTGGGCACGCAAAAGCACTAGAGGATCTTGGAACTGTCCTTTTGAACCTTAACAGGCCTAATCAGGCAATTCCGCATCTCACGCGCGCATCTGAATTACGACCAGAGCATCCGCCGCTGTTGAGTAAACTAAGCGGAGCCTACTCAAGCATGGGCATGGTTTCCGAGGCTGAAAAGTACAGAGCAAAAGCAACTGCACTTTCACCAGAGCAGGCAAAGTTGGAAGAAGCTACCCGCCTGTTCGTCAGCGGACGGTTTCGTGAGTCTGAGGCACTTGCGCAGGAACTTGTCCGCGAGAATCCAACCGATGTGAATGCAGCTTTATTGTTAGCTCGCCTTGCGATCAATGCCAGCTGTTTTGAGGATGCCAGAGCGATTCTGGAAAAAATCACGGCAATGAAGCCCCGATTCGTTGCGGCATGGCACGATTTAGGCACCGTACTTAAGGAGTTGAATGAGCATGAGGAAGCCGTCGAGGTTTTAACGCATGCGGTAGGGTTGGACCAACATAATGCGATGAGCCATTACTATCTCGGTGCGGCATTGGCCATGGCGGCAAAGCCTGAGGACGCCATTGAGGCGTATCAGAGGGCGGTGGCTCTTGATCCGAACTTGACAGGCGCGCACATTGGCCTCGGTCATGTCCTGAAGACTGTCGGTGATCAGTCAGGGGGAATTGCAGCGTACCGACGCGCTATCGAGCTAAGACCTAATTTTGGGGAAACCTATTACAGTCTTGCAAACTTAAAGACCTTTAAGTTTGAACAGAGCGATATAGAGGAGATGAGCGTCAGGCTCGCGGACGAGAAAATGCCTGTGGACTGCAGAGTTCATTTTGGTTTTTCACTGGGTAAAGCCTTTGAAGATTTGAAGGACTACGAGCGAGCATTTGAGCACTACGAAATCGCTAATCAACTCCATCGAGACACCATTGCGTATGACCCGGTGCAAACTGAAGTGGCTCACGAGCGCCTGCGCGACGTATTTTCTGAGGAATACTTTCGCGATCGGCAAAGTAAAGAAGTCTGCTCAGACGCGGATCCAATTTTTATTGTGGGTCTGCCGCGATCAGGG
>JAACDF010000257.1 GCA_009937065.1 Gammaproteobacteria bacterium | reverse complement strand
CTGCCTTCTTGCTCTGGGGTGCATCTGCGCAGAAAAAACGGGTGCTCGTGACTGGGCCACGGAATCTGGTTTTGACTGCGCCACATCCATCGCCGTTGAGCGCCCACCGTGGATTCTTTGATTGCGGGCACTTTAGTGATACTAACGACTGGCTTGCTTCGCAGGGAGAACCGGTTATTCGTTGGGAGTGCGCCTGCTAGCTGAATTAATTCGCGTTGCCTACGCTAAACATTCTTGACCTGGCAGGTTGACCGCAGAGCTCAACATCACGAGAAGCCACATCAATGACGACTTCACACAGGCAGAGGAAAGCGTCGTTATCGCGTACGGCTTCGACAACTGATCCCACTGATTTTTCTGTCGATATTTCGACGATCTTGTCGTCACATCCTGGCTCTCTGACTGAGGTTACAGTTAATAGGCCCAGACGACGCTTTGGTTGCCCTCGGTAGTGGAGGCGAGCAATGATCTCCTGCCCCGTGTAACACCCTTTATCGAAGTCAATAAATCCATTCAGATCGTAGTTGAGGTCTTGTGGTAAGTATTTACCGACATTTTGCTCGTTGATTCGAGCAATTCCGCGGGAAACTCTAAACAGGAGCCACTCGTCTGGTGATATTGCCTGGCTGGGCTGTGTCGATGTCGAGGACCACACCTCGCTGTAACCATCTTCTCGCGGAATGTGTATCCCTATGGACTCAGTAGCCGAAATACCCTTGCAACCCCAGCAATACCAATCGAGAACGGTCATCTTTGTTTTTGAGAACATCAGGTATTTGCTTAGGTGCTGTTGAAGTAGGGGAGCAACGCTAGCGCTTACCCTCATAAGCACCGTCGCCTCTGCGGTAAGAACAGCTGTGAAGTCAGAAATGACACGCCCTTTGATGTCACAAAAGGCGCCATCCACAGGCCGATGTAGATCGAGTGACTTGAAGTTTCGCGTGGTCTGGCCGTGAAGTACGTCGCGCACATCGGCACCATCGAACGAAATGATCCTGTCGCTCAAGTTTTGACTCACGAATTTAGCCCCATATGTCACGTCACTATCGAATGGCTGTCTACTTTCCGCTATGGTGCCGCCATGACGGATGATGACCATAACAGAATGCGCTGGGCAAGTCGGCGTGGATTGCTCGAACTTGACTTATTTCTGGCAGAATTTGTGGCAGATGAATATCCGCGTTTGTCACCTGATCTCAAAGACCTTTACCGCGAGCTTATGAGTTCAGCTGATCAAGATATGTTTGAATGGTTAATGGGCCGATCCCATCCCGGTGAGGTGCTAGAACCAATTGTCACGGCAATACGCGACTACAAGCGCAGCGCGCCACAGCGCTGAGTCACTGTCACCTGTACTTGGGCAGCTCTCTCGAGGTGCTGCTCCCTCCCTTCGGAATGAGTATCGTATTTCGTCCCTCACTGAGCATGGCCGGATAGTCACTGTTGAAATGAAGTCCTCGCGTTTCTTTACGACTTCGAGCTGACTCAACCATCAACTTGGCAACTAGGGTAAGATTTCTGAGTTCAAGCAGTTCCTTGGTGATGGTAAAGCTTGCGTAATAATCATCGACCTCTTGCTCGAGTACGGAGATGTGGTTCGCCGCTCGCTTAAGTCGTCTGTTGGTCCTCTCGATACCAACATAGTCCCACATGAGTCGACGCAAGGCGTGCCAGCTGTGTTGAATAACCACGGCCTCGTCTGACACTCGAACTCTACTGTCGTCCCAGGTAGATAGCCTGCCGGCTATTTTATCGGGCAGGTGGCTGCTCATGTGCTGCGCAGCACTGGACGCATAAACAAAGCATTCGAGTAACGAATTACTGGCCATTCGATTGGCTCCATGGAGGCCTGTGCAGGCAGTTTCGCCAATCACATAAAGCCCTGGTACATCGGTGGCTCCGTACTGATCTACGACCACGCCCCCACAGGTATAGTGCGCTGCAGGAACAACCGGGATACGCTCTTTTGCGATGTCGATACCCAGTTCCGCGCAACGAGCTTGAACCGTAGGGAAGTGCTCTTGTATTTGTTCTCTGGATTTGTGAGTGATGTCTAGGTACACGCACTCTAGGCCTAATCGCTTCATTTCATGGTCAATAGCACGCGCAACAATGTCACGAGGCGCTAACTCCGCGCGATGATCAAATCGGGGCATAAACCGCTCGCCTGATGGTAGTCGCAATGTGGCGCCTTCGCCCCTCAACGCTTCGGTTAGCAGAAACGTGCGAGCTTTGGAGTGATAAAGGCAGGTTGGGTGAAACTGATTAAACTCGAGGTTCGCCACCCGACAACCGGCACGCCACGCGAGCGCAATACCATCGCCCGTGGCTCCGTCTGGATTGCTCGTGTACAGGTACGCTTTACTGGCTCCTCCGGTCGCCAAGGCAATGGCCCTTGCGCCAATAGTTTCTACCATGCCCGTGCTCGTATTTAGTACATAGGCCCCCGTTGCCTTTCCATCTTTGACGATAAGATCGACAACACAACGATCAGTCAGAATTTCCACGTTGGTGCGCTCGCTGACCCGCGCATTGAGTGCTTTAGAGATTGCGCTACCCGTCTGGTCGGCAGCGTGAAGGATTCTACGGATGGAATGTCCACCCTCCATAGTCAGATGAAATTCTCTGAACTCGTCGTCGGGTTGGTCGTTCCTTAAATCAAAATCCACTCCCTGCGCGATGAGCCAATCTACGACCGACCGGCTTTGCTTTACTGTGAACGTGACGGCATCCTGATGGCAGAGGCCAGCCCCGGCTTGCAGCGTATCTTCGACATGAGACTCAATTGTGTCTCGCTCGTGCAACACCGCTGCCATACCTCCTTGGGCCCATGAGGTGGAGCCAGAATTCAAATCCGACTTCGATAACAGGCCAATGGAGACTGTCTCAGGCAACTGCAACGCCAGACTGAGGCCCGCCGCGCCGCTTCCGACGATAAGAACATCAAAATGTGTATCTCGCACCATGGACTCCGTATGACACCTGCGGCACTCTGGCGGAGCAGAGCGGCGTTGGTGCATTGTGTCAAATAATTTGAACTTTTCTAAACATCAAGCGTCATATGAAACAGAAAACAGATTGGGCAAAAGTGTTAAAGGCCAAATCTGCTAAGTGGGAAGCGGTACTTTGGCACTAAGCGATGGTGACGACAAGCTCGTAAAGCGCGCAAAGAAAGGAGATTCTCGCGCATTTGATCTTCTGGTCTTGAAGTATCAGGGGAGGGTAGCGCAGCTTGTGTCACGCTATCTGAACAATGCGGCCGAAGTCGAAGATGTGACTCAAGAGGCGTTCATCAAGGCCTATCGAGCACTACCCAACTTTCGCGGAGAAAGTGCGTTCTACACTTGGCTGTATCGCATTGCGGCCAACGCGGCAAAGAATCACTTGGTCGCTTTGGGGCGAAGGCCAACGTCTGATATGGCATTGGACGACTCAGAGGTGTTTGACGTCCCGGGTCGATTAAAAGACCACGAGTCACCGGATGAGGTGATCATGGGGCAACAGTTGGAGGCGCTAATTTCTCGAACGATCGAGGAATTACCAGTAGAGTTGAGAGCTGCGCTGACGTTGCGTGAGTTTGAAGGTTTGAGTTATGAAGAAATCGCGGACGTTTTGGAATGTCCGATTGGTACAGTTAGATCCCGAATATTTCGGGCGCGCGAAGCCATTGACGTAAAAGTGGCACGGCAACTTCAGGGGAGTGAGCGTTGACAGCATACGACGATAAAACGGCTAAAGGCACTGCTTCATCGGCGGACCAGGAAAGCCTGTCCGCACTGATGGACGGTGAGGCCAATGAGCTTGATATGGCGCGAGCACTGCGGGCTGCGGCTGAGTCTGACGACTTACGTGCCTATTGGCGGCGACAGCATCTGATTCGCGAATCGATGTCTGGACAGTCAGCTGCGACCATGGCGGCAGGCTTCGACGTTAGTGAGGCGGTACGTACGGCGATCGCTTCGGAAAAGCGGCGCTACGCAAACCCACTGATCTCTATGGCTGTTGCGGCGTCAGTTACTGTTGCTGTCGTACTTGGAGGCCAGCAGGCGCTCTTGTTCAACGAAAACCCCAATAACCCAGTGACTGCTCCGGGTGCGATTGTACAAGTTCCCGGTACCGGTGCCGTGCAAGCCAGCTTCGGCGAGTCTCAGGTACTTCAGCCGCGATCCGTGGTTGTGCCGTCATCAGTCTCCCCGGTCGATCCTTACAGTAACAGGGCAAGCTATAATCGACTCGCGGACGAACGGTTTGAGTCGCTATTAAAGGTGCATAACACCACTGCGTCGGCGGCTTCTATCACTCCTCTTGTATCCCGGTCAGTCGATCCGAAAGACCCGCAATAACAGTAGAGGTGGCGGTGACCCGGTCAAGACACGCTTTAATCTCCATTGTTTGCGCTGCCGTGGGTGCTATCTCGCCCTTGCAGGTCAGCGCGCAAAACGATTGTGACCTCGACCAAACTATCGTGCGAGTCGTTGATCAGATACAGCGATCGCATCAGGACTTTTCCTACTCCGGCACGTTTCTCAAAGAATCCTCGGTTGGACGAAACTTCATTGAAAAAACCTACAGCGCGGGAGAAGAGCTGGGTCAGCTTGACTACTTAAACGCCGGAGAAACTGAATCGACACAGTCCGTTTGGGCGCCCCGCGGACCAGCTGTCACTGCTTGTGAGTTGAGTGAGGTGTACGCGCTACATCTTGAGCGTGGACCCAAGGTGGCGGGTAGAAGCAGTAATTTATTTCATCTGAGACCTCGAGATGGACTGCGTTTAGGGTACCGTCTCGCCTTGGATGAAGCTTCCGGACTGATTCTGAAGTCGGAGTCATTTAGTGAGGATGGAAAGCTTTTAGAGCGGCATGAGTATGCCTCACTCACTGTGACACCAAAAGAAAAGGCAGCAGAAGAAGACGCTATTGCGCTGATGCAGCACCTCGATATCGTTGGCCTGCCGTTTGGCTATAAAGCAAGTCTGGCCCGTGGATTTGAAGAAAAGGCGCTGTTTGTGAGTGATGGTATCGCTGCAGCTACAGTTGTGTTTGAGCCGCTGCCAGACGATCTATCGCCGGGGGAGGGCGCCGTCCGCCACGGCGCTACTTTGACCTATTCACGTGGAAGTATCGTATCCGGCACCGGTGTTTTGGTGACTGTCATAGGTGAGGTGCCACTTCCCGCAGCGCGACTTATTGCCGAAGCCGTGCGCGTTGCCCCGAGTCGTTAAGCAAATGATGATTGTTGAGGTTGGCCGAGTTGTCGCTCTTGAAGCGGGTGCCGTATGGGTCGAGACCATTCGTAGCTCCGCCTGCGGGTCTTGTGCGGCCCGCTCTGGCTGCGGACACAGAACACTTGCTGGCGCACTGACAAGCGACAAAGGACTGGTTCGAGCGCAGGAATCTCTATCGCTTAGAGCAGGCGACTGTTCAGTAAATGACAGGGTTGAAATATCAATTCCGCAATCCACATTGTCTGTAGGAGCGCTAATGTTGTATGGCGCGCCCTTAGCGACAGGTATTGCAGTCGCGCTAGTGGTTGGAAACGACAGTGATATCCGAGCTGCTGCTGGTTTTTTCGCAGGTTTATTGGGTGCATTTGGCGTGCTTAGGTGGATGAGTGTTCGTTCTCTTTTTGGTGCGGTTGAGCCTCAGTTGGAGCGAATAGTTGAATCCAGCTCGGATGTGGCCGTAGTTCACATGCAGTCCTAGTTGATCATAGGCCCATTAAGCGTCCGCACAGTTGCAAGCTCCACATACGATTTAGGTTAAAAGGAAGAAATAGATGATGGTAAGACTCACTTTGGCCATGCTGCTTGTGTGTGTCAGTCAGTTTTCAGTGGCTTCGCTTCCCGATTTTGCATCGATCGTGGAAAAGCGATCTCCAGCCGTTGTGAAAATCATTGCAGAAGTCAAGGCGCCATCGCGTTCATCGCGTGAGCAAATGGAAGAACTGGATGAGCTCGAGCAGTTGCCCGAGGCTCTTAGGCGGCTTTTTCAATACCGTAACCCACCGGCTCCTAGAGGCGGCGGCACTGGATCGGGCTTTATCATCTCTGCGGATGGTTATGTTGTCACCAATCATCATGTGGTGGATGGCGCCGATAGGGTGATTGTCAGACTCTCGGATCGCAGGGAATTTGATGCCCAAGTCATAGGCACAGATCAGCGCTCAGATCTCGCCTTACTGCGGGTCGAGGGCACTGGGCTCCCATTCCTAAGTTTGGGTAATTCCGAGGACTTGAAGGTAGGTCAGTGGGTTCTTGCGATAGGCTCACCGTTTGGCCTTGATTACTCTGTGACGGCGGGCATTGTCAGTGCGAAAGGCCGCAGTTTGCCTACTGAGATGGGGGAGAACTATGTTCCCTTTATTCAAACTGACGTTGCGATAAATCCGGGTAACTCGGGAGGCCCTCTCTTTAATTTGGCGGGAGAGGTTGTGGGGGTCAATTCCCAGATTTTTACTCGCTCGGGCGGATCTATTGGTCTTTCCTTTGCTATACCAGCCCGTGTTGTCAGCAATGTTGTTAAGCAATTGCGGGCGAATGGCGAGGTGGTTCGAGGCTGGTTGGGCGTCAGTATTCAGAATGTCGATAGAACGCTGGCTGAGTCATTCGATCTTGACCGTCCGCGAGGCGCTTTGGTGGCGCAGGTGGGTGGTAACTCGCCTGCAGAAGGTGCTGGTATCGAGTCCGGGGATATCATCATTGCAGTGGACGACGCACAGATAGAAGTTTCAGCTGACTTGCCACACGTAGTCGGATTACTAGCTCCTGGGGATAAGGTTAACGTCACGGTCATTAGGGAAGGCGATGAGAAGGTGCTCAAGGTCGAAATTGGTGCACTTGAGGCAGATGAAATTGCCAGAGTCGTGACAACTCCCAGTGAGCCCGGAACCGTTAGTATGTTAGGTATGACGGTTAAGGAATTGGAGGAGTCGGACGAGTCTGGACCAGCAGTTCGTGGCGGTGTAGCCGTAAGCTCTGTTGAGCCCGGTTCACCGGCCTTTGAGGGTGGCGTGAGAGCCGGCGATATTCTTACCCGGTTCGGACGTGTCGCAATCAGTCGTCTGAGCGATCTGGAGAAGGCATCCGACGGTCTTGAGTCCGGAGACTCGGTATCGGTACGTCTAATTCGACAGGGAGCGCCACAGTTCATTGGTATCAAAGTACCGGAAAATGACTGATCATTGAGTGGTCATTGCGCAGGGGCCTGCGCTAAACTCCGCGCGCACGAGGGCTTATTCAGAGCCCTCATTTACCTTTAGGGAGCCGTCGTGACCGATCTGAGTCACATTCGCAACTTTTCCATCATTGCCCATATCGACCACGGCAAATCGACTTTGGCAGATCGCTTTATTCAACACTGCGGCGGGTTGTCCGATAGGGAGATGGCCGAGCAGGTGCTCGATTCCATGGATCTTGAGCGAGAGCGAGGTATTACGATCAAGGCGCAGAGTGTCACGCTCAACTACACCGCTCTAAATGGTGAGGTTTATCAGCTCAATTTCATCGATACGCCCGGGCACGTGGACTTTTCTTACGAGGTTTCCCGCTCCCTGGCAGCCTGCGAAGGGGCGCTGTTGGTGGTTGACGCGGGGCAGGGGGTCGAGGCGCAGTCAGTTGCAAACTGCTACACCGCCATAGAGCAGGGGCTAGAGGTTTTACCCATACTCAACAAGATGGACTTGCCTCAAGCAGAGCCGGAGCGTGTTCAAAATGAAATTGAGGAAATTATTGGTATTGAAGCGAGCGAAGCGGTGCCTGTCAGTGCCAAGACAGGCCAAGGTATTGAAGATGTACTGGAGTATTTAGTAAAGCACATACCAGCGCCGGAAGGCTCTCGTGATGAGCCTTTGCAAGCGTTGATCATCGACTCGTGGTTTGATAATTATTTAGGAGTCGTCTCCCTCGTGCGAGTCAAGCACGGGCAGATCAAAAAGCGCGATAAATTTGTAGTCAAATCCACCGGCAAGGTTCACCAGGCCGATATGATTGGCGTGTTCACGCCGAGACGCACGGTCACCGATCATCTGCAGGCGGGAGAGGTCGGATTCATCGTTGCTGGCATCAAAGACATTAAAGGTGCGCCGGTAGGCGATACACTTATTGCATCGGGAGCGCCTGAGACAGCTGCATTGCCTGGCTTCAAAGAGGTTAAGCCGCAGGTCTATGCGGGTATTTTCACCATCAATGCGGACGACTATGAAGACTTTCGAGATGCCCTTGGGAAGTTGACTCTTAATGACGCATCCCTTTTCTATGAGCCAGAGACCTCAGACGCACTTGGCTTCGGCTTTCGGTGTGGCTTCTTGGGTATGCTTCATATGGAGATTATTCAGGAGCGACTGGAGCGTGAGTACGATCTAGATCTTATTACGACGGCTCCCACCGTAATCTATGAGGTGGTAAAAAAGTCTGGCGATGTAGTCAACGTTGACAACCCCTCCAAGTTGCCGGATCTCGGCGACGTCGAGAGTATGCGCGAGCCTATTGCCCGGTGCACGATACTGACGCCGCAAGATTACCTTGGCGCTGTAATCACCTTATGTGTAGATAAACGCGGTTCGCAGGTGGATCTACAGTTTCTTGGCCAGCAGGTCCAGGTCATCTATGACATTCCTATGGCAGAGGTAGTTCTTGATTTCTTTGACAGGTTGAAATCTGCGAGCCGGGGTTATGCGTCGCTTGACTATGGGTTCGAGCGGTTCGAGACGGCACCCTTGTCGAAATTAGACGTGTTAATCAACGGCGATAGGGTTGATGCGCTCTCTGTTATTGTTCACCGAGACTACATTCAAAGTCGTGGTCGTGTTCTGACTGAAAAAATGAAAGAACTGATTCCTCGACAAATGTTCGATGTGGCTATTCAGGCTGCGGTGGGTGGGAAGATCGTGGCCCGTCAAACAGTGAAAGCGCTGCGCAAGAACGTGACAGCGAAGTGTTACGGCGGCGATGTCACCCGTAAGAAAAAACTTCTAGAGAAGCAAAAGGCTGGGAAAAAGCGCATGAAGCAGGTGGGTAATGTAGAGATCCCACAAACAGCTTTCTTAGCTGTGCTTCAGGTAGACTAGCCTAAAGGCGGAGAGGACTTCCCATTGAATATTGACCTGCCACTCATCCTGACGCTGATCGTTGGGGCTAGTGGTGCTATCTGGCTTATCGATAGCATTCTGTTCGCGTCGGCGCGTTCAGAGCGACTTGCCGAACTGCAAAAACAGTACCCGCGCTGGAACGAGTCCGCGTCAGCTGACGCAAAGCTATTTATAGAGAGCGCGGCTCGCGAGGCGACAGATCCCGTTGTCGTCGAATACGCCAAGTCATTTTTCCCGGTCCTTGCCTTTGTTTTGGTGCTTCGGTCTTTCCTTTACGAACCATTTCAGATCCCATCATCGTCGATGGTGCCAACACTTCAGGTTGGTGATTATATTTTGGTCAATAAATATCGATACGGACTTCGACTGCCTGTCACTCGCACCAAGGTGTGGGATGTGAGCTCGCCGAAGCGTGGCGATGTGATGGTCTTTTACCCACCCCACGCGAACGACCAGTACTACATCAAGCGAGTGATAGGAGTACCGGGTGATCGGATTCAGTATAGAAATAAGCAATTAACCGTGAATGGGGAGGCCATCCCAAGAGAGTGGCTCGCCGATATTCCCGGTACGCGAAGAATCCAAATTGGGCTAGAAGAACCCCGCGAGAAAAGAAGTCATTTGGTGCAGATTGATCAGTTGAGACCCGTCAGGGATTTCTCCGTCGTCGTGAGGCCAGGGCACTACTTCATGATGGGTGATAATCGAGACAACAGCAGCGATAGTCGCGTATGGGGTCAGGTTCCCGAGCGCGACATCGTGGGTGAGGCGGTTGCTATTTGGATGCACTGGGAGTCTCTTTTTAGTATCCCGAGTTTTGAGCGTG
>JAACDF010000031.1 GCA_009937065.1 Gammaproteobacteria bacterium | reverse complement strand
TGCTTCGGTACAGAGCGCCTTGTCGCTTTGACAGCTTTGCAGACTGCGCACTCGCACATCTTGTGGTCGGACAACGTTACGTCAATCGCCCGATGAGCTGCCATCCTTTCAATCACCCGTGAGTCGAAATGACCAAGACGCCTGTGCAGCAGCTGGAGTGGCACTTTGGACTCCTTCACTCTAGAGCCGCTGCAACACGTAAAGCAAGCCTCATTGCCGCACGATTTCACTGCGTCCTTTACTGGGTCGAACAAGTACGTCAGTCGATCAGCCCCAGCCTCTTTTAAATGGTCATTCTTGAGAGCAGAGCCCTCGTCACACTGTCCGTCAGCCAACTCCATATGATTGAGTTCGTGACTGTCGTCCTGCAGCTTGCTATCATTGTTCGTCAATCGTTCCTTATCAAGTAAAACTTTCTCTCTGTGATCAATAGGTTGATCACTCTGGCTCAATTCGATGCTATACGCACCCTCTGCGCCCAATCGTTGCTTCGGGGTCTCTCCAGTGACCGTGGCTACCAATTCATCTGATTTCTGCGTCCAACTCGGTACGACTTCAACAAGCTTTGAAGAAGTGGCATGGCTGTCCGAGGACTTTATCAGTGGTGCATGACCCAAAACGGGGTCTGAAACAACAGTAGGTCCAATGATAGTACCAGCAGGTTCTTTCACGGCAGTAGCTGCCGCCACAGCAGGGGTAATGGCCTTTTTCCACTTCAACCAATAAAGCCCTGCGCGCTCAACGATATCAAGAACATCTAACTCCGGTGTGACAATCCAACTTGCCGCACGAGTAAAGTGAAATTCATAGCCCAACGTAACCATAGCCGAAACCGATAACAAATCATTCGGCGCTCCAGGAAGATTGTGTACTCTCGGTACACGTAGTGTTACGCGGCTGCCATCGCGAGCTGTCCCAAATCCAACGGCCGTGCCTTGCCCGCGCGAGCACGAGACTGAACCATTGAATCCCATAATTTTAACGGAGGTATCCGGGTTGAAACCGTCAAGCCTCGTGCCATCAGCCAAGTCCATAATTGTCAACGTCGTACCGGTGTCGATAGCTGAGTAAACGTCATCTGAAACATTTGTGGACACGCGCGAAACATCTCCTAACGTCACTACGTCATGTTCGCTGGCTGAAGCATGAAGAGAAAGAACGTCTTCCATATTCTGAACGTCTGAAGACCACGTCTTTGCAGCTGGTGTTGGTACACCTCCCGAAACTGCACATTTCTCTTCTGGCTTTTGTAAATCACGCGCAATCGCAAGGTAATAGGTATCACCTTCTCGCAATCGCTTCTCTCGACGTGTAGCACGCCGATCTTCGGCTGAAAGTTTGGTAGCATTTGCTCTCTCAGTCCACTGCTGAATCAATTCTTGCTGAGCTGTTGCATCTTGTATTCTTGCACCGTACCCTAAACCTTCAAACATGCTGCGCCTATTGCACCAGCGAGATGAGTCCATGCCGCCATCATCTTCGGGCGGACCCGTCCTCCAACTGTCATAGGCACTCCAATCTAGAGGCTGTAGACGACCCGAGGTCACTACAGCTGCTGCGCGCTCCTTTTCCACTTGGGCGTTGCGTCTGGCTCGCTTCAGTAAATGCATTGTCTTTTTTCGGCTTAAATTACTGAACGCAGCTTCGGCAGCCTGGGACGGTGAGTTTTCTTCTTCCTCCGCTGACTCGTCCCCTTCGGCTATCGACTCTAGGCTTCTACTTGAACCTTCTTCCCTGTGCTTCGCCAGTGAAGCACGCCACTCATCCTCTTCTACCAAGCCCTCGAGCGCCTCGAGGTACAACATCTCACTTATGTGCTTAAGTCTATCTACGTGAGAGAAACTCGGATCCGATTCATTTTTCGTTTCGTTGGTTTGAGAGAATATTCCAGAGTGCGCCGCCGAGTTCGCAGCGTTAAGCTTTACTGCAACTCCAGGCGACTCGCTACTCACAACGCAAGGGAGACCGCTTCCTTCCAGTCCAATCCCTGGCTGCTCGCGCTTCGAGTAGCTACCGTTCGACGACAGCGCCAAACTGCCGCTTGATGATGGTGTCCGTTTCTCGTCAAGAGAGACCACTGCCGCCGGTTCACGCGCAGGGCCAGACATGCCAAACTTTCCTTCACCACCTCCAACTGCACCGCAGATGTTTGACCGAATGAGATGGTTGCCGTTCCCGCCATTTAGCCCCCGGGGTGGGGCATCCTGGCGTCAGTTGAAGACCCCTGGAGAAGGATCTTCATTCGCAGCCGCCGCCGTCTTTTCAGACAGTTGTTGTTTCAAATTGGCGACTTCCAGCTGAAGTTTAAGGGTTGCAATCTCGGTAGCTGCACTTGCCGAGTGCTGCTGCGTGGTTGCAATCTCGGCAGCCGCACTTGCCGAGTGCTGCTGCGTACCGGCTTGGTCAGTAGCATCACTACCACCTTTCGAGCCTTTGCCACTACCGCTGCCTTTCTGGCGATAACCACGTCGTCGGTGTAACAACGACGGGCTACGCGAAGCATACTTTTGCCGTGGACGAGGGCGGCGTGGCTCTGGGCAGTCACGCGAGTAATGCCCTTCCTTGTCGTAATTGTAGCACGTGGTCACGCGACCGCGCGCCAGATGAGCTGCAGCGTGGGGTCCGGAATCGCCCCCGCCGCCTTGACCGCGCACGCTCACTTTCGAAGCACCGCGGCGACTACCGCCACCGCCGCCACCACCACTGTCTTCTGTCGGTGCGCGTCCTACAGCAGCAATGTACTTCGACTCACCAATAGTCTTGACGTCGTCGAGCGTGTGCTCGTAACCAGGTGTCGTCCGGGTGCGTTGATCAATCTCGTCACGAATCTTCCTACCAACATCCGCGAAGGTAGGGATAGACGAATCCTCAAGAATTTTATTCGTCTTTGTACGGCGACGAATTTCTTGACTGGCTAGATAAAGATACGGATCAAGCCCAAAGATGCCATACAATTTAGGCGCTTGAATCTTCCTCTCACTCGACGAGAGCAGCCTAGCATTCTCAATGATAGAGGAAATTTCTTTACCATCTATCTTGCGCAATAGCGCCTCCACAAGTTTGTTAGCTGGCTGAGTATGCTGAATATACGTGGCGAGCTTTCGATGCGCCTCGGCGCTAAAACCACTAAGGTCGTGGACGACTTTCGAAACATCCTTGTCGCTGCTCGCCCATGCCTGGAACTTCACATAGCTTGGAACCTTCTCGCTTTCCGCTTTGAATGAAGCGCCGTCTGCGCCGGGTGTGCTATCCTCGACGGCATCACCCTCATTTGCCTTTTTGCTCCGCGTCGATGGAGCCGAACCACCGCCCTCTCCAGGGGCTGTCTTGTGTTGTTCCAGCAATTCGTGCTGAAACCTTAAAAAATCACTGACTTCATGCTCGACATTCGGCTTGTTGGTCAAAGTGCAAAAATCTCGAATAGCAGCGACACATTCGTCCCAATAAATGTCCGGCACCATGATGCGCTCCAAATGGATGCTGATAGCTAAAATATTTACCATCGCAAGCACCCCCACGATCCACGGAACGCCGTTTTCACGGAAACATTTCTTGAATACCTCGACCAAGTCGCCCTCTGAATTCAC
>JAACDF010000256.1 GCA_009937065.1 Gammaproteobacteria bacterium | reverse complement strand
GATTCTGAATAAAAAAAGCGCCATCAGGCGCTTTTTTTTGAGAGCTCACATGAGAGCCCTTACTCAAATTTGGGTGCATCTCAGGCCAGTGCTTCCTCGAGCTTTCGCTGATCAATGACAAACCTACGAATACCGTCTGCAAGCTTTTCGCTGGCCATTGCACTCTCATTATGTTCAAACCGAAACTCCGATTCTTCAATGGGCGCGGGGGCATCGATCCGATCGTCGGGGCTCACCAGGGCTCGAGGTAGATCGCCATCGCTTTGACCGAGTTCGTTGAGTAAATCAGGGGCGATGGTCAGGCGATCGCAACCCGCAAGGGCTTCAATTTGACCCGTATTGCGGAAGCTGGCACCCATGACGACGGTTTCGTAGCCATGTGTTTTGTAATGAGTGTAGATGCGTCGAACTGACTGGACGCCCGGATCTTGCTCTGGGCTTTCGATGCTAATGTCAGTATTCGCCTTGTACCAGTCGGTGATGCGTCCTACGAACGGAGAAATCAAGAAAACGCCAGCATCGGCGCAAGCTTGTGCTTGTTCAAAGCCGAAGAGCAGGGTGAGATTGCAATGAATACCCCGCTTCTCAAGTTGGGCTGCGGCACGGATGCCTTCCCAGGTGGATGCAATTTTGATTAGTACTCGGCTGGAGTCGATTCCAACTTTGGCATATTGATCGATCAGGCTTTCGGCCTTTGCAATGGTCCGGTCCGTATCAAACGACAATCGGGCATCGACTTCTGTGCTGATGACGCCGGGCACCAATTGAACGATTTGAGACCCGACACGCACAGCGAACTCATCGGCCGCATTTTGTGAGCCCTTCAATACGTTTACATCATCTGCAAAACGTTCAAGTGCCGCGGCTTTGAGGAGAAGCGAAGGATTTGTTGTCGCATCTACGGGCTTGAGTTGAGCAATGGCGTCGATATCTCCAGTGTCAGCGACAACTGTGCTCATCGCTGCGAGTTGATCAAGTTTAGTCATTTCACATCCAGGCGGGGTTAGGTCTAATTAGTCGCCTAGTTTATCTCATTACCTTGCAACTCCTGTAGTATTTGCGACCCTATTGTCATTTTAAGAGACGTACTATGCCGACAATCCACCGACATGTTTTTGCAGGCGAGGGCCGGTTCAACCCCGTGACTCTGGGGCAGTTTGATGATGCTATTTCTGCAGCCATTACGGATGATGACTGCCAGGTTTTGTTGCTCTCAGGTGAAGGTAAAAACTTCAGTCAGGGACTTGATCTCGAGTACCTGATGGCCAGTGAAGACAAACAGTTCGCCGAACTATGCATGCGAGTACTAGCGAGATTGTTGGACGCTCCATTTCCCGTTGTTTCACTGGTGACGGGGCACGCGTTTGGTCTTGGCGCGATGATTGTGCTCGCCTCTGACTACAAGGTAATGCGTTCCGATCGGGGGTTTTTCTGTTTGCCTGAAGTCGATCTTAATATGACCCTGACAGTGCGAATGAACGAGCTGGTTTGCAGCAAGTTAAGTCCTCAAGCGATAAGAGCGAGCTTATTGACAGGTGAGCGGTTGACCGCACAGCGGGCGCTAGAGTTAGAGGTGATTGACGGGATGGCTGAGCTCGAGGATCTGGAAGAGCTAGGGCTCGCAACGGCCGCAGCGATGATGGGTAAAAATCGACGATCGCTAGCGGGCCTAAAAAGGGGATTTAACCAACCCATTATTGAGCTTATTGAGTCGGACGAGAGCGATGGTCCGATTGCCGCTCCGGACTTTCCTTAACGATGGTGACCGCTACTTTTACGCTAGAGTCTCTGCGGCGCGTTCAAGCCCAAAGCTGCCTCGATTGCTGACTCATCGCAGTCTGTTAGCCGGTTAAAATGTGATATGACAGCGAGATGGGCGCCCGCAGTACGGAAAAGGGCTTAGCCGCCGGCCAAAGCCTCCAGGAGCATTACACTATCTTCCCATCCTAAACAGGCGTCGGTAATGCTTTTGCCGTAGGTAAGCGTATCGGGCGCAGCAATGGCTTGATTGCCGCCGACCAGGTTGCTCTCGATCATCACTCCCCTGATGGGACATTCTCCAGAGCGGCGCTGATCGATGATGCTTTGACACACGCCAATCTGCTTTGCGTGGTCTTTCTGACTGTTGGCGTGACTGCAGTCGACCATGAGGCCGGTATTTAGACCTGCATTTTCCAAAAGAAGCTCTGCTTCTCGGACGCTCGTGGCATCGAAGTTCGGCTTGAGACCACCGCGCAAGATCAGATGACAGTCCGTATTTCCGACTGTTTTGACGATAGCCGCTGCACCTGTTTTTGTTACCGACAGGAAGTGGTGACTGGCGGCCGCTGCTCGAATGGCATCGACGGCAATCTGGATATTACCTTCAGTGCCATTTTTAAAGCCAATCGGGCAGGAAACACCCGATGCAAACTGCCTATGGTTTTGGCTTTCTGTCGTTCGAGCACCAATGGCGCCCCATGACATTAAATCTGCAATGTATTGAGGCGAAACAGCATCTAAAAGTTCCCCTGCTGTGGGCATCCCCATGTTGTTGATTTCGAGCAATAGCTCCCGGGCTAGGGCCAAGCCCTCGTTTATCCTAAAGCTTCCGTCAAGGTGTGGGTCATTGATGAAACCCTTCCAGCCCAAGGTGGTTCTTGGTTTTTCAAAATAGGCTCGCATCACTATCTCGAGCTTGCCAGCGTGTTGCTCGCGTAAGTGTGTGAGACGTGACGCATAGTCGCGAGCGGCATCCGCATCGTGAATAGAGCAGGGACCGATAACTACAAGCAGCCGCTTATCATCACCGCGCATGATGTCAGCGGTCTTGATACGAGTTGTCTTTATTAGTTCTGCTGCCGCGTCTGATACGGGGTAGCGAGCCATGATTTCGTTGGGCGATATGAGGCTATCGATGCTTTCAATTCGGACGTCATCGATGGCAGACCTGTCTGTTGGGGACACAATAACTCCTCTGAGCCTAATTGCTGGCTCGCCGGAACTGGACTGCACTACCTTTGAGTGGTTTCCACGCGCCCCTGTATAAATTGATGAGCAAAGGGGCTGTCATAGGCCGAGAGCCGGTCATATCATCCGTCGGCGAGCGCGCTCAACAGCATCTCGCTGTCCGCCCAGCCGAGACAGGCGTCGGTAATGCTTTTGCCATAGGTAAGCTCATCGCGCGCCGCGATGGCTTGGCTGCCGCCAACGAGGTGACTTTCAATCATGACGCCGCGAATGGGTGAGTGACCCGCGCGTCGCTGATCCACGATGCTTTGGCATACACCAATTTGTTTCGCATGGTCTTTCTGGCTATTGGCGTGACTGCAGTCGACCATGAGACCTGTATTTAAACCTGCGTTTTCCAATAGGAGCTCAGCTTCTCGAACACTTGCCGCATCGTAGTTGGGTTTTAGCCCGCCGCGCAAAATGAGGTGGCAGTCTGCATTTCCCGTTGTTTTAACAATGGCCGCTGAGCCGGTTTTTGTCACCGACAGGAAATGATGGCTGGCACCCGCTGCTCGAATGGCGTCTACCGCTATCTGAATATTGCCCTCGGTACCATTTTTAAATCCAACTGGGCAAGAGAGACCAGAGGCAAGCTGACGATGATTTTGGCTCTCGGTTGTCCGTGCGCCAATGGCTCCCCATGACATGAGATCGGCAACATACTGAGGCGTAATGGTGTCCAGAAACTCACCTGCCGTGGGCATGCCCATATCGTTAATGGTCAGAAGTAACCCTCTGGCCAGAGCCAAGCCCTGGTTTATCTCAAAGCTGCCATCAATATGTGGATCATTAATGTATCCCTTCCAGCCCAAACTGGTTCTCGGCTTTTCAAAATAGGTTCGCATCACGATTTCGAGTTTGTCGGCATATTGTTCGCGGACCTGCATAAGCCGTGTCGCATACTCGAGAGCCGCATCTGCGTC
>JAACDF010000255.1 GCA_009937065.1 Gammaproteobacteria bacterium | reverse complement strand
CCCGGCTTCACCAACCCCGACGCCAACACGGCACATTAGCAGTACCCAAAACGCCCCAATAGTTATCGAGCCAATTGTGATCTCGGTGGAGAGGCCGCAAAGTGCGGTCATCAGAGACCAGAGCGCGATGCATACAGTCATTATCCACACGCGATGCCCAGTATCGGCGAGTCGAGCCAACGGGATGCCGACAATGGTGTACAGCAAGGCAAAGCCAAAGCCGGTGAGCAAGCCGAATTGGGTGTCGGAAATTCCAAGCTCCGGTACTAGGTCAGGACCCACCACCGCGAGGAGTCCGCGGTCGACAAAGTTCAAAATGTAAATGAGGGTCAGGGCGGAGAGAACGTAGCTTCGATAGGACTTACTGCCGTAGCCAGTGTTCTCTGCATGCGCGTCGCTGTTGGGCGCTGTGGCCTCTGTCATGTGCGGATTTCCCAGTATTGGTGGTGCTTGTTATTGGATTTATCTGCTCCAAACCTTACCAAAGAAACAGGGCATGTCATCAGTTAATTTCAGGTTCATGTATTAAGACTTTGCAAACTAAGGAGAGCCAAAATGGTGCGCCTCAGGATTCCTGTGTTGATCGTTGCGGTAGCGTGACGAAAGCCTTGAGTTAGCGAATCTGTGGAGCTTACGACTTATATACCTGGGTTTGCTGTATTGTCTTGATTCGCTGTCGGTAGCGCTTGCCATATAATCTCGCGCTTCCCGTCGCTATGAACAGCGGTATAACGGGAATAAAAAGCACCGAAATAAAAAAATAACATGCTGGCTTGGAGGAATAGATGAGTCGAGCCGTTGTAAGCAGCTTTTTGCTTTTAATACTAGGTTTACTGGGCTGGACCGGTATCGAGATGTATCTGTTCGATTACCAATACAAGGTGGCTTCACTGCATACCTTTGTAGGTAGTCTGTTCCTCCTGATCATTGCCTTCCACCTCGTGAATAACTTCCAGTCACTCAAGCGCTATTTACTGGCTGCGAAAGTTGGGAGTTCGGAAGGCCAGGCAAAAAGACTCGCCAGAACAAGATGCCCACTGCACAGGCTTATGCGGTCATTATTGCAGGTATCTTGCTCATTCCGCTCTACGAGTTTGACCTGCCGCCCATTACTACGGTGTATGACTTTGGGAAAGCTCAGCGCGGCACCACCGATGTCTTTTACAAAAAAATGTCGACAAGAGCGGTTAACGCGAAACAGCCCATTGCCGTTGAGGTTTTGCGGGGCGCTGATGCAACAGACCCGCAAGTGGCGATATGGATTGAGGATGAGTCGGGTGCACTTCTCAATACGCTGTATGTCTCTAGTGCGCTGGCAAACAACGACTTTTTTGCTATCGATGGTAGTACGCCAAGACGCCCCGAGGCCTTGCCTATTTGGTCGCACCGGCGGGGCGTAAAGGCGGCTGATGGTCTGTATGTACCTGACGATGACACGCAACTCGCTGATGGCGTGACGGCTGCCACACCGAATACCAATTTCATGCTTTCTTCGGGTTTTGATGCATCGGGAGCTTCTCGCGTCAGGGTGATGCTCGAGGTTAACGCGTCATTCGACTGGAATGAGACTTACCACGAAAACGCCTATCCTGATGATCCCGTTTATTCGGGCTCGGGCTACGTAGGACAGCCCGCGCTCTTATACGCGACGTCTCTTGTTGACCCCCGCGAAGCCAATATTCTTAAGATGAGTCTTGTGGGACGAGGACATCACTCAGGGCAGGACGGCGAGATTTACACAGACCTCAGCGACATAACGACTGCGCGCGACCTTGTGGAGCGGGTCCTGGTGTTTGTTGAGCCTGTTGCCGAGCAGGTGGCGAGCGCTCTTTAGGCGCGAGTAGGGTGGATGATGGCGGTGAGAGTTGAAACCGCATTCTGAGCACCAATAAAAACAGCAACTTACAACGCTGTACCCACTCGTTTAGGGCTGAGGACGCAACAGACCTGGCAGCAGATACCAAAATTCAGAATGGTGGGGCAGGCGATCGCACCTCCCACCGATGTTTGCCGATTCAGTATGCCCTCTTTGGTTATCGGCGGGCTCTCGATGAGGAGTGCGTGTGCACGACCATCCAGCCGTCATCCATCCAGCGGAATAAAAAGGTTTGTCGGCCCGTATTATCAAATTCACGACCACTTGAGCGCACCTTACCTTTGACCTCTGTATCCGCCGTTGCCCAGGCGAAATCTTTTTCAAAATGAATGACAACGTTGGAGAAATTGAGCTCTAAATATTCTAAGGCCTCTTTTTCAGGTTCCACGTGATTAACAATGAGGTCTTCAAGGCCTTCATTGCCCCCTCCGCTCTCAAAATAACGCGCTCCTTCGTAATTTAAAAAGTGCGTTGAAAACGGTTTTCCATCACCGTTTTCCCAGCCATATTCAATTGCGGAAATGATATCTCGGATTGGTTTTTCACCCTGTACCAGAGCAGAATTGCTGACGCAGCCTGCTAGAAGAAGGGATGCCGCTATTAGTCTCATCTTGTTCATAGTGCTCTCATACTGCCCATGCGAATTATGTGAAGGCGCTAACCAATAAATTGGTCCGCTGGTTGTAAACCCCTTTCGCTCTAACTTCAAAGACCTCGAGATATTTCCCAGTCCTTTTGAGCGCTAAGCAATTTCATAATACAGGTGTTGATACCGGAGGCCTGAGTCACTGCCTGTTATCGATACAACACCCTTTCAAAGGTCTCTGCACTCCAAGCATTTACTGAAGACTGCCTCGTCGTCAAGGAAGCTCCTAGTGCCACCACCGCTACAAAGAAACATACAGTCAAAATGCACGTACAATAGCCCGACCACCAAATGTAACGGCAGACGTGTGGACTTCGGTTGATGACAGGTGCAGAAACAAGTGCATAAAAAAGCCCCTAGATAAGGGGCTTTGTAAAGGGAGTCAGACATCTCCGGATTTTAGTTTGGCGAGGGTGCGGAATCATCCTGTATCGCTGAGCGCTGCTATTACGTCATCGACGATCGCATCAGCTTTCTCACGAATCTGGTCGCCCGTTGCGTCCTGAATGGGATGTGGTACTAGAAGGTACCTTGCATCAGCCATACCCAGAGCCTTCGCTTGGGTTTTCGCGGCGTCACCAAATTCCGTCGAGGCAATGACCACAGCAGGCTTTTTCTCGATTTCAAAATAAACAGTGTCATGCAAACTGCACGACGTACAGGAACCTCAGTCGGCAAGACCTATGACAACAAAGTCATTGATCTTTTTGATCTCCTTGCGCAGATCAGTCGGTGCCGGTTTTGAAAACGTGGGTTTGTGATACCGATTAATTTCAACTTGAGGAAGTCGCCGTTCCATCGCTTCCTGAAGACGGTCTAAAAACTCATCGCTCCGCCTTTTAGCAATATCTACCAGGGCGACCTTGCCTACGATCGCCTCCGGTCTTGGCGTTATCTGCCGAGCAACCGGCACCTCTTCATTGGTTGGATCTAGCAATGTCACTGACATATCACTCTCCTTTACCTCTCTTACATATAGTCGTCTATTTTTCTGGAAACGGGAATAGAGCCCATGCTTCTGGGGATCCAGCCGTGAAAAAATGCGGTGCATTTACCAGCTTCGCTGCCTGCCACAACAATTTCAATGTGGTCTTCCGAACCGAATTTTCCGATTCGCCTATCGGTCGGTAGCTGAGCAAGGCTGGCAAGCTGTTCCGGTGATGCACTCGGACCTTGAATAAGCTCTTGGACGGACTTTTCACTGGCTTTCTGAATATCTCTGCGCAAGGCTGATTTACTAACCTTGCCACGTTTAAACACATCGTTGTGCTCTGGAGAAACAACCATCAGGCAGTTTGAAGAAGCATACCAGTTGGCATTGAACATGCCTTTAGTAGCTTCGCCGCTGGCTGCGGCCACAACAGGTGCTTCGGTAGTTGTTTCATCAAGAATCAAAGTTGGACCTGCCGACATGGCAAGTGTTGTTACCACCGAATCGTTGGCGTCAAACCCGCGATCAACATGAAATGGATCCCAGCTGGACCTCTCTTCCCACTCGGCAAAACACATGGTGAATTTCATGGGGTTTGAAAATGTCGAACGCTCTGTGCCGCCTGGCTTTGCGCCACCAACGTTTCGGATGACCAGCCTGAGTGCGCGGCCGATCGTCGCATTGGCGCGATTGCCCTGGCCGAGCGCGCCTAGCCCCATGTTCATTTTCAGGAGATGGCGAATTGGACCGTTTACAATCATGACTGGACTAGCACCCATAGTCGTTGCCATGACGCCATGGATATTAAATTCATCGGTGCATACGGCATCAACTGCCGCCATGACGACTGGCAGGTACTCAGGTCTGCAACCAGCCATGACAGCATTAATGGCAACTTTCTCGACGGTGACCTTCGCCATGTTCGGCGGCATGGTGGCGATGACCTTCTGCGGGTCTAGACTTGTACCCTGCAACATGCGTAGCACTCTTTGAGGCGTTGGTGGAATAACTGGCAGGCCGTCAGTGAATCCTTGATCAAACATGAACTCGAATTCGTCGTCTTGGCTGCCCATCTCTATTCGCCGCGCTCTTATCGGACTGTTTTCTGCCTCAGCCTTAAGCCGTTCAGCATGTAGCGGATCGACCGAAAGCGAACCACAACCCGGGCGCCAGCTGGGGAGTGAGTCCCATTCAACTGTACACGTCGCACTAGGGTGTGGTTCCAACAGCTCAGCAACCATCTCTTGCCATTCCTCACGGACAAAACCGCTTCGTTCGACCAGTACATGGCCACTGGAATCTGTTAGAAATACTTGGGGTACGATTTCAATGTCATTGGTAAACGCTACTTTTAGTGCGCTGTCATCAAGTAGATTGAAGGGGGGATTAAACTCACTCATTAATTGGGAGTTACCACTACTGGTCTGACCGATAATAAAAAAGTCGAGTTCAGTGGCTAGCGAATCATGTATGGCCGCTAATACGGGTAGGACGAGCCTGCAAGTAGGGCAGTCCTCTTTGATAAAACAGACAAGAGCTGGGCGCGTACCGGGGAAGTTGCGCTCTATGCCCGCGGAGTCTTCCAATGTGAATGAGGTGATAACTGACACTGGCTATAGTTCCACTGGGGTGTTGACGAGGGGTTGCTTACTACCGTTTCGATATTCAATCAGGGTCGGGTATGTGGCTCTCTTAAACTCGTCGAGTCTCTCATGCTCCATCATGGCCTTTGCCGGGAGTGGTCGCGCACGGGCATCGCCTCGTGTTGCCAGTGCGCCGTGAACGAATGCATCAAGGGAATAGGCGGTGTGAACGTGCAAATCTCCGAAGTAGGCCTTTCGCGAAGCCTGTTTGTCCGGTTGCAGAGTCAATGAGCCGCCGGGGATCTCATAGCGGGGGTCGAATGATGCTGATGCGGGATTTACCGGGGTGGGGTCTGTCGATGAAGGTTGATTGGGCGGTGCTTCAGAACAACCAAGGGATAGGCACAGTATTAATAAAAGGAAATCAACTCGCGTGATCCGAGGGTTGGTTTTATCGAATGTAACTGGCGAAAGTTTTTTCGATATCATCGATGACAGCCACGCTTTCTTTGACAATTGCTTCGGCATCGTTGAGCAGGTCCTCACCGGTGTCTAAGCCTGCACACCGTTTCAGTGCCATTTCATTACCAGCCCACAATATGGAGGCCGCTAGCCTGGGCAAGTGATTTGTTTTCGGATCCATCTGAAAGTCCACTGCTAGGTGCTCGGTCAAAACATCCTCGTAGCCCGAATAAACAATCAACAGGAAATTGTCGTTCATCAGGGAGGAGGCAGCGCGCAGCTGTTCCCGCTTGTGCTCGCCGATACCCATGGGCAGTAAGCCAGCCAATGAGTCAATAATAAATGCGCGCCATACATCAAAGGTTGATTGCTCGTCGCTAGCCGCATCGAAGTGTTCCCTAAGATGACCGATAGCAGTTAAAGCAGAGGCGCTTGCCAGTTCCTCCTTATTCTTGAAATGTTTGTAAAGAGTCTGGACATGCAAGCCCGCCAATTCCGCAACGTCATTTAGGGTTGTGTGCTGGTAGCCCTTGGTCGCAAATAGCCGATCAGCAGCGTCAACAAGCTGCTCTCTATTCTTATTTTTTTTCTCTGTGCGCTTGGGGTATGAGATAGCCAATTTCAGATCCCTAAAAAACCCGGAAGATTACCATAATTGAACGCTGTGATTGGAACAAGGCGGCAATTGTAGGGACGATACCACATATGTATAGTCAGGTATATTAAAGTCATCTGATCTCGCTAGGAGGGCATCTATGACCCGTACAGTGCAAGGCGAGGTCGCATCAGTTCGAGGTCGGGATGTGGGCTTCTTACTATTTCTGACGTTCCTCAATGTCGTCAATTACATTGACCGTCAGCTGCTGGCAGGCTTCGCCAACTGGATTGTCCCTGAGCTGGAACTCACCAATACACAATTTGGTCTGCTTACCGGCCTTATCTTCATATTTTTTTACGCGATTATGGGACTGTTTATGGGGGCCTTGGCGGACCGCGTCAATCGTACCCGTCTGATTGCCTTTGGGTTGGGGCTTTGGAGCGTATTGACCGTGGTGTCAGGCGCCGCCCGCGGTTTTGTTTCACTTGCTATTCCGCGGATGTTTATCGGCGTTGGCGAATCAATTCTGACACCGGCCAGCATCTCGTTGATTGGCGATCGGTTTCCAGCGCGTTGGCGCGGATTAGCGGTGGGGGTTTTCGGGACCGGAGTGCCGATTGGTATCGCCGGTAGCATGTTTGTTGTGGCTTACCTTGAACCTTACTTGGGCTGGCGTGGCTGTTTTTATGCGCTTGGCGGACTGGGTGTGGTTTTGGCACTGATGATGTTGGTAATCAAGGAGACCCCTCGTCATCAGGTTATGACGCACAAAGTCGAAACAGGGATATCGCTGCCAGCGATTATTAAGACATTGAAAACCTTGATTGCAGCGTCGCCAGCGCTCGGCTACACGGTCCTCGGTTCTATCGTTTTCGCTTTTGTGCTCGGCGCAGGTACCTTCGAGCAGCTCTGGTTCGTAGAGGAGCGGGGCTTCGACAGGACTGAGGTGGCCCGTATTACAGCATGGATGGCCATTTTCGGAGGTGTGATCGGCAACTTTGTCGGTGGTGTCGGCGGTGATCTCTTTCTACGCCGGACTGGTATAGGTCGACCCACGTTTTTGGCGTTGGTTATGATCATTCTTGCGCCAATTAATATTGCCTATCGACTTGTTGATGGCGATAGCGTTTGGTTTCTCGTTGGAATTTTCACTACCTTCTTCCAATTGGGTTGTTTCTACGGCCCGGCCTTTGCCACCATGCAGGATCTCGTTCCGGCCAATGCGCGTGGCATGATGACAGGCTTCCTTGTCCTCACGATTCAGCTCGCTGGAGTCGGGATTGGTGTGACCAGTGGCGGGGTGCTCATCGACTGGCTTCAGTCGTCAGGCAATGATTCACCTTACTCTACTGCGCTCTTCCTATTCACGATGATTTCGCTCATTTCAATTCCCCTTTTCCTAATGGCCGGACACCGCTTTGAACGGGATCGGCAGGCCGTCCAGGCTCAGTATTCTGAAAAAGCTTGATTTAGATATAGTTAGCTATATTATTGTTGTTTGGTTGTACCGAGCTATAGAAGTCTTAATTTTTCGGAGTGCTATTCCAGCCGAATAATAAAAATGAGGGAAAAAATCGTGCAAAAAAATAAGATGAGAAACGGACAGATTGCCACATACCTATCCTTAAGCCTATTGATGCCGACCGCAGCAATTAGTGCTGAGCTCGAGGAAATTATTGTTACTGGACTCAAGCGTGAGTCGACGATCATGGAAACAGCCAGTGCAATTACTGCGTTAAGCGCTAGCGACCTTTCAGCCAGAGGCCTGAGCGACATAAGGCAGATTCAATACGCTGTGCCAAGTCTTCACTACGGCGAGTCTTACGGTAATCGCAACATCTCCATTAGGGGAATAGGTGGATTTCTAGAGCAGCCAGGTGTGGTCACCAGCATCAATGGCGTCACACAAGCCAATGACGCCAGCTCCCAACTCGCACAGCTCGATCTGGATCGCGTTGAAATCCTCAGAGGCCCACAAGGCACCTTGTATGGTCGCAATGCGGTTGGTGGTGCGGTGAATTTCATTGCAGCGAGCCCTACAGATGAGATGTATGCGAAGGTTAAACTCGGCGTCGCCGATTTTGATCAAACTTCTGGTGAGGTCGTGCTCAGTGGTCCACTGACAGATTCTATCGGTGTCCGCTTCGCTGCGACTCATCTCGATGCGAACGAAGGATGGATCAAAAATCAGATGCCCGATAACGACGATCTGATGAAGGGTGAGCAGACTAATGTACGACTCATCGTCACTGCAGATTTAAGTGATGCGGTTAGCGCAGAACTGATGTTAGGCCGCAGTAAACAAAGTGGTCGATGGACCCACTGGGCCATGATTGAGGAGAATATTCCGTTTGGTGTTGCAACTTTTTTACCCGCGGTAAGCGTCAGAGACAACCCTGAGGGTGATCCCATCTTATTTACTGAAGAGCCGCACGAAGTGTATATGCGCGGACCGACTAACACGGATCGTGAGCTTGATATCTCGAGCTTAACTCTGAACTGGGATCTCGATAATTTTTCGATTACCTCAATAACGTCCGAGCAAGATTGGGAAAACGCTGAGCAATATCCTGCTGATTCTACGAGCACCGGTATTCTGATGCGGGCGTCTGAGGGGACCAACAAGACATTCTCCCAAGAAGTCAGACTGTCTGGACAAACCGACACGCTCAATTGGATCGTCGGCGGTTTTTATATGGACGATGAGCGGACTGACATGCTCGACATACAGTTTCAAGAGAACATCGCCTTTGGATTTGCACCTTTCTTCAATAATAATCGACCGCTGTACGAGAACGAGGTGACGGCACTCTTTGCAGATGTCACGTATTCCGTATCCGATCGGACCCGCTTAGGTTTTGGTGTGCGTGATACGACCGAGAAGAAGGTCCACAGCACTTTTTCCGCGGGTATCTTTCCATTCTGTGGGGGTACCGAGCCGTTTGTTCAAAAATGGGAAGACTCGGCCACGACGGTCAGAGCCTCAGCAGAATACGATGCGTCGGAAACAAGCATGACGTATTTATCTTATTCTGAGGGTTTCAAATCGGGCGGTGCTAATAACGGTGACTGCAATGCTCCCTACTCCCCTGAAACCGTAGACGCTTACGAAATAGGTTATAAGGCAACCCTCTCCGAGGGCTCCACAACACTCAGGGCGGCAGCATTCCACTACGACTACTCTGACTTTCAGATTCTGCAAGTCAAGGATTTTGCAGCGAACTACATGAATGCAGATGATGCTGAAATAATGGGGCTGGAGCTTGAGCTAACGTCGGTTCTTAACGACAACTGGATGATTAACGCGGGATTAACGTTGCTAGATACTGAATACGGTGAATTCTTGCAAGAGGACTTATCCGTCTTCAATGGCGTGAAAGTTCAGATCGAAGGCAATCCTCTAACTAATTCCCCTGAGACCAGCTTGATTTTGGGTGTCACCTACGACACCACCTTTAACTCAGGCTCTAACTTGTCTCTCAGCATAGATGGCGCTTATCGCTCGCGAGTTTACTTCAGAGAATTTGGTAATGTAGCCGACTCGCAAGACGGCTACAGCATTGTCAACTTTAATGCCAATTGGGTCAGTGCTGATGGAGGCTTTGCAGCACGCTTCTTCGTAAGCAACCTTGCGGATGAAGCGCATGTCACAGGCATGTATGCACTCCAAACAACGTATGGCCGCCAGGGAACCTGGAATATGCCAAGGCAGGCAGGTTTTGAAGTTACGCGTTTCTTTGGAACCCGATAATCAGTGCTCGACCGCCGTCGGTTTTTCAAGCGGGTCGGTCGAAGCCTGTTGGGAGCGGGAGCAGCGTTCCATTTTGCTCCTGCCTTTGGGTAGCTTGCGGTGAGTTCAAAGTCTGATCCGCATCGCGATGTGTCCCGTCCTGGCAGGCTCGGTAACCCTGAAATGACCATGCTTGACGACAAGAGGCTTGATCCTCGGGTTCGAAAGGCGATGTCTGGGATGCCTGCTGGAGATCCCGCGGCCCTGCTGCCGCAAGTGATCCTGTCTTCGTCGTACGAGGATTGCTTGCAATGGGTTGCTGCGATGGAAACGCTTCACAACGAGCAGGACTCGGCGATGCTGGCTGCAATGCCTGACTTTAGTGATGTTACGACTGAAAAGAGAACCATTGTCAGTGACGAGGGTGACGAGATTGATCTTTTTATAGAGAGACCCAAAGAGGCGGTGGGAGTTTTACCCTGTGTTGTTCATATACACGGTGGGGGTATGGCCTTCACGACGGCGATGGCTGCAGGGGCAACCCGGTGGCGAAAAACTCTGGTACAACAGGGGCTTGTGGTAGTTGCGGTTGAATTCAGAAATTCCGGCGGCGAACTTGGCAATCATCCGTTTCCCGCTGGTCTTGAGGATTGCGCTACCGCCATTCAATGGGTCAACAAGAACAGGTCTGTTCTCAATATTTCGTCACTTGTTGTAGCCGGGGAGTCTGGGGGCGGTAACCTGGCCGTCGCAGTAGCCATCAAGGCGAATGTTGAGGGATGGGTTGATGCCATCGATGGTGTTTACGCAATGGCGCCCATGATCCTTGGCTTTTATACGTCTGTTCCGAACGAACTTTTGTCCTGGCGAGAAAACGAGGGTTATCAGGGCACGCGTGAAATAATGCGTGCCATGACACGGGTTTACGATCCAAAGGATGAACACGAAAAGAATCCGATGGCATGGCCGTTTCACGCCAGACAAGACGTGCTGAAAGGATTACCGCCGCACATCATTATCAACTACGAAATGGATCTGATTCGCGATGATGGTGCGGTTTTCGCCAGGAATCTGCAGGCGGCTGGTGTCGCTGCGATTTCGCGTACGGTGACCGGTGCGCCTCATGTGGCTGAGATAGCGTTGCCGGACTTAATGCCTGAGCTGGTTGATGACACGGTCGGTTCTATCGTTGGTTTCGCGATACAATTAGCGCGCAGTTAAGTCGCGAGATCTACATGATCATAGTTGATGATCTTTGGGGTTCGACCTTCAGTGAGCTGGTTCCCTAAGGACGGGCAAAGCGCCAGGCGGGCATCGGCGCCTGCCGGCATTGCGGCAGTTTTGCAGCTGGAATCGTTCGTTATGCTGGTGGATTCAGTGATGCGATAAGCGATGGTCAATAGGATGGGTATCTGGCGATCGAGGAACTGGATGACATCCTTGTAACGGTGCCAGTGGGTAGTGGGCGATAATTAACGGTCATTCCGAACTGGGGTAATGCAGTTGGTTGGAACGAGGCGATCAGAGTGCTCTCTGAAAGGGCTTCGTTTTGTGGTGAGCTGGGCTCGTCTGGCAATGACTGATTGGAACAGAACTATCTGAGGATATTTGATGCAACCCATTACATTATACGGTGGTCCATTTTCTCTCTGGACCGGCAGGGCGCGCAGCTATCTTATTAAGTCAGGTATCGCCTACCGAGAGGAGCCCCACGCCTCACAGCACTTTTTTGATACGGTGTTACCTAAAGCGGGTGGCCGTCGTGGTATTCCGACCATCGAGTTTCCCAACGGCGATGTCATTCGCGACGGCGTTGCCATTGTTGATCATTTTGAAGCTCTGAATGGTGAGGCTTTTTCGCCGAGGACTCCTCGCCAGCAGATTGCGAGTCTGCTCTTAGACGCGGTGGGGGCCGAAGGTTTCCTCAGACCCTGCATGCATTACCGCTGGAATTTTGATCTGGACAACCTCGACTTCCTCCTATTCCACTTCCAGACTATTTTTCAGGAGGAGGATGCAGAGCAGCTGGCATTGGAGCGAATGGAGAACATCAGAAGGAACGTCAATCCGGAGTGGGGTGTAACGCCAGAGACGCATGCCTTTATTGAGGCTCACCACATGGGGACCTTAAAGAAGCTCAACGCACACTTCTCGGACCATCCTTACTTTCTCGGGAACAAACCCTGCCGTGGTGATTTTGCCATGATTGCACCGTTATACGGGCATCTGGGTAGAGACCCTGCTCCGTTGAATCTGATGCAGACGCACGCGGTTCGTTTGTTCCGGTGGGTCGAGAGAATGAATCGTCCAGAGCCGGATGTCGGTGAGTTTAAAAAGCTTGTCGCCCTGAAAAACGAAGAGCTTGATTACCTACCGAATGATGAGGTGCCGCAGACGTTGATCGATGCGTTGAAACATTTTGCGATTGATTTTGTCCCCGAATCGGGCGCCGCCTGTAACACGATCAATGAATGGCTTGACCAGAACAAGGAGATACCCGCCGGTACGGAGGCTGAGCGAACGGTTGGTATCTGTCATTTTGAGGTTGAAGGCGTCAGTTTTAATACTTCGGCCCAGCCGTTTCGCTTTTACGTACTCAAGCGAGTCCAGGATGCTTATGATGCTCTGTCGGTTGCCGATAAAGAAGTTGTCAGCAATATGCTTAACTCCTGTGGCATGACCGCTTTGCTTGAAATGCGTCTAACTCGCGAAATAGGCCGCGCCAATAACCTTGAGGTGTGGCTCTGATCAGTGATTGAGTGGCTGCGTCGCGAAAATTCATGCTCCCCCAGCCTTCGGTGATGACTGTTGTAGATTGCTGCTTAGGGTTTACTTCAATATTTTTGGCTCAGCCAAATAGAAAGTCATGATGTCAGTCTTAGCCATGACTGTGGCCATGCAGTTTGATCGTAAAATCTCGTCTTGCACATGTAACCGGACCTTTTCGAGCCGTTTCATCGATCTAGCAACGAACGGACCATAGCCAAGATCTAATTCGAAAAACTTTTGGCCTTGACCAGCAGCGGCGATGCTTGCTTCAGCGAATGCATGATAACGACCGACCACGTATTCAAAGATGGGCCACAAGGTTTCAGGGAGCTCATCATTTTCAGTCCACTTCATATTTACCTGAGCGCCGGCCCAAACCCTTGCAACGTAATCCTCGAGGAGCGTTAGGTGATCTCCGAGCCAGCTTCTAGGCTCCGGATCGAGTAGAAAATGTGCTGCGAACGGACCCACGAGAGCGAAGTCGGCAATACATGCACGCTCACCCAATAAAAAGTCATGATCGTTGAAGTGAGCGACTAAAAGTTCCAGTAGATCAGCAAAGTCGGCCTTTATGGCGTCACTTTGGTCAGGTCCTGCGCCCTGAACTTCACACGCCTTGGCACCAAATTCATGGAGCATGATTTCGCCAAATCCAGCGATTTGACGTTCTTCTTCGCGAGTCAGCTCAGTTTCAATCTGTTTGCCAAGCAGCACATTCGCACCAAACCTTCGACCGGTTACGGTCACATTGTCTGGGTAACACCACCGAGAGTGTAGGGCGTGTCTCGGGTACCAGTGATTGAAGAAGTCTTCCAAAATAAAGCAGCTTCCTCGCTGCATGGGGCTGTCTGGAATAACAGGACAGTCTCTAAAACGGTCATGCAATAAAGGTCCAATGCTTATCGTGTCGTTAATGAGCCAGCCATCGGGTGTTTTCAGGACCGGTATGAAGTGCGTACCAGCGCGAGTATTAATACCGTCAGTATTCTGTCGGGACTTTATCTCCCACTGGTAGGGGATGTGCTGATAGCGCAATTGAGCCTCGAGCTTTCGTGTGAACATGCTCATTTCTTGGCCGATTAAAGTGTAAGTGCCTTGATACATAACGTGCTCTGCCTTGCTGATGCCGCTGTTTTTTTACTCGTGGAATAACTCAAAACCTTAACATCAATCTTCGCTCCGCCCTGATCGTCATTAATAGAATTGCCTTATCACTTAATACCGAAATGTAGTTAGACCTGTATTTCTAAATAAAGCTCAATTGAGATTCCCGATCTGGTTTTAATGGTAAAGATTTCGTCTCATGACCGTCCATACACTTAATCAGCGCGACATAGATTTTCTGTTGTATGAATTTCTCGATACCGAGGGACTTCTTGAGCGACCGCGTTATTCTGACCATTCTCGAGAGAGCTTTGACGCCACCATTTCGGGTGTGAGAGACATCGCGACCAACCTCTATGCGAACCATTATCAGGAAGGCGATGAACACGAGCCACTGTTTGAAAATGGCGCAGTGGAACTGATACCTCCAATCAAAGCGGCGTGGGATGCCACCGTTGAGTTTGGGCTCCTGGGTGCGAGCTATGACTATGATGAGGGTGGCGTTCAACTTCCAGACGTCATTTGCAAGGTGGCGGGTGGTCTCATTCAGGCCGCGAATTCAGGGAGTAGTGGCTATTATTTTGTCACCAATGCAGCGAGTAATCTGATCAGAACATTCGGTAGTGAGCAGCAGAAATCGCAGTTTCTGGCATCCATGATCGATGGCAGAAGCACAGGCACTATGGCTTTGACTGAGCCAGGTCAGGGGTCAACGCTTGCCGATATTACAACCTCGGCTCATGTGAATGAGGACAGCAGCTACCTTATTCGAGGGCAGAAGATCTACATCAGTAATGGCGATCACGGTCTCTCCGAAAATATTGTTCACCTCGTACTTGCCAGAATTGAGGGGGCACCTAGCGGAACTCGCGGTATCTCGTTGTTCATCGTGCCCAAGTTTCTAGTCAATACGGATGGCACGACGGGAGCGCGTAATGACGTTGCCTTGGCTGGCCTTTTACACAAAATGGGCAATAAGAGTGCGACGTCGACAGTTTTAAATTTTGGGGAAAACCGCGGAGCCGTTGGTTATCTCGTGGGGGAGCAAAATCACGGTCTGTTTTACATGTTTCAGATGATGAATGACTTAAGGATCGGTGTGGGATTGGGAGCCTCTGCACTTGCTTACCGGGGTTTCCTCGAGTCGCTAGACTATGCCCGGGAACGACCTCAAGGTCGCTTGCCGTCGACCAAAGACCCGCGGGCTCCCCAAGTCAACATTATTGAGCATGCTGACGTGCGCCGAATGCTACTAGCACAGAAATCTTATGCCGAAGGAAGTTTAGCGCTCTGCCTGTACGCTACCTCGCTTTCTGAAGATAGTAAGACCGCAGATTCGCCTGATGACCGCAGAGACGCTGCTCTACTGCTAGATTTCCTAACCCCAATTGTAAAAAGCTATCCATCAAAATATGGGTGCGCCAGCAACGATCTCGCGATTCAAGTGCTCGGCGGAGCCGGCTACGTCAGAGATTATCCCGTGGAGCAGTTATATCGCGACCAGCGTTTGAACCCGATTCATGAGGGGACTGAAGGCATCCATGGATTAGATCTTCTGGGCCGTAAAGTTTTACTCAATAACGGCGAAAGCTATCAGATGTTCTTGGCGAAGGTTGGCAAGACGGTTGCCGATGCTGAGAACCTACCTCAGATAGCTCATTTGGCGCCTCCAGTCAGAGCGGCCATTGAGAGAACCAATAGAGTCACTGAGTCACTCTTGCCGAGGGTTGTGGAAGATCCTGACAGTGGTTTGGCTAATGCGACGATCTATCTTGATATGTTTGGGCAGGTTGTAATGGCTTGGATTTGGTTGCGGCAGGCGGTAGTCGCTGCGCGAACACTCAGCACTAGCGACGTGTGCCCTAATGAGCCTGAACACGATTTTTATCAGGGAAAGGTTTCTGCCGCGCAATATTTTATTCGTAGAGAGCTGCCGCAGACGGTTCAGAAAGCAGCTTTATTAGAAATAAATGAGAGCACGTGTTTCGACATGCCTGCAGCCTATTTTTGAACATCGGAACCCGTTGTCGCTTGAGCACGTCGAAAACTGTTTAAAAGTTAAATTTTTCACTAGAAAGGGGCCTACATGAACTTTTCAACATTTGCCCGCTCTAGAAAGAGCGCGAGGGGTTTCAAATCAGATCCCATACCAGTGGAGATAATCGATGAGATAATCGATACGGCTAAATGGGCCCCATCTTCCTACAATACCCAGACTTGGCATATTCACGCAGTGGCCGGTGAGGTTCTGGACAGAATCCGTGAGGGGAACACTAAAAATACGCTTGAGGGTAAACCTCATGTTCGTGATTTTCCCTACAAAGAAGAATACGAAGGAGAGCATCGGCAAAATCAAGTTGATGTGGCAATCCAGCTCTTCGAGGCGATGGGCATTGAGAGGCAGGACAAGGAAAAGCGCATGGATTGGATGTTGCGGGGCTTTCGACAATTTGATGCCCCCGCCTCATTAGTTCTTACCTACGATAAGTATCTTGATCCAGCTGCAATTACCCACTTTGGTTTGGGCGCACTGGCCTACGGCATCGTACTCGCGGCCTGGGAGCGTGGCATAGGTTGTGTCATTAACGGGCAAGGAATCATGCAGTCAGATGTCGTTCGTGAGCATGCGCAGATACCTGACGATCAGAATATTATGATCTGCATTGCCATGGGGTATCCCGAGGCGAGTTTTCCGGCCAATGACGTTAGGTCTACACGCGCACCCAACGCTTCATTTGTGACCTACAAAGGATTCGATTGATAGCGTCAGGTGGGCAGATGGTGCCGCAGTAAAATGACGCTCGGTCGGAGTTAGTCTGCTCTGAGATGTCGTTTGCCGGTTACCTATCGTTCTCAGACGATCATCCGGATTCCAGCAGCCCTAGGCGCTCTTGGTCTCGCTTGTAGCGCAGACCGGCAAAAAGAAAGCAAGGCATGGCTAGGAACGAGAAGACCGTGAACCACAAAAGCGTCACTGAATAAGGTTCATCAACGCCATAAGCAGTCATCAGATCAACTGAGACGCCCGTTAAGGTAATGCCAATCCCCAGCCCGATGACATTCATCAACAGTATCGAGAACGCTATGACCGTTGAGCGGACCTCAGGCGGAATGAGCCCTTGAACGCTAGCGAAAAATGGTCCAAAAAAGGCCCCAATTTGAAACATTCCGAGGAAGAGGCCGAGTGGGATCCAAATGGAATCACCCGGCGCCAATCGAAACGCGATCATGAAGGGAGCGCAGACTAGTAGGAGTAAAAATAGGAATGCCAATCGGCCATACCCTGTCTTCTGAGTAAATAAGTCGCTTCCCATACCCCCTACGAATGTACCGATTACGCCTCCGGTCAGCCCCATAAATCCGGTTAGCTTGGCAATGTCATCTCGTTGGAAACCGCGCTCTTGAACAAACCAAAGTTGATCAAAGTAACCCGCTCCTATGATGACATGCAGTATCATAGCGCCCGCCATTGCCGCCATGAGTGAGGGAGATTTTGGGATAGCAGTCAATGCAATCTTTGCTATTTCACTGATGCCGGGCTGTTTCTTTGCGCCTTTGGCATTAATTAGGTGGCGCCGGGGCGTCTCCTTGGTCACGAATACTAATATCGCAAGTGCGATGCCAACGGTCCCGAGAATGTAAAAGCAATTGCGCCAACCGATAACTGGACCCAGGTAGCCTGCAAGCAAAAAACTGGCGCCCGCACCTACAGGCGCACCTAAGTAATAAAAGCCAGCGGCGAAGCCTAAGCGGGACTGGGGAAAACGATCGGCCAAAAGAGACATCGCACTTGGCGTTAAGATCGACTCACCCACGCCGATGAACACCCTGGGAATAGCCATACTTAAAAAATTCCAAGCGAATCCCGTGGCTGCGGTTAAAGCACTCCATAAACCCACGCCAAAGCTAATGAGGCGCATCCGGTTGACCGTGTCAGCCAGCATGCCCATGTACAAACCGGCAATTGAGTAAAATATGAGAAATACCAACCCTGTCAGCAAACCATATTCGGTATTACTGAGGCCCAGGTCTGGAACAATGTAGTTTGCGAACGCCGACAGGAGATTACGGTCGAGCATATTTAATATGTTGAGGGACGTCATTAGACAGAGGAAGCCCATGTCGGATGACGAAATTTTTTGTGTTTCTTGAGTCTGTTCAGACATAGGACTTTACCGTCTCACGCACTAGGTTTTATAGGAGGGATCGATCTTCTCGATCAGTCTTGTGAAGGCCTCAAATTCAAGCTGCCCGGCGGGTTCTCCCATCGATTGTATGGCCGCTAAGTGCTCCGATTTCGCGAGTATTGCATCGCTAATTTGAATCCCCGGTTGGCCGGTGGAATCTGCGAGTGTTTGAACCTCGCAGGCCCGTTCCATACCCCATATATTTACGAAGGCTTCCGCAACGCTGCGACCGGTCGACAAGAGGCCGTGATTTTCTAAAATCATTAGACTTTTATCCCCTAGGTTTGATACCAAGCGCTCTCTCTCGTCTTCCATTACGGTGATGCCTTCAAACGGGTGATACGCAACGTGGTTGTTTAGTAGTGCTGAGTAAAAATTATCGGCGCGCAAGCCCCCCTGTGAGCAGGCCACCGCCATGCCAGCAGTTGTGTGGGTGTGAGCGATACAATGCACGTCAGCGCGCGCGGCGTGAATGGCAGTGTGGATCACGATGCCCGCTCTGTTTACGGGGTAAAGCGCGCTCCCAATGACGTTACCGTCGAGGTCTACTTTGACGAGTTTGGAGGCTGTGACTTCGCTGTAATGGAGGCCGTAGGGGTTTATTAAAAAATGTTGCTCTGGCCCAGGTAGTTTTACCGTAATGTGGTTGTAGATCAGTTCACTCCAGCCCAGGTAGTCGAAAATTCTGTAGCACGCCGCTAACTCGACTCGTAGCTTTTGTTCCATATCTGACATTGACTACCCCCTTTGAAAACGTTTGGCGAGAGAAATATTGATTCTCTGTTTTTCTAATTAGTCGGCAAATCTCTCGTGTCGCAGCTCAGCCTCGCCTTAAATGACTTGCGTACTTGCAATATTGAGTTGTCCCTTCAACCCTGCGATACGATGGTGGTAGGCACTCAGGTATTCGCTTGAAGAAACCATATCGATAAACGCTTGCAGCGATGGATATTTGGCAATTGCCATCACGTCCCAAAGCTCCTCGACCTCTCCAACCACCATTCCTTTAAATACACTGGTAAAAACAATATCGCCCCCCAGCTTCTTTATTAATGGTCCGGTCGCAGCGCCATAGATTTGATACGCCTCGGCACCAGAAAGATTGGTCTCCCGCCCATCTTCGTACTCGGCCTTATCTCTAAATTTCAATAAGTTAACCATACAGATTGGACCGCCATCATCGGCTGCTAGCAACGCTTCTATTTGCGCCTCGGTTTTCGTAGTTGCGTTCATGTAATTCATTTGAGTCTCCGCGGATGAATTTGATGTTCGAGGAGTATCACCAACAATGTAAACGTAGTTAGTGCCATTAAAACGACGTGCGAGACGAAAAAAAAACATTCGTATGGTTTGCATTTGAAACGCTTTTTATTGCACGCGCAGGCCCGAATATTTATTACTTCAAGTTACGTGTCTATTCGTAGTTTGATGTCGAACAATAACGAATACCTATTTTTTAATAACTTATGTATTAGCGCCTGAGCTCTTACTTCGTGCTTAACTGAGAGGTTGTTACGGTTCTGGAGTCGCGAGTTCGATATGAAAGCGATAGGTGAAATGTTCAGAGGGATTTGGGTCTGTTTTTTGGGTCTTTTTGGTTTCACTTATGGGCCAAGTGCCCTTGGCGACTGGGTGGTCCCCGAAAAACAAATATCGGTCGCGGCAGGGCTAAGTAAAGAAACGTATCAAGCTGTCTCTTCACTGGGGTCTTCTCAAGTTAAGCCGAGAACAGCTTTCCCGCCGAATGATCTGCGTCAAAACCTTCTTCGCGTGGCGGAACAAGCGATGATGCCTTACCGAGACGTCACTCTTGAAACTCACGAAAGTCTATTCGACGTTGAGATAGAGGCCATTGAAATAGCCGGAGTCAGGGCGTTTAAAATTCGACCCTCTCGCATCGCAACGGACCTACAGGGGCGGATTTTTATGCATGCGCACGGCGGAGGACATTTTATGGGTGGAGGCGTTATGGCTACTCGGGAGGGTGCCATGATCGCCGCCAGGTCCGGCATTGAGGTGGTCTCCGTCGACTACACGCTGTCAACGGCCAGCCCCTTTCCAGCCGCTCTCGACGATCTTGTTGCGGTCTATCAAGATTTGCTGGGCAGCTACCCGGCGGGCCTCATCGCGATAGGTGGAAGTTCGGCTGGTGGCAACCTTACATTAGCAACAGTTTTACGATTAAAAGAACTCACGGTGAACTTGCCGGGCGCATTATTCGTGGGCACGCCTAATGCCGATCTCTTATTTACGGGTGACACCATTACTACCAATGAATACGTTGACAATATGCTGCCGACGGTCGAGGGGGTGATTCGAGCGGCCGCCAAACTATATGCTGGTGATTTCGATCTTAAAAATCCACTGATCTCGCCGCTCTACGGAGATTACGCGGGATTCCCTCCAACCTACTTGGTCTCGGGCACTAGAGATTTATTGTTAAGCGATACCGTCAAAGTTCATAGGAAATTGCGTGACGCGGGTGTGGTGGCGGATCTGAATGTCTTTGAAGGCATTCCTCATGGCGCTTATCTGGCTGCACCCGGGTCATCTGAATTCGAGGCGTCACTGGGCGATCTCAAAAATTTTTTGGAGACCCATCTTTGAGGATGAAGGGGTGAATCCGGTTTATTGATCGATATCTCTTTGTTAATGGGTGTTGTTGAGCCCCCGTTGTGTCATGACGATATGTGGCAACAGAGGCTTTCTTCATTGGTATCGGGACCGAGACTTAGATACGCGGCGCTGTATGGAGAAGGAGTATGACCCTTATCGGTGTCTAACCCGCTCCAGATGGCTTCGGAATCGACCACCAGGCTGGCACTGCGGCTGACCACGGCCGTTATTAAAATCTCGTGAGGAAAAGGCGTCATTAAAGGCTTGAAGCGTGAGAAAGATGTTTGAGGGTAAATGACGCCATAGAAATAGAGGTCAATAAAATGGATAAAAAAAACAGTCATCAAGATTCGTTTGCTCAAAAGGTAGTTTGGATAACGGGTGCCTCTGCAGGCATTGGTGAGGCGATGGCCGTTGCCTTCGCCGCGAGTGGCGCAAAACTGGTTCTTTCTGCACGCAACAGTCTGGACCTTGAGCGCGTAAAAGCCCGCTGCCTTGAAGCCGGAGCGGATCAGCAAGACGTGCTTGTTGTCACCCTGGATGTCGCTGATCTGGATGCCATGCCGGGTGCCGTAGACCGGGTCATGGACGCCTTCGCTCGCATAGATTTGCTGATCAATAATGCTGGCGTGGGGGTCCGTGACTTTTGTACGGATATAAATTTAGATGTCTATCGTACAGCGCTGGAGGTCAATCTCATCGGCCCGATTGCCTTAACGAAACAGGTTTTACCCATCATGATTAGCCAGGGCTCTGGTCACATCGCGGGGACATCAAGTGTCGCTGGTAAGGTTGGAGTTCCTCTCAGAACGGCCTATTGCGCCGCGAAATTCGGCCTCATCGGATTTCTAGACGCGCTGCGAGCCGAAGTCGCCTATCACGGCATCAAGGTCAGTACGATTATCCCCGGATTAGTAAAAACGGGTGCCGTGGCGAATGCTATGACAGGCGACGGGTCGATAATTGGTGCCGAAGACGGCGTAATGACTGAAGGATTGACTGCAGATGAGGCAGCTGCAGCTATCCTGCCCGAATTGGCCAAATTTTCAGACGAGTTCGTCATTGGTAATTGCGATTCTTCAAAAATGGTCGAGATGAAACGAAACAATCAGACGCAGATTTTTCGAGGCCTCGAGCAGATGGCAGCGAGTTTGCACGAATGAACCTGCACTGAGCTATTTTTCAGACTTGGTCTGGGTGTATCACCCGTCGATTAGGTCAGCATAGTTTACCTCTCTGCCACACAAAATCGCGTAGGGCGTAGCAAACGCGCATCGTTAGATTTGCGTTTCCACGGCTCCTTTTTCAATAACATCGTACTATTTATCGATAGGCCATTACGTATGGAACCCCGTGGTTGGAATTAACATACTCTTAAGTATAGATATCTACCGCTATCTGAAAGTTGTGACCATTTTAACAATATAAAAATTTAGGGGTGTGCAATGAAAACAAAGTCTCAAACAAGACAAAACCGCCAAATCGTGGCCCTCAGTTTGCTTGCGATTGGG